>CAZVOU010000355.1:0-1882 GCA_964628605.1 uncultured Syntrophaceae bacterium
AGAACTATTGTCGGGAAACTCCTCGACCGTTTCCATATCAACGCTACCAAGAGGGGCCAAAGGATGTAATATTGCTCTTCAACCCCAAGAGACCACAGATTCAGTAGAGGCTTTAGCTCGGATACTGTGTCGAAATAGCCACTTTCTCCCCACAAAACCAGATTCGAGACAAATAAGGACCCACCCAGAATGTGTTTCCCCAGGCTGCTGAATTCATCCGGTAGCAGTACGAAATATCCGATGACGAAGGTGGTTGTCAGTACCACGATCAACGCCGGAAATATCCTTCGAATACGGCGAACATAAAATTCGGCATAAGTGAAACTGCCTGCTTCCAGACTTCTGAAAATGATGTTGGAAATGAGAAAGCCGGAGATCACAAAAAAGATGTCTACGCCAATGAAACCGCCTCTAAAAAAGTCCGGGAAAACATGAAAACCCAGAACGGACAAGATGGCCACCGCTCTCAGGCCGTCTATATCGGGACGATATGTAGGATGAAAAATATGCGTCATTTGTGACTTGTTGGTAATCTCGGAAATTGTGCTAATGACTACCCTCTTGGTATAGGAAGCTCTTGTGGGGCAGGCATGATGCCACCCTATAAAACCCATTCCGGTTACTCGAACCCGACAATTTAAGGAAATCAATAAAGCCGCTTGGTGGGCATTTTGTCAAGCTCATCGACCCGTGTGGCCAAATAGATGACTTTGAATCCATTGACTTCAGGGCGCACGAAGATTTGCATCCATGCTTCTCTGGTAATGGATGAATTGTCCGGTCGTGTCCCGACATCTTATAGTTGGAGCGTTCACTGGGCGCAGGGGAGAATCTTCCAGAGACTGAATCTGGATCCTGAACGAGCCTCTTCTATCTCAATCAAACGACAATCATGTTTTGTGAGGGTCTTGAGTATTGCGTCCTTCAAATTGCCGTTCTTCGAATCAACAAAGAGATAGTTGGGGCGGTTTTTTTCCAGGATTAGTGAAATTTCCTTTTGGGTAGAGACCCATGCAAGGTGCTCAGGAACTCCGGACCTCAGAATATCAGTGGTCTTGGCGCCAGTGAGATACCTTAAAATCCGAGGATTCATGGACAGGATACGAGCGTCCGGATCATGTTTCCTGATCCACTGGGCCGCTGAGAAAAAAGCCGTGTCTTTAGGCAGTTCAGCGCCGTAAGGCTCAACAGCGTTCCTTGCCTGATATATGGTTTGAACATTTGCCCCAAGATTTGTGACGGCAAATAACATAAATAAATAAAATACTATTTTTTGGCGGAATAGAGGGAGGCGATTGACCGGATATTTTAACAGGCTCAAAAATTTTGTTACCCCAAGCCCCAGGAACAGATAAAGACCCGGAATGAGCGGGGCTATATATCGGCTTCCTGCAGAACTCAGAAGCAGACCAAGAGCCTGTACAAGGGTGAAAACGGTGAAAAGCCTTTCTCCGGACCTGATGGCCATTATAAAACCGCAGCAAATTCCAAGAAACAATATCAATTCCAGCCCAACCGTGCGCATGGAAATGCCTGTCAATGCGTAGGCGGTTTCAAACAAATATTCCCAAGCAGCGTTAAGAATGACCGCGATCTGAGTCTCAACAGATCGACCGGTTACTGCTCGAAAATATTCCCCCTCCTGAGTGGATACTGGAAAGCCGGACTTGTAATACTCCCAGGCCATTGGCAAACAAAGAGAAACGCCCAGGAACAACAGAGGACGAATGAATCTTTTTGCTCCTGAGTCTCCTGGATAGATCGACCACAGGTAAATAGCCAGTGCCGGCGGAAGTCCCAGTCCGTTGATCCTGACGAGAGCGGGGAGGCCTGAAAAAAAAGCGGCAAGGAACAGCAAGACCAAAGAATCACGGTGGTTTGA
>CAZVOU010000356.1:0-50673 GCA_964628605.1 uncultured Syntrophaceae bacterium
AATGAATTGGTCTACAAGGATCCAATGCACAAATGGTACAAGGACGGCATGAGCAAGGAAGAGCTTCAGAAGATTGAGGCTTACTATCAGCAAAGATATGGCGGTAAAGAGGTTAAATGATCATCGACCGTCTTGTGTAAGTCAAACAAGGGCTGAGTCATGAAACCAAAAATGTTCATACCTCTAGTCATGGCATTGACGTTGGGAGTTGGGGTCGCCTGTATTGACCTTCTTTCCGGACCGGCCTTCGGACAGTCTCAAGAGGACGCCGAAGCTATGAAGGAAATACAGGCCCCGACTTCTGAACAGGAATTCCCTGTGCCGTTGAGGCCGCTGCCCAAGACTATAACGCCCTGTCGGGCGTGTCACGGACCGGAGAAAGATTTTCCGGTCAACTTCAAGCGTCGAGAGGATATTTTAGTCCATAGTAATATACGTCTGAATCATGGAGGTATCAGGTTGTGGTGTCTGGATTGCCATCACCCCGATAACCGAAATTATTTACTGCCGCTTAGTGATGGGAAGGTCATAGAATTCGAGCAGTCCTATCTTTTATGCGGTAAATGCCACGGCACCATTTACAGGGATTGGCGTGACGGTATCCATGGCAAACGCACAGGCTCATGGAATGGAGCAAAGAATTACTATCTGTGCATTACCTGCCATGATCCACATAACCCAAAATTTAAACCAATGGCCCCTATGCCTCCACCAAAAAAACCTTGGACTCCAACTGACGGGAGAGCCAAGCATTAAGGGTTGCTACGATGAGATATATAAAATCATCAGAGCCAGACTCATCAACAGGGGATAGACCTCCGGCCGATCAGGGGAACTCAAATGCAGTCGTGAACAATCACGAGCTTCCCAACCGGAGGACTTTCCTTGCGGGAGCAGCGAGTGTCCTGGGTATGCTGGCGGTGAGTTCCTGTTCGTGGGAGGAGTTTGCTCAAAAGAATTTTCAGAGGATGACCAAAGAGGAAATTGAACAAACTCTGGAACGCCTCCGAAGAGAGTACAAGGAGAAGTATGGCAAGGATTTCGTAGTCGGCGCCGAAGGACCAATCGACGCCACTCTCTTCGGATATGCGCTAGACATTCAAAGATGTATCGGTTGCAGAAAATGCGTCTACGCGTGCGTGGATGAAAACAATCAGTCCAGGGACCCCCAGATTCAGTACATCAGGGTTTTGCGATTCAAGGATGGCGACATGGATCTGGAGCACGCCACCATATATTACGACCCGGAGGAGGTCCCACAGGACGGATACTACTACATGCCAGTGCAATGCCAGCACTGCGCTAACGCCCCATGCACCAAAGTTTGTCCGGTCAAGGCTACGTGGACTGAGCCGGACGGTATAGTGGTGGTTGATTATAACTGGTGCATTGGATGTAGGTATTGCATGGCGGCTTGCCCTTACATGGGACGGTGGTTCAATTTTGCGGCCCCGGTCATTCCTCCGGAGAGCATTAACACAGTCACCCATTATCTGGGTAATAGACCAAGAATGAAAAACGTGGTCGAAAAATGCACATTCTGCATTCAACGCGTGAGGGTTGGAAAATACCCAGCCTGTGTTGAGATATGTCCCGTCGGCGCGCGAAAATTCGGCAACCTGCTTGATCCTGAAAGTGAGATCAGCAAGATCATCAGGAACAAGAGAGTCTTCCGCCTGAAGTCAGAATTGAACACTCAACCGAAGTTCTACTACTTCTTTGCAACATAACTGGTGAGGGCCAAGATGAAAAACTTCATAGTCCAAGCCGTTAAGAGAATCCTGATAGGTCCACCGATATATTATGCATGGGTCTCTATCCTCTTGGTTCTGGCGGCAGTTGGAATAGCGGCGTATGTCAGGCAGTTACAGGAAGGGCTCATCGCCACCGGCATGACCAATTATGTTTCCTGGGGCTTTTACCTGGGTAACTTTACTTTTCTCGTCGGAGTGGCGGCCGCAGCCGTTTTGCTCATAATTCCGGCCTATCTTTATGATTTCGGCCCAATCAAGGACATTGTGATCGTTGGTGAGGTTCTCGCCATCAGCGCTCTTCTAATGTGCATGATGTTCGTTACTGCCGATTTGGGTCGGCCGGACAGGGTCTGGCATATTTTGCCAGGGATTGGAATACTTAACCTTCCATCCTCACTCCTCGGTTGGGACATTGTGGTGCTCAACGGCTATTTATTCCTGAATCTCTTGATCCCGGGATACATCATTTACAAGGCGTACAACGAAAAGCCTGTGAATTACCACTTTCTACTGCCGTTCATCCTTTTGTCCATACCTTGGGCAGTAAGTATCCACACTGTCACGGCCTTCATCTACAATGGATTGGCTGCCAGACCTTTCTGGAACGCATCCATTCTGGCGCCCCGTTTTCTTGCTTCGGCTTTCTGTTCAGGTCCGGCGCTCATCATTCTGCTATTCCAGATCGTGAGACATTTTTCCAAATTTCACGTTAAAGACGAGGCGCTACATAAGATAGCCGAAATGATTTGCGTAGCCATGGCTATAAACCTGTTTCTCCTGGGCGCGGAATTTTTTAAGGAATTATATTCCGACACCCATCATCTTTCTCCGCTGAAATATTTGTACATCGGAATGGACGGCAAAGGCAGGCTCGTTCCGTGGATTTGGACCGCCTTCGCTTTCAACGTTACAGCTTTCATCATCTTTTTGATTCCTTACACCCGGAAATGGTTTCCCACTCTCAACCTTGGTTGCGTTTTGATAATCATCGGAATCTGGATTGAAAAGGGAATGGGGCTTATCATCCCCGGCTTTATCCCTGCTACTTTGGGAGAAGTCTGGGAATACGCTCCGACCACCCTTGAAATTCTGGTCAGTCTGGGAATCTGGTCTATCGGTCTATTGATCCTTACAATCAATCTCAAAATAGTGCTTCCCATTGAAACCGGAGAATTCACCAAAAGCTCGTCCATGAACCGATCCCTCGTTGCTGGGAGGGCTTAAAATGGACTGCCTCACAAATTGCCGTAAAGCAGCTTGTCGTAGCCTGAGCGTCGTCTTCTTTTCATTTCTGTTGTTTGTGGCGTCGTTCAGCTCGGCATTCGCGCAGCAGCCAGGTTCGCGAGAAGCCAAACCTCCTGCGCTACCTAAGTCGGCAACAGAACTTCTTGTCGATCTGAATAGTCTCAATCCATCCGTAGCGTCCAACGCCATAGTGGAACTCAAAGGTCTGAAAATTGCGCCCAAGGATGCTCTGCCGGCTCTGATTTCCGCCTTGAAGAACCAGTCGGAATTCGTGCGTTTGGGAGCTGTGAATGCCATAGCGGAATATGGTCTGGATGCCTCTCCAGCCCTGAATGCTTTGTTGGGAGCCCTCAAGGACAAGGATGCTCTAGTTCGGGAGGCGGCTGCCCTGGCTATCTTGGGAATTGGGCCTTCGGCAAAAGGATCCATTCCTGAACTTGCAAATTTGCTCAACGATGACAGCAAGAAGACCAGGGAAGCAGCTGTCACCGCCTTGTCTAGTTTCGGGACTGAAAGCATTCCTTCCCTGATAAAGTCCATGGAAAGCGGAAACACGCTAGTTTCAGCCTCGGCTGGCGAAGCCTTGGCCAGAATTGGGACTCCAGCGGTGGATCAACTGGTGATTTCGCTTAAAAAAGGCGGTGTGGGTTCAGAAAACGCTTCACTCGCGCTTGCGGCAATAGGCAAGGCGTCAGTGGCTCCGCTGATTGTGCTGTTAAAAGACTCAAACCCGGCAATTTCCAAGAGGGCCGGTGACACTCTGGCGGCTATAGGAACTCCGGCCGTACCAGCCTTGATTGAGGCGTTGCGCGAACGTAAATGAGAGTAAACTGTTAAAAAGTTTCCTTTTTTAAATCAATATAAAATTCATGGGTGAGAGGAACGGAAGATGAAAAGCGCCGTCTACTTCTTTATCATAGTGGGGATGATTTGCTGCGTATCGGTATCGCTCAGAGCAGCGGACATGGCCCCGGCTGGTGGGCCTCAGGCATTGAACAAACCGGGCTCGCTGGACCCAAAATGGAAGGAGTTCATTGCTCCGCCGCTGGCTCCTGGGGAAAAACCGGACGCTCATAGAGTCCAGTTTGGAAAACAGGACTGCATGGAATGTCATAAAAAAGAGACTCCTGCCAGTTACAACCAGTGGCTGGCGTCCAAGCACGGGATAAATAACATGAAGTGCGGAATATGCCATGGCGATGCCCTGAATTATCGCGCCAGGCCCGATAAATCAGTATGTATCGGTTGCCATTCCGAGCAGGTTCACAACTTGCCGCCGGCAGCCTTGGTAACCAACTGCTCTTTCTGTCACAAGGCCCATTGGTTCACTGCGCACAAGATTCAGCAATATGAAAAATTCTCTCCTGGCCGGGCAGATCGTTTCAATGTGCCTGGATTTTAATTTGCCCAAATACTGAAGAAGCCTTGGAGGAAGTTTGATGAACATATCCAGAAGAGAAATGATAAAATTGTCCGCTGCGGCATTTGCCGCTTCGGCTTTGAACATACCATTTGCTAAGTCAGCCTTTGCTGAGGAAGAAATAGAAGTTGACAAGTGGATAAAAGGAACCTGCAGATTCTGCGGCACCGGCTGCGGCATCTATGCGGGAGTCCGCAAAGGGGAGTTGGTGGGCTTGCGTGGTAACCCCAAGGCCGCCACAAACTTCGGCTTTTTATGCGTCAAGGGATTCAAAGGCTACACCAGCATGTATCACCCGGATCGTCTCAAATACCCCATGGTCTTGGGTCAGGATGGAAAGTTTAAACGGGTGACATGGGATGAAGCTTTGGACAAGGTCGCCAACAAGTTTAAGGAACTCCAGCAGAAACACGGTAAGGACGCTGTCGCATACTATGGATCAGGGCAGTGCATGACCGAAGAGAGTTATACTTTCAACAAGTTGTGGAAAGGCGGATTCAAATCCAACATGGTCGAGGGAAATCCCAGGCTATGCATGGCATCCGCCGTCGGAGGATACATTACTACGTTTGGGACCGATGAACCGGCCGGTTCATACGCTGATATTGAAAAGGCGCGTACCTTATTTCTTGTGGGCTCGAATACAGCGGAATGTCACCCTATTCTCTTCAGACGGGTGGCCCGTCACAAGATGAAAGACCCGGACAATGTCAAGGTAATAGTTTGCGAACCACGCTTGACAGCTACAGCGAGGATAGCCGACGTGTGGCTGCCTGCTGATCCCGGAACCGATCTTGCGGTTTTTCATTGCATGGCTAGGGAACTGGTCAAGAACGGTTGGATCGACAAGTTCTACATAGACAATTTATGCAGATTCAACACTGGATCACAGGTCGTCGATTTTAAGGCTTATGCCGATTTCCTCGAGCAGTTTACGCCGGAAGCCGTAGAAAAAATCACCAGATGTCCTGCCGCGAACATCAAAGAGGCTGCCAGATTGTTTGGGGCCCACGGGCCCAGTATGAGCTTATGGACAATGGGGCTGAATCAGAGAACCCGAGGAGTCTGGGCAAACAACCTCATTCACAATCTTCACCTGATTTCGGGAAATATCTGCAGGGAAGGCGCTGATTCCTTTTCAATCACAGGCCAACCAAACGCCTGTGGTGGGGTGAGAGAAACCGGTTCGCTCTGTCAGCTACTGCCCGGGACCCGCGCCATAACAGATCCTGTCGCTAGAGCGGACTGTGAAAAATCCTGGAAAATTCCTGCCGGTTCCATTGATCCCAAACCTGGCTTCCACACCATGGAAATGTTTGCAAAGTTGGGAGCAGAGGATGATCAGTCAAAGCCTTTGAAGGGTATGATTGTTTGCACGACTAACCCAGCTCAGTCACTGCCAAACGCTCCCAAATATTTCAAGGGTATGAAGGACGGATTTTTGGTCGTCCTAGACATTTTCCCAACCAGAACCACTCAGTTGGCTGACGTCATACTGCCGGCGGCCTTCATCTACGAAAAGGGCGGTGTTTACGGGTGTTCCGAGCGCCGAAGCCAGTTGACAACAAAGTGTGTCGAACCACCCGGCGAGGCTAAATCCGATGTCTGGATTGCAGCCCAGATTGCTAAGAGGATGGGCTTTGAAAAATTGATCCCGTGGAACATGGACGATCCTACAGCGGCTTACGCCATGGCATGGGATGATTATCGCGAATGCGTCAAAATGACCGAGCATACTCTCTACGGCATTACCAGGGCCCGTCTTCTTGAATCAGAGGAAGGCTTTCAATGGCCATGTCCCAACGAAAAGAGCCCTGGAACTGCGCGGCGTTACGTTCGGGGTCATGATCCGTTGATGAATATGCCTGAAATTGTTAAGGTTCCTGCTACGGCTATGGTCTATTTCTATGGGGACAAGCAACATGAGGGCAAAGCCAATGTCTTTCTGAGACCTTACAAAGGCCCGGAGGAGCCGCCCGACAAGGAATATCCATTTTTCCTCACTACAGGGCGCACCATTGAGCAGTGGCATTCAGGAACCATGACCATGCGCGTTCCGGAAATTGCCCGCTCGCAGCCAAACGCTTTCATAGAGATAAATCCAAAAGACGCTGAGGCCTATGGAATCAGCAACGGAGACATGGTTAAAATTACCAGTAGAAGAGGATTCAACGTTTTACCGGCCCGTGTTGTAAAGAACTCATTGCCGGGCATTCTCTTTGTGCCGTGGTTCGACCAGGATTGGGACCGAATGATCAACAGAGTCACAATCGATGCTTTCGATGACGGTTCAAAACAACCCGAATTCAAAATTTGCGCCGTAAAAATGGAAAGAGTCGGAGACCCCAAAGATGTGGCTGACATGATGGTGATTCATGACGTCAATGCCACTTTTCCGGTCAAACTTTAACACCTGTTTTTCCTGCAGGCTGGAGTCAGGGCCGGTCGTTGTGGCCCCCTCCAACCTGCAGACAGAGACCATCAGGATCCCTAATTGGTTATCACAGGAAGCGCCATATTTATAAGTCCTAACGATTCTGATCGTGTCAAGGAACGACTTCGCGAGTTTAAACCGGTAACATTTCAGGTAGCTTCTGAAAATGGATCGGAACTCATAGTTAATTTCGAGGCTGAAAGCCAGGATGAACTTGAGACATTCTGCAAACACTTGAGATCACAGATTCCAGAAATCATCGATATCGGACATATTTACATCAATTTTGAGGAAGAGATTGAGGCGCTAAAGAGCTGTTCGACCGATTAAATGGTCAAGTTTTCATTGCCTCAAGCTGTTTTTTGTCTGTCGCAATTCTTTATATTGGATGAGTAGAACCGTGAGTTCAGATTTCATTACATTTTTGAGAAGAATATTTTCCACTAAACAGAGTAACCTTTTTGAAAATTATTCTGTCAACAGTTTACGACCTCCGGGAGCTGTGGACGAGCAAAGATTCATGGCTCTGTGCATTCGCTGCAACCGCTGTATGGAGGTATGCCCCTATAATTCCATCAAGAGAGCCGGCTGGGGGGTTACCATAGGAACACCCTATGTGTTTCCTGAAACCAAAGGGTGTTACCTGTGCATGGCATGCTGCAGGTTGTGTCCTACGGGGGCTCTGGACAAGAATCTGAAGACTCCTTCGAAAGTAGCGATGGGAAAAGCGAGGATTGAACCATCGATCTGTTATAGCCACCTGTTTCTGGAGCACGACGTCATTCCTGATGAATCACTCCAGAGAATTGGGGCTCTTTGCAACACCTGCTACAATGTTTGTCCTTTGCAGGACAAAGCGATCACCCTAAAGGACAATCTATTTCCTGTCATTTTGGATGGTTGTGTAGGATGTGGCATCTGTGTTGAAAGGTGCCCGACCAGGCCCAAAAGGGCAATTAATGTATTTCCAACGGGTATGGGACGCACTGATGAAGCCGGTTTTTATTATAGAAAGGCGAGGACTCATTTCGATTCGAGCCAATCTCATGAACCTCAAACTTCTAAAAAACCCCTGAGTGGTGAGAGCCTGCTGGATCAGAAATACAAGATCGACAGTTCAGGACAAGAGCCAAAATTTGATTTTCCTTTTGAAAAACCCAGGATCAAGGGAGATTGGGATTGATGTATCTACCCTACAGAAGAGTGTCGCAACTCCTGGTTTTTTGTCTGATGTTCGTGGTTCCGGTCCTGAACATCTATGAGATATATTTTGTCACTGGAACTTTCTATGCCATAAATTTTGGCGGTTTAGGGGTGGCTGATCCTTCAGTGATTCTCCAGGCGATATTTGCCGCAGGTGAATTCACTTTGCCTTTGCTGGCTTCAGTTGTCTTTCCGCTATTCATGGCGCTTTTGCTGGGTCGGGTTTGGTGCGGCTGGCTTTGTCCCTTTCTATTCGTCTCAGAAGGAATTGATTCTCTCAGAAGCTTTGCACGCAAGATTTTTCCAGGCAAAACAAAACCACAGCTTTTAGTGGTTCAGTCTTCCTTCAAAGCTAATTTCATTCGGTTTTCTTTTTTGCTTGCCGGCACGGCCGTAGCCGGGGCGTTGGGTATGCCTGTTCTTAACTACATAAACGCTCCGGCGGTTATGAGCACAGAGGCCATGATAATTGTCAAAGAGAGAGTTGTCTCACTGGAATTTGGATTCATCGTGGCGCTGCTTGGCATTCAGTTTTTGCTGGCGCCCAAGATTTGGTGTAGGGTCTTTTGTCCCACTGGATCTGTCATATCTCTTTTCAGGCTTCCCATCACCGTTTCAGTTATCTCAAGTTCCAGAAATCCTTCTGCGCCATGTTGCAAAGAAACATCATGCGTCCAGGCGTGTCCGATGGGGCTTGCGCCTTACATGGAATCTGAAAATCTGCTTTGTGTCAATTGTGGGAAATGTATAGATTCGTGCGCGTTTGACAAACTTCATTTTTCGGGATTCATGACAAGAACGGGCACATCCAAAAGTGTAAAATAACTTAGAGGCGTGTGGAGCGGTTCAAAGTGAACCGCCCGTAGCCTCCTGAAATGAATCGGCTGCGGCCAGGGTGAACGAATCCACGCCAGTCTTGGCCGCGCTTATCAATATGGAATTTTATACAGACGCCCCTAGAGCGAATCCATCATCTATCGCATTGCCGATGCGCCCACATTTTTTTGCGTCACCTATGACTTTTATTTCAATCCCCTTCTCTTCAAGGACTTTTGCAAGGGAGTTTTCGGGTCTTGACCCCATTGCCAGGACCACCGAATCCGCTACAACAGTAACGTCATTGCCTTCTGAATTTGTATAGACGACTTTGTTGTCGGTAATTTCCTTCATCTTCGCCTGAGTCACAAGTTTTACACCCCGTAAATCAAGCTCTTTCATTATGACCCAACGTGTTGAAGGCCCAATGTCCTGCCCCATCCTTCTGGCCATTTCAATGACAGTAACGTTTTTCACACCTTTTAGAGCAAGTTCTCTGAGGGTTTCCTGTGTCTCCGCCTGATGAATAGTGAGAAAATAGACCTGTTCGGGAGAAATCGTCCCCTTTTCCGCCAAAAACAGGGCTGTTTCCAAACCAACGGAACCTCCTCCAACTATGACCACATCCTTACCCGTCTGGACATTTTTTCGCAAAACATCCCAGCTTTGGTAGACATAAGGCGCCTCGACGGCTTCAATCGGCGGTTTAAATGGAGCGGCTCCAGTGGCGATTACGACCATGTCCGGTTTTTCTTTTGAAACCAGTTCTTTATTGACCTCGGTCATCAGCCTGATCTCTACTCCCCTGCGAGGCAGAGTAGCCTTGTAGTAATCAATGATGTAATGAAAATCGGTCTTCCTGGTCGCCTCTGCGGACCAAAAAACCTGGCCGCCAATTTCATTTTCCTTGTCACACAGTATCACTTTGTGACCTCGTTCGGCCGCAGTCAGGGCGAATTCACAACCGGCAGGGCCTGCGCCGGCCACAAGAATCTTCTTGGGGGCTTCTGCAGGTTTTATTACGACTTTGCCTTCCTTGCCGGCTTGAGGGTTTACCAGACAACCAACAGGCTGCAACGCGAAGACATGGTCAAAACACTTCTGGTTACATGCGACGCACCGCCTTATCTCATCTGATTTTCCAGCCTTTGCCTTATTCACGAAATCCGGGTCAGCAATCAGGCCGCGCGCTACACCTACCAGATCGGCTACCCCTTCCTTGAGAACTTCCTCTGCCACATAAGGATCGTTGATGCGATTACATCCTATGACAGGAAGGGAAACACTTTCCTTTATACCTCTCGCAAGGTATACGTAGCCGGCATGAGGTAGGTCCATGGTGATCTGGGGAACCCTGCTTTCATGCCAGCCACCCGTAACGTTTATGCAGTCTGCGCCAACCTTCTCCACTGCGCTTGCGAATATTTTAGATTCTGTGTTTGTGTGGCTTCCCGGAACAAAATCATTGCCGGCAACTCGAACCAAAACCCCCATATCAGGCCCGGCGGCATCCCTGACCCTGGAAATTGTTTCCAGACCGAATCGCATACGGTTCTCTAGTGAGCCGCCGTACTCATCATCGCGTTTGTTCGTTTTGGGTGACAAAAACTGGCATATCAGGTAACCCGCCGAGGCTATGACTTCAACAGCGTCAAAGCCTGCCTCTTTAGCTCGCCTGGTGGCCTCTACAAAGTCGTTCTGAACTCTGTGAATGTCATCAAGAGTCATTGGAGTGGTTTTCTGACGAGTAAAATAACTGGTGTATTCGGATGGCGCTAATATCGGTAGTCCTTTGAGACTGCAAAAAGAATAGGCGCCGGCCATGTACAACTGCACTGCTACTTTAGTTTCATATTGGTGGATTGTATCGGTAAAACGCTTCAGCCCAGGGATATATTTGTCATCCTTTATGGCCAGCATCAGATCTATTCCAGCCGCCTGATCATTAATCTCCGCTCCACCAACTATTATCAATCCGGCCCCACCGGCGGCTCTCGCCTGATAAAAATTGATGAACTGATCCGTGACTTCTCCGTTTGGAGAGTAGTTCAGGTGCATGGCGGTCATCACGACCCTGTTGGACAGGTCAATCGGCCCTATTTTTATTGGTTCGAAAAGCTTTTTGATCAAAACAGCCTCCTGGTGAGTCGAAGCAAAAATTGTTTCACTGTGTTCTATGGTCTTTCATGCGCCCTTAAAAACACCCTGCCTTTTTTGAATGTGAGCCGCCATCGCCTCAAAGATGTCCTCAGACGGCATTATCATGGAAGACCTGGCGGCGTTGTAGTCGAGAGACTGGGTTAATGGGCCATGATCAGAGAAAAGAAAGACTTCTTTGGCTCCCTGGACAGCCAAGGGAGGATTGGCGGCAATTTCTGCGGCCATGTTCAATGATTCCTTAACAAGGGTCTCTTGGTCCGGAAATACCGCATTAACAAGATTTATGGCCAAGGCTTTTGCAGAATCAAACCTGTGCCCCCGAAAAGCTATTTCCCTGGCATGCCCCATTCCGACCACTTTTGGCAGTCTTTGCAAGCCTCCGACATCGGTGATGATCGCCAATCTAGCCTCAGGCAAGGCAAA
The DNA here is from genome assembly GCA_964628605.1 of uncultured Syntrophaceae bacterium. Classification (GTDB taxonomy): domain Bacteria; phylum Desulfobacterota; class Desulfomonilia; order Desulfomonilales; family Desulfomonilaceae; genus CAITZA01. Next base: position 11,456 of record CAZVOU010000356.1, read on the forward strand.
CGTCGCGTCAGCGGAACACAGTCGGATATCGCAACAGACAGCTAGTTCAAGCCCCGCCCCAAGACAGTGATTGTGAATTGCCGCTATGGTGGGTTGTGGCAGTTGCTCAAGGCATGTGTGAGCCGCCTGGATTCTCTTGACCATCCGGAAAAAATCAACCTTTTGTTTTGCGCTTGGGGCCGCGGTAATTGTTTTGATCAAATCGTTGTCCGGGCTTAAATCCAATCCTGCGCAAAATGACTTTCCAGCTCCGCGGAGAATCACCACCCTGGCCTCTAAATCTCTCTGAGCCTCCAGAGCCGCTGAATGAAGATTTTCCCACACTGCCAGGTTGAGGGCGTTTCGTTTTTCAGCCCTGTTCAGGGTAATGAATCCTATTTCGCCTTCCCGATGATAGGTTACAAAATTTGTGTCTATTGATTCACTGCTCATGTTATTGAATCTCCTGAATTGTTGAAAAACTCCCGGCTTTTAACGGGGGTCAATTCTCATCCTTATCTGCCGGAAATCCATGGATTACGGGGGCGTAACCGGATGGCCCCTTTCTCGACAGCATCTCTTTTTCAAGGGCGCTCTTAACTTTTAGGTCCAGCACATGCCTTTCGAGTGAGGGAATACGGTTTGGATCGGCGCCCCCGGCTTTCAAACACTCAAGCATCGTTTCCTGAAATTCCAGATCTGCAGACTCCGGAAGAGTTTCCAGGAGCTTTGTGGCCTGTTTTGACCGACCAAGTCTCAGAAGCAGACGAACTCTCTTCAGCACCCCTGATACCAGGTTTCCGGATTGATCTACGTAGTGGTCAAGCGCCAACTCGTATTTTCCGGCAGCCGCCAATGTGTCGGCAAGGGCCCTTAGGGCAGGAGGCTTATTGGTTAATAGTTTGCCGAGTTCCAGAATTTTTTCATTTTTTCCGAGCTTGGCCCATCTGTGAGCCAAGGTCAGGAAATGACTCGGAGTTTTTAGAAGATGTTCGGGATCAATGTCTCGTAAAGTTAGGTAATATAAAATCTCATTTTGATCTCTCAAAGCATCAAGATCATCAAAATGATAATGATTTCGTATATTGAGATTTCGCACTTCAGTAAGGTTGGCGGCCGTGACAGGCCTGAAGACCTTGTGAATCTTTGCATGAACTTCTACCGTCTTTTCTGCAAGCTCGACCTGATGGTAATCCGGAGGAAACGTAAAGGAAAAACTCACTTCGTCTCCGGCTTTAACCCCCGTTAATCCCTGTTCGAAATCTGGAAGCAAAAGCTCATGTCCCAGGAGAACATCCCAGAATTTGCCAGAGATGCCTGTGAACGGGACTCCATCCATGTAGCTTCTGGAATCAAAGATTATTCTGTCGAACACGCCGGACGCTTCATCTGTCTCACGAAAGAAAGTAAGCGCCTTTATTATGTCATCAACGCTTGAATCTCCGGATGATGAATTACTTGCATACCCTTCGAGGAACCAGTCTAGCAACCCGAATTCCTCAATCGCGGCGCTTGCGAGGGCTCCGTAAGCATAAAACTGTATCTCGTCCCTGAGATCATCCTGGTTCTCCAGAAAGAAATCCAGTATTTCAAATGTTCGCTGTTTGTAATAAACGTCCCGCTCCAGTTGTTCGTTTGCCAGAGCCCAAAGATTCCTTACCTTGTTGATGTCCGCAGATGACATTGCTGCTGTTTCGAAATCAGAGCCTGCAGAGAGGTATCGAGGCCTTTTCCTGTCCAGTGGCTTAATCAGGTATTTTGAAGGATTGCGTTCATAGGCCGAGCCAAAATAGAGCTGCATTTGCTGTGAACCGGAATTTGATTCAACCGGAATCCCAAGCGATCTGACGAACTCGATAGTAATCCTGGCGTCATCGACAGTTTCACCGGGCAATCCGTATATCGTGAATAGTTCCGTGTTGAGTCCTATTGATTGAGCGTATTCAATATTTTTACGGAGCTGGTTCACATCCAGTTTTTTGTTGATGTTCTTGAGAACGGAGGGGCTCGCTGATTCAAGCCCAAATGCCATTGTGTCGGCTCCGGACTTGTGAAGCGCGTCCATCAACTCTTCATCGATCAGGTCACTCCTCGTCTGGAACCAGAACGGGGTGTGTATGCCCAACTGTAATTTTTTCTCCACGAACTCTAGTGTCCGTGCTCTATTCTCAGTGAAATTGGGATCGGCAAACCAAAACCGCTCAATGCCTTTCCCCGACAGCAACTGCATTTCATCCATTACCCTGCCTATGGAGTGGTAACGAATCTTTCCCTTGCAAAGAAGTGGAGTGATACAAAAAAAACAGTTGCTCTTGCATCCACGGGATGACAGCAGTATGGCAGTATCTTTGCCGTCCAGATTGATAATGTTATTCAGGTATGGCGATGGATAGACATCAAGATCATCCGGAACCTCCACTCTGCCGGGTTGATCAACAACACTTGCCCCTAGCCGATATGTGATTCCATTGACCGTTTCCAGGGCGCCACCCGGACTCAAAGCTTTCGCTACTGCCAACATGACCGTCTCACCCTCAGACCGGACCAGCATGTCTATGTCGTCCAAATCCTCCAGAGCTTCTGCCGGCATCGCCGAAATTTGTGGGCCACCAAGCGCCAGCAGGATTTTTCTGTGCCGCGATTTTATATACCTGCTTATGATTCGGATTCGATCCATGCCGCTCTGATAGGCCGTAAAACCGATCAACGACGGGTTCAGACGCAGTATCGCCTGATCCAGAGCTTTAAATGTGAGTGGTCTGTCACGAAGGTCATCAACAATAGCTCCGTCGTGTCCATGACTTTTAAGAGTCGCCAGTATATATCCAAGTGAAATAGGTATGCTTTCAGATGATTCCCAGCCAACATCGTGATTGACATTTATAAAGAGAAAATTCACCATTCACCTTCTGTTATTGATTATCGAATCAAGTTCATTTTATGGTTGAATTTGTATTAATAGCATATTGACCATGGTTTTAGCGAACATATATACTTTGGACAAAACGAGTTTTTGTGTCCATATAAGCGTGGACATGAAAATTTGAGTGACACGATTTTCTAATGCAACTGAACGTGAAGATTAAATGAAAAAAATAAAAAGCCCTTACTATGCAATCTTCTGGATTATCTTATGGACGATCGCGTTGATCTGGTTTCTCGCTTCTGAAAGGTTCAACACGACTGAGAGCTTGGGACTCATAATAATGTGGGTAGTAATGGTGGGCGCCACTGTTTTCGTAATGTTTCAGGCCATGAGAGCCCAGAAACGGATCAAGATACAAAAAGCTGCCGCTCCACCTGCCAAACCCGGACTCAATGCCCCATGTCCGTGTGGTTCCGGTAAAAAATTTAAAAGGTGTTGCGGGGCCCTGAATTAGGTTTCAGGGTTTTTGTCAAATAATTTTTTTGCAGACACAGGACCAGTCCTGATGCTTAATCTGCCTTATCTGCCAGGACGGTACGCGGTCTCTATGGTTCTTATCACCTGTTCACGCGCCTGATCCATGGTCCATCCACCCTGGATCAGGCATGTGAGATAGTGTCTCGCCGTCATTTGCATTTCCGTATCGGACTTTGACCGCGCTATCAACATGGGAAACTCTGAACAGTCACTTTGTGGGTGGGTTCCGGCGCCGGGTCCTCGCTGCGGGACTGAGGCCACCGGCCGCTGCGGTTGCGCCGAAGGAGAAACAGGCGGACTTTCCACTGAAGGCCCTCGAACAGGTCCCGAACGGGGAGGCTGCGGGTAATATTCGTTGTTGGACAAAGGAGCTTCCGGAACCTGCGTCGGAATCATCGCCCCTGTTTCTAGCTTCGGCTTGAATACTCCCGGATTGGATTGAAATGGTTTTTTCTGTTCGACGGGTGGACTAGCGGTCGGCGTCTTACCGACTGATCCTGTGGAATCAAACTCCGGAGCCTCCGGAACCATGTAAGGGAAATCTTGGGCCGCACACCGGTCTTCGGATATGCCCAACATCAAAAAAAATAGCAGCACTGTTAAAAGTCTGATTGATTTGTACAACATTCAAACCAGCTCGTCTCTGAATGACATGCTATATAACACAATCAAAAGTCAAAAACTACTTTGCTCGCACTCAAAAATCCTCGAAATATGATTCACGACTGCTCCTGATTCAGTCCAAAAGACTTTGAAGGCTTCCTGAACTTTTTTCACTGATGAGAACCAGATACAGATTCCTTTTGGACTTGGCAAGCGATTCAGGCTTTTGTTTGTCCGCTTAGCGATGATCGCTCACCTCAGAATTTGGTCCGCTAATCGTAATGACTCCCGAAAAAAATTGACACCAGAAGCGCTATTTACTAACTTATTAAAAATAGGAATCAAATTCGGATTGAAACATCGCAGTTATTGGCTTCCACTGAGTCGATGTTCGCCCTTATGAACTCACATGCTTCAGGAGAAACTGTATGAACGCTTTGGAGATCATGAAAGGGAAAAGAATTCTTGTCGTAGATGATGAACCGGACATTCTTGAGGTAATCAAAGATCAGTTGCCGGATTACATTGTGGAGACAGCCGGTAACTTTGATTCAGCGCTGAATCTGGTCATGAATGGCCAGTTCGACCTGGTCATTCTGGACATCATGGGAGTCAGCGGTTTTTCCTTGCTTGAAGAGTGTCGCAAAAGGAATTTACCGACAGCTATGTTGACAGCTCATGCCATAAATATTGACAGCCTTAACAGATCGATAAGACTAGGGGCTGTGTCATTCATTCCTAAAGACGAACTTGCCAGACTGCCGGTCTTCATTGAGGAAATCTTTGAAAACATTACCGAACCGCAGGGTCATTGGCCGAGTCTTTTCAGTAGAATCGGACCCTTTTTCAGAGAAAGGCTCGGCATAGTTTGGGAAAACCTTGAAAAACCTCCAACTCCTCCAAAAATATAGACCATCTTTGTTGCAATATCGATCATTGTAGATGTCACAGCAAATGGATGATGCTTGTTCAAGGTATAGTCGTCACGTTCTTCTCGATGTCATAGGCCCGGAAGGCCAGTCCAAAATTCGGTCAGCCCGGGTTTTAGTCACAGGCCAGGGAGCTTTGGGCTCTTTAATTTCAATGTTACTGACTCGGGCAGGCGTTGGTTTTTTAAGAATAGTCGATAAGGATTACCCTGAAATCCACAACCTCCATCGGCAGCTACTGTTTGATGATCACGACGTTGCCTCTGGGTTGCCCAAGGCCGTCGTAGCGCGCAATCATCTTCTCAGGAGCGCTCCATTTGTTGAGATTCACCCCATCCATGCCGAGATTGATTCGCAAAACATTGATCGGCTGTTGGATTCGATTGATGTAATAATCGATGCCGTTGACAACACTGCTACGCGCTATGTAGTTAATGACGCCGCCTTGTCTCACGGTATTCCTTACGTGTTTGGAGGTGTTGTGGAGACAGCGGGCAATGTTATGACCATCTTACCCGGCAAAACCCCCTGCCTGCGATGTCTTTGGCCTGAACCTGAACAAGTTGCCAAACATCAGACAGCCTCTACTGTAGGGGTCCTCTCCTCTGTGGCCACTCTTATAGCCTCCATCCAGGTTACCGAAGCCCTTAAAATAATTGTCGGCGACACTAAAAACGTCATTTCAGGTATTTTGACCATTGACGCCTGGCGCAATCATTGGCAAGTTGTTGCTTTGAATCGTGATCCGGAGTGTGTTTGCTCTCGTTTCTGAAACAGAAAATCGAAGACCAAAAATGAATGATTACCAAAGTGGAGTATTGCCTTTTACTGCCTTCATACTGGCGGGTGGAGTCGGATCCCGTTTAAGAACTGTAGTTTCCGACAGGCCCAAACCTATGGCGCTGATTGGAGATAAGCCTTTTCTCGATATATTGATCGAAACTCTGGTCGAAAAAGGAGTCAGCACAATAGTCCTGTTGACGGGATATATGTCTGGACATATTGAAAAACATGCGAACAAGTATCATGATTCAAATGTGGTCGTGCAGATTTCAAGGGAGGAAACACCTTTGGGAACCGGTGGAGCCGTCAGAAACGCCTTGAATTTTGCTTCAGACCCTACCCTGCTAGTCAACGGAGACACCTATTTCGAAGTAAATATACTGGACCTTTACAATTTTCATTTGCGCCACAATGCTGAAGTTACCCTTTCGCTAGGCAGGGTTCCTGACGTAGGAAGATACGGGGCAGTCCTGATTGGGGCCGACCACCGAATCGAGGATTTTCAGGAAAAATCAGAAACCATTTGCGGACCTGGCTTGATCAACGCCGGCTTCTCCATGGTGTCGCGCAAACTCATTGAAAACTTACCTGAAAACAGGGCTTTCTCGATGGAAAAAGAAGTTTTCCCGTCACTAATTTCAGGTGGACGAATGTTTGGAATTGAACAATCAGGAGCCTTTTTTGACATTGGCACACCGGATAGTTACTATAAGTTCATAGAATATATGGCTGTTCGCAAGAAAGAAATATTTTAAGACTTGATAGCCAGAATTGTGACGGTAAATTGAGAAAAACCAATCAGGGAGCAGAAAATGTGTACAGCAAGTGTAGGAAATCTCCTGGTATATGATGATCGTATACAAGACCTTATGAACAAACCCGGCATGGACATCATTCACAAACAGGTTGTCATGACGCTTTATTCGCTTGCTTTAAGTAAACGCCTTGATGAACATGAAAGATTGCTGCCTGTTTATCTGGGATTGGACGCCGACGAATGCAAAAAGATACTGACAACAATAGAGCGGGCTGGGCTGATTAAAAATAGAGACGGAAAGATAAGCCTGACTTACCCCGTACATACGGACCCGGCCGACTCGTGCGGATGTAGTCACTAGCGCTGTGTTCTTCCTACACTTTTAACTTCTGGGACCATTCCGGGAAAGCCTGTTTTATCGACAGAGCTATGCCCGGGATATTTACATGGCAGAAACCGATTCAGTTATTCTGGCTTCTGTCAATGATGGGATTACGTAATTTTCGAGACCGTCTGAGACCACTGCGCCGTCTCTTATTCTGATGATCCTGTCACACGCGGCTCCTATTTCGTCTTCATGTGTTACCAGAACAACAGTGAAACCCTGGCGTGCAATATCGCGTAGCTGCGTGATGACAATCTCAGTGTTCTTCTGATCCAACTGGCCTGTGGGCTCATCACCCAGGATAAGTGACGGGTTATTAACCAAAGCCCTGGCAATAGCCGCGCGTTGCCTCTCACCGCCGGACAACCTGTTGGACCAATGATCCACACGATGTGACAATCCCACCCTGTCCAGCGCTCTCAGGATTTTTGCCCTTCTTGAGTGCCTGTCCGTCTCCGCATAAATCAATGGCAATTCCAGGTTCTCAAAGACAGTCGAATTGGCGAGCAGGTCACAGCTCTGAAATACAAAACCAAGTTCCCGATTTCGGAACAGCGCTTGCTCTTCCTTTGTGTAGTTGAGAATGTCCTGACCTTTGAACAGATATTTGCCGGCTGTAGGTGGGTGCAATAGCCCCAGCACGTAAAGCAGGGTCGATTTTCCAGACCCTGAGGGACCCATGATAGCGACCATCTCGCCTCGGTATATTTTCAGGTTGGCCTTGCTAAGAGCATGTATGACCCTGTCCCCATCAAAATAATCTTTAACCAAATCAACAGTTTCTATAATTAAATCGTTTGTCATTAATCATTTCTCTTTAAATTTTTTCCATTATTTTATTAATTATATCCAAATCGAGGATTTTTTGAAACAGAGTTTAGGTCGAATGACAAATATTGATATGCTTGCGCAGATGTCCTAGTGTGTTAACAAATTTTGTATGCTGTGTGGTATGATTAATCCATGTTTGAAATTGAAAAACAAAAAGAAGGCATAGGCGGGTCCTTTGTGAGACTCGTAAAACTGAGTTCGGAAGACTACACCGTTATAGTTCGCGCGCCTGACGATGGACGTCTGCTCAACAAATACATGGGCCCTGACCTGTCCAAAGCGGAAGAGGTTTTCAACACTGAGATTGAAAAACTTTTATAGCCACGAACTTGCGCGCTGAATTTTTCAGGCTGTTGGCCTGAGTTTCAATTCCCTGTGATGTTGGTCACAGGAGGTTTTATTTTATGGAATGAAAGGTTTTTTCATGGCCAAACTTCGTCTTCAAAATGAGTGGAAGATGTGGGCCACTTTAGCTGTTTTTCTGCTCCTCATAGTGGGTTACCTGTATTACGCCAGCAGGCCTCCAACTGAGGGAGATGAGCCGCTGTGGAAAGTCACAGGAGTGCTGGATCCCTCCCAGATACGGGTGCGAGGATCGGGCAAGGTCATGGATGTGACTTTAGCCGGTATCCAGATTCCACAGTCACAACATGAAGCGGCAAAGGACTTCCTTAACAAGACACTGACTGATCAGTGGATTCGTGTGAAATTGTTGAGTCAGGAAAATGCGGGGCCCAAAAAGGCGTTTGTCTTCATCTCGGGGGAAGACCTTACCGCTCGAATGATACGTCTAGGTCTGGCTCGCATTGACAGGGAAGAAAACAGTTTTGATGTGCGGCCTTACATGGAGTTGGAACAAGAAGCAGAGATGTCCAAACGGGGATTGTGGAACAAATGAAACTTAGGAGCGAGGAATAATGAAGGTCCTTTTGATAGGCTCTGGCGGTAGAGAGCATACAATAGCATGGAAACTTGCGCAATCCGACCTGGTGGACAGTATCGTTGCGGCGCCTGGGAACGTCGGAATTTCAGGAGAGCCCAAATGTAAGTCGGTCAATGTTTCCTCTGACGATATTGCCGAACTATTGAATATTGCTCAGAAAGAAAAGATCGATCTGGCAGTTGTCGGACCTGAGGCCCCTCTATGTTCCGGTCTCACAGATGCTTTTGTTTCAAAAGGGCTGAAAGTTTTTGGACCATCTCTTGCAGCGGCCAGGCTGGAAGGAAGTAAAGTATTTGCCAAGTCATTGATGCAAAAATACAACATCCCCACTGCCGAATTTCAGGAATTTGAAGATTTTGATAGAGCTAAGAGAGCCTTATCACAGAGCGCTTTCCCTTTGGTGATAAAAGCTGACGGGCTTGCTGCAGGTAAAGGTGTTTATGTATGCTCTAAACAAGATGAAGCGCTGGATGCTCTCGACTCCATAATGAACAGAAAGATTTTTGGGTCAGCCGGTGCAAAAGTCATCATCGAAGAGTGTCTCACGGGGGAAGAAGCCTCTTTTATTGCATTTTCCGACGGAAAAACCGTCATCCCTCTAGCCGGCTCCCAAGACCACAAGGCTGTTTTCGACGGAGATAAAGGCCCCAATACAGGGGGAATGGGAGCTTATTCGCCTGCTCCGGTAATCACTCCAGAGCTGAATGACAGGATCATGAATGATGTCATGATTCCGACTGTGAGGGGCTTGGAATCTGAAGGCTCCCCGTTCGTCGGATTTCTTTATGCCGGACTGATGATCAAAGACATGGATGTGAAGGTCCTTGAATTCAACGTGAGACTGGGAGACCCTGAGGCCCAACCGCTTCTGTTCAGAATGAAGTCTGATCTGGCGCCGTTGATGTTGGCCGCTGTTGAAGGAAGCCTGCAAGGCATGACCATCGAATGGATGGAAGAGGCCTCCGTTTGCGTAGTTATGGCATCCAAAGGCTATCCGGGCACTTACGAAAAAGGCCATAAAATTTCTGGTATAAAGGAAGCCGAAAAAATTGAGGGTGTAAAAGTTTTCATTGCAGGCGCCAAGCAACTGGATGATACCCTGGTCACTTCTGGAGGCAGGGTGTTGGGTGTTACAGCACGCTCCCTGGGAATTGAGTCCGCAATAGAAAAAGCTTACCAAGCAGTCGATCTTGTTAAATGGGAGGGAGTCCACTTTCGTAGGGACATTGGTAAAAAGGCTTTATCGAGAATTTAATTTCACCAGTATTTTTAACTTGATGGACTGTAACGGTAATTCGTGCGTTGACGAATTTGTAACTAAACCTGAACGGCTCCTGAGGCTATTAAGAATTTTGGTTTGTCATGAAAGCTGTAATTGATGTCTGTTGACGGCCGTGTTTTAGAGGGGGATGAGCATGATAACGCTTAAAAACGGTTTTTTTAAAGAGGCAGCCTATTACGATCCTGAATTATTGAGAAACCTGGCCTACTCGTTGCCTATTGGGGTCCTTGGGGTTCACAATATGCAGATTGGTTGGTGCAACCTGGCCTTTCAACAAATGTTTGACCCTAAATCGACCACTGATTTCATTGGGAAAAGTCTGCGTTTTTTATCCACGAGTTCCTGTGAAGAAAAAAGGCTGCACGCTCTAGCCAGGCCTAGACCTGACTTTACGGATGGGGACTCCACTATCATACAGTGTTGCCGTCAGAACGGACAATGTTTTTTGGCGCAGTTCACGTCATGGACTTCATGGAAATCTGTTTCTATGCGAGAACAGGTTTTACTAGTCCAGGAAATTTCTCAAGGTCACTTACAAAAGTGCCTGGGATCTCACGCCGATTTCGTTGAAAACATAATCAGTCAGGACAGTTTGGACGGCTCAATGCTAATCATTGGTTCAAGAATTGTCTACGCCAATGACAGACTGCACAAAATGCTCGGCTATCCGAAGGATTTCCTTATTGGGTTAGCTCATTGGAAGATATACCATTCTGATTTCCAGACCGAGCAGAGAGAAAGAGTCAGGGCACGGCTTTGCTCTGATCAGCAAATGTCTTCTTACCCGTTGTGGTTGCAGAAGAGCGATGGGTCTCCGCTACCTGCTCTTGGAATCGACAAGAAAGTAATATACGAAGGCCAGACGGGTCTGAGTGTTAGCTTGAGAGATGCTTCTCAGGTTACCAATCTCAAATCTGAGAAGGTTTTTACACAATTTGACCAAAATCTTGAAAACATTCTAGGGAACATTGCCAACGAGTTCAATAACAGCCTCATGATAATCATGGGTTGCGCCCAAGTCATGAACAACGACCCAGAGCTTACCTCTTGGCAACAAAAAACCTTGCAGCGTGTGTTTCAGGCCTCCGATAGAGCTAAAGAACTTGTCGGGCAAATGGTCGCTCCAACGCATCCAGTCACTCAAAAAGTCGGTTTTACACGATTACCATCTGTTATTGACCAGATCACCAATTTTCTGAAAAATGCCTTACCTCAAAATGTTGAGATATTTTACCGAATTGAAACAGACCTGGATGTCAACGTGATCGTTGAAGAGCATGCCAGAAATGAGATGATGTTGAGATTGCCGGATTTTGCAAATAAAGTATGTAAATTGAATCGTCCTGTCTCATTTCGTGTTGGTTCCGTAACCGACATCTACGTTAATACTTCCAGGGCAAACGCAAGCGAAATTTTAAGGTCAATTCTGCTGGATATAACTGTTTTAAACCACGTCGAAGACTGTCCCTGTCATCATGAAACAACTGCCATTTCCGATGACCGTGGTTCGAGGTCTCAAGAACCCGGTAAGTCCGAAGATGTGTTACATTACGAAGCTGAAGAGTCTGTTTTGGAATCGCCAAAATTTTCTCTTAGTTTCACTGTAGTCGGGCCTTCGGACGATCGTCAGCTCCAAAAAAAGACAACCGCCTTGGAGGGAACCGAGAGAATTCTCCTGGTGGATGATGACCACAACGTTATTGATACTATCAAACAGATGCTTGAGCCCCTTGGTTACAGGGTTACTGGCTCTTATGGCAGCATGGAGGCGCTGAACACGTTCAGAAACTCTCCTCAGGCTTTTGATATAGTGCTCACCGACCTGGCCATGCCCATAATGACCGGCTTGTTCCTGGCCAGTGAGTTGATAAAATTGAGGCCCAGTGTTCCAATAATAATATTGACCGGATTTGTTGCCGATATTTCCATCAAGGAAGCCAAATCGATGGGAATAAACACAGTCCTCGTAAAGCCCTTTTCGCAACTGCAGCTTGCGTCTGCAATCAGAAAAACACTTGATAACCTTCAAAACCGTGATTTTAGAGCGATAGTGGCAAGGCCGGACATTATTGATTGACACGTCAATCGAAAAATGCTACCCCTCACCTATGGCGCGAAACGATGTTTCAACAGACTCACGAAAAGACAAAGAAGCGGTGATCTTGGAATCCGCTTGCCGCGTTATTCGTGAAAGAGGCTTTCATCAGGCGCGTATAACCGACATAGCCCAGACAGCCGGCATATCATACGGATTGGTCTATCACTATTTCAAGAGCAAGGCTGATTTGTTTGACGCCATTCTGAAGGAGTGGTGGACCGATTTGTTTGCACTGATGGAGGAATGGGAGAGTCATAAGTCGGGTGTTGAAGATCAGTTGGGCGCGCTCGTTATTTATTTTTTGGATCAGTATCAGAAGCGACCGGATCTGGTTCATATTTTCATCACGGAGATATCAAGATCTCCTTCCAATCTGACGCCTGCCAGACTCCATTGGTTCAAAGTATTTCTATCGAAAATCGAGGGACTAATGTCCAGGGCCCAACACCAGAAACTGTTGAGGTCCGACATTAAACCCCGATATTTGACATATATTTTCCTGGGAGCGATAGAGAGTTTCATATCTGCGATGGTGCTGGAGAACCAGCCTCTCAAAAGTCGGGCCCAGAAGCAGCGCATTGCCACGGGCTTGTTGCAGGTTTTTTTGAATGGCGCCAGGCCGGTTAAACCCGGCGCCAATTAGAATAGGAGAATGTTATGAATCTTACTTCAGTTAAAGAGATTTTTGAAAAAATGCCGCAGGTTTTCAACGCTTCAGCGGCTTCAGGATTGGATCTGGTGTTTCAGTTTCATATTACCGGTGATGAGGGTGGAGACTGGAACGTGACAGTGAAAGACAGCGCATGCAAAGTAGAGACAGGAGCGCATGCCAATCCTTCCGTGACTCTGACAATGGCTGATCGGGACTGGCTAGCCATGTGTAACGGAACCCTGAACGGCATGACCGCTTTCATGACTGGAAAACTTAAAGCTTCCGGGGATATCATGGCCGCTCAAAGAATACAGTCTCTTTTCCCTCTTTGATATATTGAGTGATCTGACCTCAGTTATAAGGGCGCAATTGGTTTGCGCCCTTATTCCTTCCCATCATTTTGACTCTTTTGAAACTAACGCCTCATCGAACGTAGCCACATCTGTCAGTATTCGGCGGGACCCTTCAATCACAGACATGGCCAGCGCTGCCCCTGTTCCTTCGCCCAACCTCATTTGCAGATCCAGTAAAGGCTCTTTGCCTAATTTTGCCAGAGCGGCCTGGTGTCCGATTTCCACACTTTTGTGAGCAGCTATTATGTATTGAACGCTAAACGGACAGATTCCCTGTGCTATGAGGGCCCCGGCGGTGGTTATGAAACCATCCACGATTACCGCCCTGCTGAGTGAAGCCGCTCCAAGAATGAGGCCGGCTATGGCCCCAATCTCGAAACCACCAACCTTGGAAAGCACATCGACTGGATCAGAGACGTCCGGTTTATTCAAACTGAGGGCTTTTTTTATTACGGACACTTTGTGCAGAAATTGGGCATCGTCTATACCTGTGCCTCGCCCTGTCACATTTTCAACAGAAAGCCCGGTCAGCGCGGACGTTATGGCGCTGCTGGGCGTGGTGTTACCTATCCCCATCTCTCCAACACCGAAGATGTCATATTTTTCCGCCAGGTTTAGCGCTATTTCTATTCCTGCCTCTATAGAGGCCCTGGCCTGTTCGGGAGTCATTGCCGGACCTTCACTCAGGTTGTTGGTTCCGGGCCCCATTCGTTTTGAGATGATCTGACCGCTTCGCTCCAAATCGCTCAAGTCACCCCTCACTCCCACGTCCACGATCACCACATCGGTGTTTGAGGCCCTCGCCAATGCATTGACGCCAGCTCCACCATTCGCGAAATTTCTCACCATTTGGCATGTCACCTCAGGTGGATATTTGCTGACCCCCGACAAAGCCACCCCATGGTCAGCCGCCATCGTCACGATGACCCGAGAATTGATCTGAGGCTTCAGGGTCCTGTAAATGCCGGCAAGATCGAGACCCAAATCCATCAGGCGACCTAATGCCCAATGTGGCATCGTAAGCTGGTCTAGCCTATCCTGCGCCAAGCGTCGGTATGCAGAGTCCTGAGGCCGTATTTTTTGAACTGTTGTATCTAACAAACTCATAAAGAATCACCTTTCTTAAGTCTTATGGGGATACCGCAGGAGACCATGAACACCTCTTCAGACCCCGCAGCCAGCATCTGGTTACAACGACCTATGAGATCCAGAAATAACCGGGTTTGAGGACTATCCGGCACAACCCCCAAACCTATTTCACTGCTGACAAATATGACATCGGCTTGAGACTGATGACACACGTCGAGCACTTCATTAGTCCTCAGAATTAGTTCGGTTTCAGCAAAAACAACACCTTTTTGTTCTGCGTGATACATGAGGTTATTGATCCATAGGGTCACACAATCTATCAGAAACAGCCCGAATCGTTCGTTATTCCTGATGATAGGCGCCAGGTCCACCTGCTCTTCTATAGTGGACCAGACATTACAGTCACGGCTTTGCTGGTGTTTAAGAATTCTCTCATCCATTTCAGTGTCTAACGAAGGACAGGTGGCTATGAATGCGTGAGGTCCCTGCATGAATTCCCCCAGTTTGATTGCGAAGTCGCTTTTGCCGCTTCGACGGCCACCCACTATAAGAAATACTTTACCCATTTTGTATTCCGATACTCTTGGAGATGCATGTTTAATCCCATGTTTCAATGTCGCGCTATGTTTAATACAGGCTATTGGAACCCCCTTTTATGTCGGATATTTCCGACTATTCTTCTAGGTATAGCGCTATTCGGCAATTTTAGGGACTAAAAAAGTTTATGATACGACAATTCACTGATAATGTGGAAAGGGAAAGCCGGCGACGAGTAAAATGTTCGAGATTTTCTCCCATGTTAGAAGTTGCTTTAGGGCCAATCTGATGCTAATTTAGTTCGACTTAAAAACCAAAAGAGACCGGAGTCGTGATGAATCTTAGTGAAATCATTGATCATGCCGCCAGTAACTGGCCGAATAACCCTGCATTAGTTTTCGAAGACAGGACGATCCAATATTGTGATCTTCTTGACTCGATTAACAGACTTTCCAATGCTTTTGTCCAGGCAGGCGTCGGGGTCGGTGACAGGGTAATGACATTGATGGGCAACCGCCCGGAATTTGTCATTTGTTACTATGCCGCAATAAGAATTGGCGCAATAGCGGTGACGATCAACCCGCTTTCCACAGCATACGAACTTAGTCACTACATGGCTGACTGCAAGCCATCGGCAGTGGTATGCGGACCTGAACAACTTCCCAAAATCAATAGCATAAAAGACACCTCAAGTTACATCAAACTCATTGTCACGACAACTCCGACTGAAGGGGCAGTTTCTTTTGGCGAAATCATGAATGATTTCTCCGCAAAATTCACTGCCGTCGACATGGACAAACACGACCCGGCCGTAATCATTTTTACTGCAGGATTGCTTGGTAAAGCTTTAGGAGCTACTTTAAGCCATCACAACCTGGACACCAACTCGGACCTGCTCCGGGACATAGCCAAAGTCGGACCTGAAACCAGGGGATTGGCCATAATTCCTCTCTTTCACGCTTTTGGGGCTTCAACCAACCTGCTGGGAACCCAGAAAGTTGGAGGCAGTGTATATCTGGTGGAAAAGGTTGACTTTCCCAAACTGATACCATGGCTGAAAAAAGCCCAAATCACATGGTGCGGACTGGTGCCCATGGTTTACTACGGTCTGCTTTACCATCCATCGTGCCGCGATTTGGACCTCACATCAATCAAAATTGCCATTAGTGGTGGCGCTCATTTGCCTTATGAAATCTATGAAAAATTTACAGCCCGGTATGGAATTGATGTCCATCATGGGTATGGTTTGACTGAAGCGTCCCCGGTGGTTTCATGGAACAGCATCAAAATACCTAATAAACCGAGAACAGTCGGAAAGCCGGTTCCCCACGTCACAATTCAGATTCATGATGATAATGGCAATCCTCTCCCTGCAGAAACAGAAGGAGAGGTCGTGATTCAAGGACCGAATGTCATGTTGGGCTATTACGGAAAGCCAAAGGAAACGGCGACTGTGATCAGAAACAACTGGCTGTACACGGGAGACATAGGCAAACTCGATGAAGAAGGCTATCTGACATTGACCGGACTGAAAAAAGACCTGATCATAACCTCGGGTTTTAATGTTTATTGTCAGGAGGTTGAAGAAATTCTGATCAGGCACCCGCACGTTGCCGATGTGGCCCTGGTGGGAGTGGATGACCTTATGCGAGGTCAGGTTATTGAAGCCATAGTAGTCCCTGAGTCAGGTTCCAAGCCGGAAGATCGTGACATCATGAGGTTCTGCAAAGAATATCTTTCACGTTATAAATGCCCCAGAAAGGTAACCTTCGTAAAAGAGATACTTAGAGACGCCAATGGAAAAGCGTCTGGATGGCGATGATTTTAGAATGAAGGATTATTCAATCATATTGGCTGCAGATTTGCCTTCAACGGAGCAGGTTCTCTCATTGGTCAAAGAGGTGTCTCCGTTTGTAGATGGTCTGAAAATAGGTGTGCCAACCCTTTTGCAGTCGGGTGTCGATATCTTGTGCCGGTTCTCTGACATGATTGGCGAGAAACCGATGCTGATAGATTTAAAGGTTGCCGACATCGGTTTGTTCTCTCGAGGACGTTGGAAAGGGACCAATTCAAAAATAATATCCAAGCTGGCGGGAACCGGGACAACTCACGTCACGGTTCACGGATTTCCAGGACCTTCTTCAATAGCCGAGGCTGTTAATACTGCCCACGAGGCCGGTATTCAAGTATTACTACTGCCAACGATGAGTCATCCTGGGGCTGAACTATTCTTTTCGCACAGCTTTAGCAATGTCATCCTGGAAAAGGTTTCGGGATCTGAAATTTTTCGGGACAAAACCAATCTATCCTGCGCCGGGGACATTACGGAAGCTATTCTAATGTTGGGTGAAGCCCTCAATGTTGATGGGTATATTGGACCGGCGACCAAGCCCGATGATCTTCAGAAATACAGGGAAATAAGCTCGAGGCAGATATGGTGTCCCGGATTCGGCAGACAGGACAGGCTTGGGAGAGGTATTGATCAACAACTGGCCGCATGGGCGAAAATAGTTGGCCCAAATTCTGCCGCGATAGTAGGGTCATTAGTTTTTGAGGCGGATTCACCGAAAGAAGCGGCCGATGAACTTAGAAAAACCCGAGACAGCATTTTAGCCAGACTCCAATAATTTTTACGAAACATTATCCGGTTGAGGTTTGATACATACCTTTGCCCGGAGCATTAAAATGAGAGAATGGCGTGATGAGTGTAAACGAAGAAGAAAAATCGCGAAACGAATGCGACTTCACTAATGGGCGGTGGCAATTTCATATTCAATCTGTCAGGCAGGAGAACGAGCATGTTGTTCCGGGCGCCACTGAAAAGTCTCTGCCTGCCAGAATAACGGATGCAGATCAACTCTTGCCGGTCTTGGAAGACCTTTTTCTCAATCAGCGTCTTGCTGTCCTTTGCACACAAAGAGAAGGGGCGCCCTACGGCAATCTTGTGGCCTTTTCGAGCGCCGACGAACTCACCAGGCTTGTTTTCGTAACGCCCAAGGCTACTAGAAAATTTGCCAACATTACTGCCGATCATAGAGTCGCCATGCTCATAGACAATCGTTCAAATGACAGCCTCGACTTTAGTCAGGCAATAGCGGTGACTGCGACCGGTAGAGCCTTTGATTTGAAATCTGAGGAAAGAGAGCGACTGCTGGACGGCTACCTCTTGAAGCATCCTCATCTGGCGGAATTCGCCAAATCTCCCAGTTGCGCCGTGATATCAATTGAAGTGGAAACCTACTACTGTGTTTACAGATTTCAGAATGTCATGGAGCTTCACCTCAAGCAATGTTGATAAGTATTTCAGAAGTTAAGGCCGACGCCTTGGATCGCCGGCAAATAGGAGGGAAAGCTCATTCTTTAGCCAGATTGGCCTTTGCAGGCGTGAAAATTCCCGGAACCTACGTACTCCCTTCCGATGTCTACACCAGGTTCATTGACAGCACTGCGCTTTCCCAAAAGATAATGGTCGAACTGAGTCGCAAGGATTTTTCTGAGATGCGATGGGAGGAGATGTGGGATGCGGCCTTGCGAATAAGAAACCTGTTCGTAAATACGCCTCTGCCCGAAGATATGAGATCAGAACTGCTTTTGGAACTTTCAGCAAGATTCAGCAACAAACCTTTGGTGGTTCGCTCCTCAGCTCTTTGGGAAGATGGCTCTAATGCATCATTTGCCGGGCTTCACGAATCTTTTGTTAATGTCAAAGGTGTCACAAACATTTTGGAGCAAATCAAGCTCGTTTGGGCTTCATTGTGGTCGGATAAAGCGTTGATGTATAGAGCTGAGCTTGGTTTAGATGTCGAAGCAAGCGCTATGGCCGTTGTACTACAAGAGCTTGTGGAGGGTGAAAAATCCGGAATTGTCTTCTCAAAAAGCCCCGATGAAAATCCTCATTCCATAATTGAATGCGTCTACGGTTTAAACCAGGGACTGGTCGATGGAACCGTATCCCCGGACCGATGGATATTCTCCAATGTCTCCAATGACTTGATCCAATTCCACCCTGCTAGCCGTGATGAACGTCTTATAAAGGATAGCGAGGGTGGCACACGAATTGCGAAACTGTCTCCCGATCAGATGCAGACCCCTCCGTTGACTTCCGATGAACTCCATGAAGTTTATCGTCTGGGACAATTTTGCGAAGCGCTTTTCAACTCTCCTCAGGATGTTGAGTGGACCTACCGACTCGAAGAGCTGTTCACTCTCCAGTCCAGGCCAATCACCACTTTAAGGAACGATCCTTCAGACCAGCGAATCTGGTATAGAAGCCTGGTCCGGACATTTGAAAATTTGAAGGAATTACGCAGGAAAATAAGCGCTGAATTGATTCCGGGAATGATTGAAGCGGCAGACATTCCCGTTGAGGAAAACCTTGATCAAAAGCGCGATACGGAACTTGCCGATGAAATTCTCCGGCGAATTGAAATCGTTCAGAAATGGACGGACATCTACTGGCAGTATTTTATACCCTTCGCCCACGGCATTCGACTTTTTGGACAATTTTATAACGATTCCATCAAACCTGAAGACCCGTATGAATTCATGAGTCTACTGGGACAGACCAACATGCTGAGCTTGGAACGAAATGAATTCCTTAGGAACCTTGCTTTGCAGCGAAAGAAAATACAGGGGTCGGGTCTGAGCCATACATCCGCCTCATCGCGGGATGAGCTTAAACTGGCCGGAATCTCACAACAGTGGCAGGACTGGCTCTCACAATTTTCCGAGGGCGAGAGTTTGTCTTCTTCTTTTTCTGCATTTCTGGAACAGTACGAAAATGCCCGTTCTCTGCCCGCTGTTTCCGGGAAAAAGTCCGTGGATAAAATGATACATGCTTTCCTGGAGAAATTTGAAGGTGAATCCAGGAGTCATGCCGAAGAATTGCTTGATTTGGCCCGATATAGCTATCAACTTCGGGATGATGACAACATTTATCTTGGACAAATTCAGAAACACCTGGATGAGACCATCAAGATTGGTGTCGATAGATTGTCTGCGCTTGGATACAAGGGGTCAAAAGATGTCAAACCGGAAGAGATCGTAAGGGCGCTAAGAGATCCTTCACACCTTCCCCCGCCGGCACCCAGCAAGGAGTTTGGTAAAAATCATGCTTTCACTTTGAGGGCGCGCCAGCTTCGGGGACAACCTGCAGGCCCCGGTTTTGCGACGGGGTCCGCCAGGGTAATCATGGACTTCAAGGATTTAGTGGAGTTCAAGGCCGGAGAAATACTGGTATGCGATGCCATTGATCCAAACATGACGTTTGTGGTTCCACTGTGCTCGGCTATTGTTGAACGACGTGGAGGAATGTTAATTCATGGCGCAATTATCGCCCGTGAATACGGCTTGCCTTGTGTCACGGGAGTTCCGGAAGCCTCAACAATGATAAGAACAGGAGACAGAATCTCGGTAGATGGATACCTTGGACTGATAACCCTGGGATAACCGCCTTCAAACATTCTGTATCAAGTATCATAAGTATAGGTCATTTTATGGATTATACCTGAAATAACTTCCCGGAACACTTTTCATGACAAATTCCGACCTAAACAGGACATCTGAAATTCGATCTTCACGGGAAGGATAATATCTTGCTTAAAATCTGGTCTCGGGTCACCATAGTGGTTGGCGCGCTGATGGGCACTATCCCGTTCTTTCATGTGTGGGAAATGTATTCAGTAAACTCCAGCAAGGGACAGTCGCTATCCGGCGCTCTTTTTTTCGTATTTGGAGTAATGACCTGGCTGATTTACGGAGTCCTCAAAAAAGACAGGATAATCACTGCCTGTAATGGAATTGCGGTAGTAGCCGGTTCTATCTACGTAGTCGCAATAATTTATTTTGCGGAATGAAGTGGAAGCTACAGACTCAATCGCTTTGTTATTTAGAATGTTATGAGCGCCAGATCAGGTAAATGGACAATTAATTTGATTTGGCTTATAAGAGTCTTGACATAACTTACTGGTGGTATTGACGACTTGACATCTGACAGTCGATATTGATCGCTGACGGACCTGTTTGCGGGACTCTCAGTCCGCCAATCCATGCGACCGGTAAAAACAGTCATCAATTTGACGGAGCGTCCAAATGATCTCGGAGAAGGCCGGACGAAATATCTTGGTAGGAAAACATGACCTTCGTGATTCTTCCAAACTGTTCCTGATTGCAGGACCATGTGTAATTGAATCTGAAGACGTGGTCATGAAGGTTGCCGCTGAAGTGAAAAGGATCGGGGAAATCTTTGACATACCCGTTTTGTTTAAATCCTCATTTGATAAGGCGAACCGGACATCCATCCACTCCTTTCGAGGGCCTGGAATCGTAAAAGGCCTGGAGATCCTGTCGAAGGTAAGAGAGAGGTTTTCGATCCCTGTGGTTTCGGACATACATGTTCCTGATCAAGCAGCTCTTGCAGGTCAGGTATTGGATGTCATACAAATTCCTGCCTTTTTATCCAGACAGACCGACCTGCTGGTGGCGGCAGCCAGAACCGGAAAAACAGTTAATATTAAAAAGGGACAATTCCAGGCTCCTGAAGATATTAATTACGCCATAGGAAAGGTCTCTAGCTCAGGCTCTGACGATATACTGGTCACGGAGAGAGGCTCGAGTTTCGGCTACCATGATCTGGTTGTAGATATGCGTTCGATTCCAATGATGAAAAAACTAGGCTACCCTGTCGTGTTTGACGCAACTCATTCAGCTCAGAAACCCAGCGCAGCAGAAGGCAAATCGGGAGGAAACCGTGAATTGGCCGAACCTTTGGCTATGGCGGCGGTGGCTGCAGGGGCCAATGGCATTTTCATTGAAACTCATCCCGATCCGGAATCCGCGTTGTGTGATGGGCCCAACTCAATGGAATTGTCCAGACTTGAACGGGTAATGGCGAAATTGATCAGGATTCATTCCATTGCGTCTGAGGATACTGATTCTGATTTCGAGACCACGCTACCTGTCATGCCATGTCATAAGAAAACCGACCAGGAACTCACTAGCGGGCTTAGCAAAATAAAACTGATAATATTCGATGTTGACGGGATTTTAACTGACGGTCGCATTGTTTTTGGGAACAATGATCTGGAGATTAAATCCTTTGATGTAAGAGACGGACATGGTATAAAGATTGCTAAGAGATTTGGCCTTGATATAGCTCTGGTAACTGGACGAAGCTCCAAGTCGGTAAGGTGGAGAGCGTCGGACCTTGGCATAGATCATGTTTACCAGGGAATATGGGATAAGAAACCTGTTCTTGACAGAATTGTCCAACAATTAGGCATCGAAAATGATCAGGTTGCGGTTGTCGGCGACGATGTAGTCGATATTCCGATGATGAGATTGGCAGGCGTCTCTTTTACGGTTCCGGAGGCTCCATTCGAGGTTTTAAATGCAGCCACGGTGATTACACAACATTCAGGTGGACGCGGAGCCGCCCGTGAAGTAGTTGAGATGATCCTCAAGGCTCAGGGTAAATGGCAGCAAGCAATGAAAAGGTATCTGCAGTAGGCGGCAAAAGGATTTAACCCCAATATAAACAAAAGCGAATCTCGAAGACAATCTAATGAATCACAAGGAAATTGAGAGATGGTACAGACTTAAAAACCTCAGAAAAGCCATTCAGGCCCTGGTTCTTTTGTCCGTCATCGCTCTCGTGTCTGGATTGGCGCTATCCAGGTATGCCAACAATGACAAGAATGAATTCAAGACGTCGAATGTGTCTGAACCTGGAATAAAGGTTGAAAAATTTACTTATTCCTCAGTAGGCTCAGATCAGTGGGAACTGGAAGCGGCCTCAGCCTCGGTTAATGAAAAAATGGATCATGTGGACCTGAAATTGCCCAGAATAGTCTACTATGGAGGTGATGGGGGCAAAATCATTTTAAATGCCCAATATGGAAACTTGGATAAAAAGGACGGAAAAGTAGAAGCTAGGGGCTCTGTGTCAATAAAATATCAAAATTTCAAATTCATTACAGACAACGTCAATTACTCGCAAGGACTATTGGAAGCACAGGCGGCCGATTCGATCCTGATGGAAGGGGATGACCTGAGGCTATCTGGAAAGGGACTCAGATTGTTTGTCGATAAGGAAGAGATAGTCATTGAACAGGATGTCAAAGCCAGTCTGTTCAATGTTAAATGGGTCACCCCAGGCAAAAAGCTTCCTATGTGATGATCTAACGGAAAATCGATGATCAAGAAAACTATCGTAAACATTTTGCTGGTCGTTTTTTTTGCTGTGACAAGTGTTTCCCTGTCTTCAGGCAATGATTTTCTTGCATTGGGACCTGATTCGGATCAGCCGATAAATATAACCTCCAAACGATTTACGGCAAAGAATGTCGTTGGAGGAAAAGAAGCAACGTTTGAAGGAACTGTCAAGGTTCAACAGGGAGATCTAACATTAACCAGTGACCGTCTGACCATTCTATATGATGAAAAACAGGGATCGGGTAATGGGGCGTCTCCTTTGAAAAAGTCCCAGAAGGAACTGCAGAGCGCTAGCGGAATCAAAACAATTGTGGCCTCGGGTAACGTCAAGATCGTTCAGAACGACAGAATGGCAACAGCAGGAAAAGCTACCTTCGACAATTTGAAAAGAACGATAACTCTGTCTGAAGGTCCTCCAAGATTGTGGCAAGGACCTGACGCACTCACTGCTCAAAATATCATCATCTACCTGGACGAAAACCGGTCAGAATTGGTTGGAGGAGATGACACACTAATCACGGCAGTGATTAACCCATCCAAGCAAAAAAAGGAAAAAGACAAGGAGAAGTAGTCGCGAGGGCATTTGAACTAACAGCTCGGGGCCTGGTCAAAGAATACTCGGGTCGGCGCGTTGTTGACAACGTAAGCCTGCGTATAGAAGCCGGGAACGTGGTGGGTTTGCTCGGGCCTAATGGCGCCGGTAAGACAACCACTTTTTACATGATCACGGGTCTGGTAAAACCGGATTTGGGAGAAGTGTACCTGGATAACCAGGATATATCGGACTTACCTGTGTATTTACGCGCCAGGCTTGGAATAAGCTATCTTCCTCAGGAGACGTCTGTTTTTCGTAAGCTCACGGTAGAACAGAACATTATGGCTATTTTGGAAACTGTGGAGTCCGACAGGAAAAAACGGGCTGATCGATTGGAGGAATTACTGGCGGAGCTGGACATCACGAGGCTTCGAAACCAGAAAGCGGAGAGTCTGTCCGGTGGGCAGAAACGCAGACTCGAGATAACGAGGGCTCTCGTCATCAATCCTAGCTTCATGCTGTTGGATGAGCCTTTTGCGGGTCTGGATCCCATCGTGGTCCTTGAGATTCAGAAAATCATCGGGAAACTCAAGGAAAGAGGCATAGGCGTGATTATTACCGATCACAACACTAGAGAGACACTAGGAGTATGTGATATAATATATCTTTTGGATAAAGGTAAGATTTTCGAACAAGGTGATCCTCAAAAAATAGCTTCGAGCGATAAGGCCAAAGAGGTCTACCTCGGTAAACAATTTACGATGTAAAATGTTTTAAAACAATCATGGCTCTTCAGATAAAACAACAATTGCGTCAAATCCAGCAATTGGTGATGACGCCCCAGCTTCAGCAGGCTATCAAGCTCCTACAGTACAACCATCTGGAGATGATAGGCGCCCTGGAGCAGGAACTAAGAGAAAATCCGATGCTGGAAATAGGCTCTTATGAGGAACCTCTTGCCAGTCAGGATGAGCCTTTTCATAATGATCTTGGTTCCCTGGAGGAAATGGTCGCTGAGCCCAAGAAGCCGGAAAGCGATTTTCTGGACGTCGATTGGGAAAATTATCTGGAAAGTTATGGCGCAGATTATCTTCCGAAACAACGAGAGTTCTCCGAGTTAAATCCCCTCGAGAACATGACCACATACAAAACAAACCTTTTCAGGTACCTGCTTGAGCAATTGCAGTTCAGCCGTGTTGAGGGATTAGACAGGGAGATTGCTCTGGAAATTATCGGTAATATTACCGACCAGGGTTATCTGGACATGGACATTGAAGACATAGCCCAAAATTTGAATGCGCCTGTTGAGGAAGTAGCGAGAGTTCTCAAGAAGGTTCAGGAATTTGAGCCTCGAGGCGTGGGCGCAAGGGATTTGAGAGAATGCCTGTTGATTCAGGCCCGTTATATGGATGACTACGATTACAATGTCGTTAACATTCTGGAAAATGCTTTCGATTTGCTTCAACAGGGGAAGTTTGACCTCTTAGCCAAGAAATTGAAGATCAGCATTGAGGAAACTCAGGCCGCCGCCAAGCTAATCTCAAAATTTGAGCCCAAACCCGGAAGACCGTTCATGGGGACTGAAACGGTCTACGTGCAACCAGACATTTTTATATTTAAAACGGGACGTGACTATTCTGTAGTGGTCAATGACGATGGCCTCCCACGGCTCAAGGTAAGCGCTATGTTTCAAAAAGAGCTTTACAACGGATCATCCAATCCTAAGGCTAAAGAATACATACAAGAAAAGATGCGAAGCGCTATCTGGCTTATAAAGAGTATTCATCAGCGTCAAAGAACCATATACAAGACTACGAAATCCATCATTAAATTTCAAAGGGAGTTTTTTGATAAGGGAATTGACTATCTGAAGCCTTTGGTGCTTAAAGATGTTGCTGATGACATTGAAATGCACGAGTCAACCATTAGCAGGGTGACAACAAATAAATATGTCCACACGCCACGTGGTGTTTTTGAACTCAAATTCTTTTTCAATGCCGGCATCAGACATGGCACGGAGGCGATTGCATCCGAGTCCGTCAAAAACCAGATCATGAAGTTTGTCAAGGGAGAGGATCCAAAGAAACCTGTCAGTGACAAGGAAATAGCGGATCATCTGGCTAAATCACAAATCATGATAGCCCGCAGAACAGTGGCAAAATACAGGGATATGTTAGGGATCCCCCCATCCAGCAAACGCAAGAAGAAATTTTGAGTCTCTCACTGAACATGGGAGATCTTTTCAAGGAGGTAATTTTATGCAGCTTGCAGTAACATTCAGACACATGGAGCCATCGGACGCATTGAAGAGTTACGTTCAGGATCGTACGATGAAGCTTACCAAGTATATTGATCGCCCACTGGAAAGTCAGGTGACACTGACGGTTCAAAAATTCCGACAAATTGCTGAAGTGGTCATAAATGCGGATGGTCTCAGAATAGCTGGACAGGAAGCTCATGAGGACATGTATGCCGCCATCGATTTGGTCATGGATAAAATCGAGAGGCAGGTAAAGAAGTATCGGGAAAAGATTCGAAAACACAAGGCAATCGCCGGCAAGGAAATTCGTTGGAAAAGAGAAGTATACCTGCAGGAAAGTTTCGAGGACGACAAAGAGCCCATAATAATCAAAACGGAAAATTATTTTGTAAAACCTATGTCGGTGGATGAGGCCGCCATGCAGATGGATCTGTCTCACCAGGATTTTCTGGTTTTCAACAATGCATCGACCCAGTCCGTAAATGTTATTTATCGGAAAAAAGATGGTAATTATGGCTTGATAGTCCCCCAGAGTTCATAGTCGCAAAAAAGCATTCAACCTGTTTGGGAGACATCCGACGGATATTAGGTTTTGGAAGGCTTGAGGGCGTCAAACGGGCGCCCTCTTAATTATTGAACATCTCAATTCATAGACACATAGTCGCCTAATTGATTGGAAGGCTTGCGATCAAGAAGGTTTCTGCAATCGTTTGGTCATCAACGCAAAGCATTGACAAGAACCAAATCGAACCAGTCGGCAAAAATTGGCTATCAACGGATTACATTTTTTCATTTTCTAGTGAGTGTGTTTTATGAGGATTTTAGACTTCCTCCCAAGCGAATCAATTATAGTTTCACTCAATTCAGTTTCTAAGGTGGATGTGCTTTCGGAATTAACTGAGCCGATAGTGTTGTCGCATCCAAATCTCGATAAAGCAGAATTGATGAAAACTTTGATCGAACGGGAAAGACTAGGCAGCACTGGATTAGGGGGTGGCGTCGCCATACCTCATGGGAAGTGCGAGGGCTTAAACAGACTGGCCGCCAGTTTCGGAAGAAGCTCGCGCGGGGTCGATTTCAACTCTATGGACAACAAACCTACATACCTGTTTTTTCTTCTTCTGGCTCCCAAGAATTGCGCTGGAGAGCACCTGAAGGCCCTAGCTCGAATTTCGCGTCTTTTCAAAGATCCGCTGCTTACCAACAGCCTTAAACAGGCGGAGAGCGCAAATCAGGTGGTAAAACTCATAGAGGAACATGATCTGCGCTATCCATAGAATTCAACATCAGACGCATGAATCAGCTTTGTAGGCGCAAAGATCACCACACATTGAACAGGTTTCATGATCCTGGTCACAGGTTTTGGCCCTGATCTCCCTTGCCAGGTCAGGGTCCAGCGCCATCTCTATCTGTCGAGCCCAATCCCTTTCTTTTCGGGCCTTGCTCATCTCGAAATCCCAGGCCCAAGCCCCAGGAATTCTCCTAACCAGATCTGCGGCGTGACCGGCAGCCCTCGCGGACAAGACCCCCATTCTCACATCCTCTACTCCCGGCAACCCCAGATGCTCGGATGGAGTTACATAGCACAGAAAATCTGCCCCGTGGCACCCTGCGATTGCTCCGCCAATGGCTGAAGTGAGATGATCCAGTCCAGGCGCAACATCGGTGACCAGTGGTCCCAGCACATAAAACGGAGCGTCATCGCATAGCCTTTTCTGGAGGAGCATTTGAGTTGGAATTTGGTCAATCGGAACATGGCCCGGACCCTCAATGACAGCCTGAACGCCTGCAGCGACTGCTCTTCTGTTCAATTCTCCTAATGTCATCAATTCTTCAAGTTGCGCAGCGTCGAGAGAATCTGCCACGGCTCCGGGGCGTAGGCCGTCACCTAAACTCAGAACCATTCCATACTGCTTGCAGATGTCCAGAACATCGTCGAAACGTTCGTAAAGCGGATTCTCGGCTCCGTTAATACGCATCCACCGAGCCAGGAAGCTGCCTCCCCTACTGACTATTCCGCAAACTCTGGGGCTTTTTTCCAACCTATCCAATACTGCTCTAGTGACCCCGCAGTGAACCGTAACAAAACTTATTCCGTCTTCCCCGTGCAAACGAATAGCGTCGAGCATTTCTTCAGCGGTCATTTTCTCACCGCCACCTTTTTCGCGCACGGATTTGACGATGGCTTCATAAATTGGCACCGAGCCCACTGGAATGTCAGAAGCCGATACTATTTTTTTTCTCACCGAACGAAGGTTTCCGCCGGTCGAGAGGTCCATCACTGCGTCAGCACCCGCTTTTACCGCCGCCTCGAGTTTGCGGAGTTCAAGGTCTTCATCATGAACATCCCCCGAGGTTCCAATATTGGCGTTGACTTTTATTTTAAGACCTTTGCCGACTGCAACCGGTCGACCATTAGGTGGAGCTTTGAAAATTACCACTTTACCTTCATTCATGCCGTCAGTCAGAACAGATGAATTAACTGATTCAGATCTGGCCAAGGCATCAATTGTTGCTTCCAAAATATGTACTCCCACTCACAAATTTTTCTGTAGTATATGAACGTAATGACATATTGTCCAGACTGACAGTTAAAAAACGACCTCCCAAAATTACATCAAGCGATGAGGGTAAACAAATGAGTGGCTCCGCCTCCGGGCTCAAGTCTGTCTTGGGATGCGCCGGCGCCCTGTTCTGGTCAGGCGCCTTTATTTTTGGTTTCCCCGGGGTCATGGCGCCTTACTGGAAAACACACCTCAACGTTTCGCAGGGGGCCATCGGATCAATAATGTTTTTTGTCCTGGCCGGAGCTGGAATATTCATGTTTTCGGTCGGTAAATGGCAAGAGATTCTTGGGATCAGGCGAACGATTACCATTGGAGTCGTGATCACCTCTTTGAATGTCCTGCTGTTGAACTTTGCATCGGACCTTTACATCATTTATGTGTTCGCATTCATAGCAGGGGCTTCATCCTGTCTCATTTATGTTCCCTCGCTGACATGCGTTCAGAGATGGTACCCAGAAAAGAGAGGGCTTGTTTCCGGAGCGGTTAACATCACTTTTGGGCTTTCTGCAGGCTTGATGTCACCCATGTTTCTACGACTTCTGGATTCTATCGGCTACGAAAACATGATCTATTTGCTGGGTGTGGTTTCGCTCGTTTCAGGAATCTTGTCATCCAGGCTGGCGAATGTCCCGCTAGTTGCTGAAGATTCTACGGAACATCATGTTTCGGCGACGGCAGCCCTCAGACAGATGAATCTGGATGTTCAGATGACAGCCCGCGAGATAGTAGGCTCCAGAGCTTTCAGATTTTTATGGCTTACCTGGGCCCTCCAGGGATCAACCGGTGTAGCTATGGTTTCTCTTTCCACCGCATATGGCATTTCTAAAAATTATCCCGTGGAATCAGCCGTAATGATCCTGGTGGCATTTAATCTGGCTAGTGGGGCCATGAGACTGATAAGTGGCATGCTCTCGGATTATGTTGGTAGGAATTTGACGATGAGTGTGAGTTTCATACTCTGTGGAATGGCATGTATAGGATTGATAAATTCCAATAATCTTGGCTGGATGTGCCTTTTTTCAGCTTTCATTGGGTTCGCATTCGCAACTCTCTTCACCGTGTCCGCTCCTCTGATCACTGATTGTTTTGGAATCCAGAATTTTGGAGCTGTTTTTGGATTGGTCTTTACCGCTTATGGATTTTTCTCAGGACCATTGGGGCCAGTCCTGGGCGGATTCATCCTTGATGTGACCAAGGATTTTTCAATCGTGTTTTATTACTTGAGCGCATTCAGTTTCCTTGCTGGTGTATTGATCCTTTTTGTCAGACCTGCTCCAGTAAGCGCACACAATTGATGCTCGATCGGGTTCAAAATTAAAGGAAATTAATCTGTTCCAGAATGACCGACCCTTTGAATCACAAGGACACCATTCCAGAAAGTGGGGTGACAGTTGTGTTTTGTTCTAACGTCTAAAAGAGTCCTGTAAGAATTCTCGCTTTCTTTCATGAAATCGAAAGTAGCCTGATAAGGCTCATCCCAGTTGGTGTCATCTACCAGGATAAGACACTCCGGGCTAAAAAAAGGCTCAGCTACTCTCAGTCCTTTCAGTTGGTTTTCATAACTGTGATTGCCATCATAAAAATAAAACCCTATAGAGCCCCTATGGATGTTGCCAAAATAGTCGAGATAATCCATGTCATGAAAAAAATGATTTTGACTTTTGAACCTGTCAAAACGTGGAAGGAAGTATTTCTTGGGGCCACCAAATTCAGAAAAATTGTCTATTCCTATGCACGTTTTCTCCGGATTGTTCATCAATGCCGCCAAGAAGGAAAAACCATGCCAAATCCCAACGTTTACAAATACGTCTTTGCGGGACATGGTCGCCACCGCCTCATTTATGAGGGCAGCAATGGCCAGAGTGGACATCCTCGGAGTGTCGAGAAGTTTCAGGAAAGACCTTTTTAGCTCCAACTCGCTTTCAGGAAATGCCGTGTTGATCAACTCCAGGAACATCCCAAACTTCTCCGGGAACCCGGTTGCGCCATGGGTGATGATATGTCGCAGTCTTTTTTCATAAAAATCCTCGTTTACCGGCATTTTAAACTGAGGTTTTATGAATCTGAAGGTCAAATTTTTTAGGAAGTCCTGGTAAATCATGTTCGTGATTTTTATATCCAATTAGTTTATTTATCTGGACAGGTTAGCACTATTCAACGGTTATTTCAATTTTAGCGGCCTGATGTTCTGGTAATACCGCCATGATTGAGTGGGCGCCGCTGCCGGCTTCCCAGAGGAATTCGTAGGGAGGGCCTGTCCGAGCCACTTCCACTCCGTCTACAATCCATATTACTTCAGGAACCATTTGAGTGAGATAAGCCCTAAGAGGTATTATCGGATTTATCCCCTCGGGCCTTGCAAATCTATCACCATCATGTGGACTGACAATACTAACCATGCGGCTTTGAGGCTTTGGAGAGGCCCGATGAGCAGAGCCTGGCCCGTTTCCAGGCCGAACATCGCTGATTTGTCGATCCTCACTCACAGGAGACTCTTCCAGTCTGTATCTTCCCAATCCGAGGTTCAGTTCTCTTTTGTGCAGCCAGTTCGCGTATTCAGCGCCGAGATACAGATGGTCATCATGACTGAGATCTTTGCCCGTTTCAACCTTCCTGAGATTTGCTTGAACCGCCGAAATGCTGGATGAAGTGTTAAGACTGGAGATGATATCCTTCAGTATTGGACCGCATGCTGTAGCCCCTGACATTCCTGAGGATGGCCTACCATTGAAATTTCCGGCCCAGACGCCCACAACATGCGCAGACGTGTAACCAACAGCCCAAGCGTCCCTGAAGCCGTCACTGGTGCCTGTTTTTAGCGCCACAGGGAATCCAAAATCAAAGAAAAAAGGGTTGCCAAACGCAGGAATGCGCGCAGAATGACTTGAGAGAATTTGTGTAACCTCATTCACAGCCCGAGTGTCCAGAACTTTAATTCCGGAAACAGGCTCATCCGAAATCAATCGAAGGTTTCCAAATACCCCGTGTCGCGATAGGCACGCATAGGCTTGAGTCAGCGCGAACAAGCTGACTTCAAGGTTTCCGATGGCAAGGCCGAAACCGTAATGATCAGGTGGTTTTGACCGCGCATCAACAAGTTCCAGGACCCGTAAGAGATTGAAGAACTCTGAAATGCCTGTTCTTTCTATTATTTTAATGGCCGATAAGTTCAGGGAAGACGCCAGGGCTTCAGAAGCGCTAACAGGACCATATTCAACCCTATTGGCATTCAGCGGAATATAATCACCCACCGGCGTTTTATAACTGCGAACAATGTCCGGAACCGTTGAAGTCGGCAGAACCCCTTTTTCGAATGCAAAAGCATAAAGAAAGGGTTTTAACGTGGATCCTGCCGATCTCCTTGCAATAGCTCCATTGTTAAAACCTCCGTGAACTGGGCCGTAATGCATGCTGCCCATCAACGCCAGCACGCTCAGGTCTTTGACACCGACTACAATTAAAGCTACCTGCTTTATTCCATTGCGCTCTAGTCTCAATTTGTGAGCGGCTAAGGTCTCCTCCACAATCTTTTGAATGCCGCTGTCCAAGGTCGTCTTCACTGTTCTAGAGGTGGATGAGTGTCTTTTTAGAACCATTTCCGTGAAGTGAGACGCATGACGCGGAATACGTCTTTTCCTGAAGACAATGTTCTTGCCTTTGCTTTTGCCGGCTTCTTCGGATGAAATAAACCCGCAGGTCAGCATACGAGATATAATCCTGTCTTTTTCATCCAGAAGCAGAGCTTTGCCGGACGGTTTTGATGGATCAAACCTGGATGGAGACCTCGGAAGAGCAGCTAGGGCGGCCGCTTCAGACACACTTATCATGTTGAGATCTTTATCGAAGTAAACTCGTGAGGCTATTCCAACTCCTTTCAGGTAACCACCCATTGGAGCAAGGTTGAGGTTCAACTCAAGTATTTCCTCTTTCGACAATTGCCATTCAAGTTTTATCGCGGCAAAAAACTCTATTATTTTGGAGCGTACTGTTCTAGGTCGAGGATGAAGCATCCGGACCACCTGCTGGCTTATTGTGGAGGCTCCAGAAATTATCTTACCAGCAGAGTAGTAGCCGTAAACAGCCCGGACTGTGGCTAGAGGGTCAAATCCATAATGCTGATAAAATCGTTTGTCCTCGGCAGCTACTACTGCATTTTTCATTAATTGCGGGATTTGATCATGTGTCAACCAGATGAGGTATTCCCCGTGTTCATCCGGCTCCATCCTTAGAATTCGGCCTTTTCGGTCAATTACCGTCTGATTGACCATGTCTCTTTTTTCACGCAAGGCTTGAGCGTAATTGGGCGCTTTGAACGCAAAGACATATAGGCCCGTAGATAGAAATAATGAAAACGGGACCATTATGATTAAGGCTAATCTTTTCAAAACGGATTTCACCGATTAATACGGCAGAGTTTGGCTCAGCACAGCCATGAATGCGCCTGTGCCGGACCTTCAGGATATGAATTCTGGCAGACAAAAGAAAGAGCAGATTTTTTTGGGATCACTCTCTTAAAAGGGCCACGGCCGACGTTACAATTTCTATGGTCCTGTCTATTTCATCCTCAGTAGTGTTCCTTCCCAGGCTGAATCTGATTGCCCCTTTGGCATAATCCAGCGGAACTTTCATCGCTTCCAGAACATGTGAAATCATTACGTGATCTGAATGGCAAGCGGCTCCAGCCGAAGCGGCAACTTCCAACCCTACCTCTTCGAGCAGACGATTGGCCTCAATGTCCTTGAAAGACACATTCAATGTATTTGGCAGACCCTTCTCAGGATGGCCGTTAATTCTGAGATACTGGACTTTGTTCTCCAAGCCAACCTTGAGATGTTCTCGCAATTTTCTCATACGGGTTGAATTTTGATTAAGGTTCCTTTGAGCTATTTCACATGCTTTTCCAAGTCCTACGATTCCGGCCACGTTTTCAGTTCCAGGGCGTCTTCCCATCTCCTGGCCGGCGCCATACATGAGTTTTTTCAGTTCCACGCCTTCCCTGACATACAAAGCTCCTATCCCTTTAGGAGCATAAAGCTTGTGCCCTGCGATAGTCAGCATGTCTACCCCTAGTGAACCAACATCAATAGGGACTTTTCCCAAGGATTGGGACGCGTCAGTGTGAAAGACGACGTTTCGACTTTTGGCTACCCCCGAGATTTGCTCAATGGGCTGTATCGATCCGACCTCGTTGTTCGAGTGCATGACTGTTATTAGTGTAGTTTTGTCATCTATTGCAGATTCAAGCATATCGAAAATCACGGTCCCGTATGAATCAACCGGAACATGATAGACTGAAAGACCCCGGCTTTCCAGGTATCGAAGAGGTTCAATGACCGCAGGATGCTCAATGCAACTAGTGATGACTTTCTTTCCGGATAGATCGTCAAAGCCTGTTGTCCCGAAAATGGCAAAATTGTTGGATTCAGTCCCACCGCTTGTAAAAATCACTTCTTGGGGGGCACACCCTATGAGAGAGGCAACCTGCTTTCTGGCTCCAGCCACAGCGCGTTTAGGCTCAATCCCGTAAAGATGAGAACTGGAGGGGTTACCGAAGTCTTTCTCCAGAAATTGCTTCATCGCATCGACAACTTCAGGATCAAGGGGAGTTGTTCCGTTGTGGTCCAGATAAATTGGTTTTTCCAAATTAATCCGCCCCTTCAAGGTTAATCATCAACATTTCCACAGAGGCCAGAATTCTCTTGCAGTTTCTGTTTACAGCCGGAAATTCATCTGACTTATCATACAGTTTGAGCGCCTTTTCTTTTAACTCGCGGGCTTCCAGATAAAACTCTCTCAATTCGGTCTGGTTATACATATTCTCATTCCTTCCCACGTAAGTCTTTGAACCTTTTGGCCTTTACCTCATATCGTGGCAAACTTCCCTCCGGAAACACCTCTATGTGGTAACCAAGATTAGTTTTCAAACGTAATTCAGACCGCAGCCTTGACTCCAGTTCTTTCATTTGTTCGGGAGTTGTAACCAAAGCCTCTACTTTGAGTGAAATGTCGTCAAGATCGCCCTTTTTCTGAACCGTGACCTCAAATTCATTTCCAAGTTCAGGAATGGATCTCACAACATCTTCGATGGCTGATGGCGCCAGAAGCACACCCTTTACTTTGGTAATATCGTCTGCTCTACCAATTACGCCACCTTCAAAAAGTCTGAAAGTGCGACCACATCCGCATTGGTATGCTGAATATTCGACAATGTCTTTTGAATCAAAACGAACGCAGGGTTGAGCTATTCGATCGAGCGCTGTTATTACCAATTTACCCTTCTTTCCAGGCTCAGTAATTATTTCACCTGTTTCCAGGTCCTCAATTTCCGCCAGAAACATGGCTTCGTTGATGTGCATTCCACCAGACTGGCTTGCGCATTCGAATCCCCAGGCCCCTATCTCGGTAGCGCCGCTATGATCAAAAACTTTTGTCCCCCAAACTTCTTCAATTCTTTTCTTTGTGGCTGGAACCATTGCTCCGGGTTCGCCGGCGCAAGTGATTTTCTTGATCTGAAGATCCTTTCTGAGGTCCATCCCGAGTTTTTTTTGGGCAACATCAGCCATTCCAAGCACATAGGTTGGCGTTGCCATTAGAGCCGTCGCCTCAATTTCTCTCATCTTGAGAATTCGCGCTTCAGTGTCCAAAACCCCACCCGGCACTGTCTCACAACCGATCTTTTCACTAGCGTAGTGTCCTGCCCAGAATGCCACAAAAATGTTATAACCAAATGGGATGAACACCCTGTCAGTCGGGCGGTAACCTTGCGCCCACAGCAGAGTCGCCCAACATTCGGACCACCATTCCCAATCCTGCCAGGTGTCCGGTTGGTAAACCGGTTGCCCGGTCGTGCCGCTAGTTTGTCTAAACTCCGTGACCTCTTCCAGCGGAACACACAAACTGTCTCCGTAGGGAAATGGCGCTTTGCGTTGAGCCCCCCTCATCATTGATTTTTCCACTTTTGGAACGCGACGCACATCTTCGAGCGTTTTTATGTCACCTGGCTCCAGGCCCACTGACTCATAAAGGCTCCTGTGAAATCGGGAACGTTCGTAGGCCCACTCCAGAATCTTTTTGAATTTTCTGAGCTGTAATTTCTGCAATAATTCAAGCGGAAGAGTTTCAAGATAAGGATTCCAGAATTTAGCGCTATTGTTCACTGCCATCTCCCCACCCCCCTAGTGTATTAAGGTTGTTTGAAAACAATAGTCCCCCGCATTTGATCAAACGCCTGGTCAAACACTGTCCACAAAACATGAATGCGCCTAAGCAAATTGAGCCCCAAACCAGACCTCGTCCTACTGTTACGTTCCTGCATTTTATGAAACTGAAAAAATCATTTCATGAGCATATTTGGCAACCACAGTGATATCTCTGGAAAGAAAAGTAGAATCAACAGGCAAATCGTCATTCCGGCAAGAAAAGGGTATATCCCTCGATAAACCACGCCAACAGGTTCCTTGGTCACCCCCGAAACCACAAAGGCATTGATGGCCACCGGAGGCAGAATTATTCCTATCATCGTTATTACTGAAACAATTACCCCAAACCACACCGGATCGTACCCCAGTTTGAGGACTACTGGAAGAAAAATAGGAGTCGCCAGTATCAAAAAGGCCAGATCTTCAATAAAAGAGCCGCCTATGAGATACACCGCCACAATTATCAGCATGATGATATGCTTATCAAGCTGAAGGCTGTTCATCCATTCCGCAACTAGAAACGGGGTCCGTGTGACGGCAAAAAAGTGGCCCAGAATGGTCGCCCCCGCAATGAGCATCAGGACCATACAAGCTATTCTCAGGGTTTCCATTATGGATTTGACAAATTTTCTGAAATCCATGTCTTTTTTACAGGCGGTCAAAATCAAAACCGCCATCGTGCCAACACTTCCCGCTTCAGTTGGAGTGAAAAAACCTGTCATCAGGCCACCGACAACCAGCATGAAGACCAGCCCTACCATCAACATGGGCGGCAAAGAACTGAATCTTTCTTTCCACGAAAAAATCTGACCCCTTGGTCCCAGCTTTGGGTTGATGGAACTCCAGCCAATCAGAGTGATGGCGAAAGAAAATGCAATCAGAAGGCCCGGTATGATTCCGGCCAGAAACAGCTTACCTATTGAGGTTTCGGTCAATATTCCGTAAATGATCAGCACAACACTCGGAGGAATCAGTATACCCAGGGTTCCTACAGTGGCCACGGTTCCACAGGAGAGACTTCTGTCATAACCGTATCGGTCCATTTCGGGCACCGCTATTGTCGCGAAGGTGGCAGCAGTGGCTGGAGAAGACCCGCAGATGGCCTTGAAGGCTGTTGCCGCTATGACAGTTCCAACAGCCAGGCCTCCCGGGACATGACCCAAAAACTTGTAGGCTGAATCGTAGAGACTTCTGGCTATTCCACCACTGGCTCCTATCTGTCCCATCAGGACAAACATAGGAATTACAGTAAAACCGTAGGAGGAAAAGACGCTAAAAACGTCTTTAGCCACCAGACTGCAGGCTGCGTCTACATTCACGATGGCGGCAAAACCGATAAATCCCGCCAGAGCCATTGCAAATCCAATTTCCAGGCCTATGAAAAACAGACCGAACAATAAAGCTATTACCAGTAGTCCAATTGTGGCGACAGTCATGCTTCAGGCTTCCAGGTATTTAATATGTCAACAAACAGAATCAGACATTGGATATAACAGCACACAGATATGCCCCATGCGATCGGATATAGCGGTAACTGAAGCGTGGGGGTCACTTCACCGGACATTCGGAAATCTGTCCCCATGGACCAAAGGTTCAGGCCGATTACCAAAAAAATGGCTATTCCAAGCAACCTCGTAAGGATTCTCATCAGGCGCCTTGACAGACCAGACAAGGCGCTTGGTATGAGATCCATGATCACGTGCCCATCCAGTTTAGAAGTTTGAGGTATAGCAAAGCCGACAACAATTGCGCCCAGCAGTCCTACCAACTCGTAAGTTCCCAAGACGGGACTCTTGAATGACCGCAAAATCACATCAAGCACTGTCAGCAACATGATCGAGGCCAAGGCGACCCCGGCCACATAATACATGAGTTTGGCCAGAATTTCGGACAAAGCGAGCACGTATTTCACTACACAACCCCTTCAGGACGTCTTGTCGGCCGGATACGAATCACCCTGCCAGGCGATGGATTAAGGCTATGGATTGTTTTTCAGCCATTCTGTGCAAAAAATCAAGGCTTCTTCACCAGGAAGATTTTTTTGCTTCATATTGTTCACATAGTCACTAAGAACAGGCTTAACTGCCTGGGCCCATTTCTGGTCTTCTTCGCGTGATAGTTCAATTACCTGGTTACCCAGAGCCAATGAATACTCCTTACCCTGCTTGTCCAAATCATCCCAGGTTCGGCCTGTTTTCTCGATCCATTCACGGTTTACCTGCTCTATTACATCCTGGACATCCTTCGGTAAAGAATCCCATTTCTTCTTGTTCATGGTCACGAAGAAACCAAGTGAATAGGCCGATCCAAAATTCTCGGTTGATGATTTTATGACTTCGCCAATTTTCCAGCCTTTCAACGTCTCAATCGGAGACACCAATCCATCCACGACCCCTTTTTGCAGGGCATCATAGGATTCATTCTGTGGCATGGCGACAGGAGTCGCCCCGAGAGCTGAAACAACCCTGGCGCTGGTTCCAGAGCATCTTATTTTCATGCCCTTCAACTCGTCCATCGTTTTTACAGGTTTCTTGGTGTGGAATATCCCAGGGCCATGGGCATGCAAGTACATGATCTTGGTATCAGATAATTCCACTGGTCGG
This sequence comes from uncultured Syntrophaceae bacterium, assembly GCA_964628605.1. Classification (GTDB taxonomy): domain Bacteria; phylum Desulfobacterota; class Desulfomonilia; order Desulfomonilales; family Desulfomonilaceae; genus CAITZA01. The sequence continues at coordinate 49,455 of CAZVOU010000356.1, forward strand.
AATTTGTCATAATATGCGTTGGCTAGTCTGGTGGCCTGTAGGCCATGTTTGTACCCTAACGGGAGATCAATAACTTCGGATAAAGGAAACCTTCCCTTCGTGTAACTTAACACAGCCATTCCTACATCAGCGATCCCTTTAGCAACACCATCGTAGGTTTGGTCCGGGGGCGTCAAGGTAGCCCCGGGAAACATGTTCACCTTCACTGCCCCTTTTGTTCTCTTCTCGATCTCCTTTCCCCATTCCGTGGCAAGTAAAGTTTGCCCATGCGTTGCAGGGAAAAAAATAGAATAGTTCAATTCCAATGTCTTAGCCTCTGAAGGCGTCAAGCAGAACCAGCATATGCCGGTCACCAAACCTAGCCACACCAATGTTCGCATTGCTCTCAAGTTAGCCTCCCTCTTGCCTGCTTTGTATGGATCTACGCTACTGAATAGCGAGCCCTCCGGAATGAGAAAGCTATCCATCGTTTTCCAGCGACTTGAACTACTGTGATAATAAAGCGAGACGGAGATTGTTTGGGAAAACATGTGACCATACTATTTTAATCCCCTATCGGTAACATTATTCCCCGGGTCATGATCTTTTTAGCGATACGTTTTGCTATGACAGCCACCAAGACCACACATTACGATTAATCTGTTCCTGGAAGAATTTCGTCCCCAAAGAGACCGGTATACTGGCTCTGTAAAATGACATGGATTTGATATACGCTGAATTATATTGGAGCGATGATTTTGGTTTGTCAAGCATAACCCAACTTGGCCTAGAAATAAACTTTTTTAGCCGATTTATGCTATTCCACTGCGCCAACTTTCTTCTTCTGTCCTGATGGCGCCAAATCTGGGTCTCTTGCGCCCAGTCCTGAAACTTTTAAAATCTGATGACATTGGTTCAGTCTTGTGAACAGAATCGGAAACAAAGCCGAAAAAGGTGTTCCTGGATGAAAAAATTTTTAATCAGGTTGGTGAACGTCGAATCATTTCCCGGCTTTGTAATATGATGAGGCTATGGATTGTTTCTCAACCATTCAGTGCAGAAAGCCAAAGCGTCTTCTCCCGGCACACCTTTTTGTTTCATTTGATTAACGTATTCATTGAGCACCGGCTTTACCGCCTGCGCCCACTTTTGATCCTCTTCACGCGTCAGTTCAATTACCTGGTTGCCCTGACCAAGCGAGAATTCTTTTCCCTGCGTGTCCAGATTGTCCCAAGTCTGA
>CAZVOU010000357.1:0-2696 GCA_964628605.1 uncultured Syntrophaceae bacterium
GTCCTAATCCCCTTCGCTTGCTTTGCCGCGAATAACTGAGGGGTTACTTATAAGACGCTTTTATCTTTATTGAAATTTCGGAAGACCGGAAAGTGGTTAGGATGTGCTTGTCAAAAATGGACAGACTGAGCTAAGATAAGCGCTCAATAATTATCCATTAAAAGAGATGATTTGATGACCCACCCTGGTAGAATAGGCAATACCGACCGACTCAGGCTATATGCGTTACTTGCTGCAGGTTTCTGGACGGCCGTGCTGGCGCTCTCGTTCTGGGCCAGTTGGAATGAACTTCGTTCAAGTCTTCTGAACCAGATGAGGTCGCGTGCAGCGGAGGAAACTGAAAAAGACCTTACCTACAAGTTGTGGAATGCCCGTCAGGGGGGAGTGTACATCTCGAAAAATAATGAGATCAGGGCCAACCCATTTCTCGACGCGTCAGAAAGGGAACTGTCCACATCGGACGGCAAGAGCTTAACGCTCATCAATCCAACATACATGATCAGGTTAGCCAACGAGATTCACTCTGAGAGAAGCGGGATCAAATCCCGAATAGTCAGTCTGGATCCTATAATGGTTCAAAACAGGGCTGACAAGTGGGAAGCCGAAGCGTTATCTGTTCTGAAGGGAGGCAACGGACCTGTATGGTCATTATCTACGATAGATGGACAGCCGGTTTTCAGGTCATTGACTCCGCTGGTTGTAGAGCAGGCCTGCATTAAATGCCACGAGCGTCACGCTTACAGGGTTGGAGAAACACGGGGCGCAATAAGCGTAACCATACCCATGAAGAAGGTATGGGAGGATTACAACTCATCCCTGTTGGTCTCGGCGTTCAGCCATGTGGCCATCTGGCTTATTGGGTTGGTCTTCCTTTTTATTGGACAGAAAAAACTCGTTAGGAGTCGTCAGGCCGAGATTCAATCTCAACTGGAAATTCAAAAAAGTGTTGATGAATCCAGGGAATTTATAAAATCGGCGCTTGATTCTCTCAATGCTAATATTGCGATCCTGGATAAAGACGGCGTAATACTGCATGTGAATGAAAGATGGCGTCGTTTTTCAGTTGAAAACGGTTGGGAGACCGAGAATTGCGGATTGGGAGACAACTACCTGGAAGTATGTAAAACCGCAGACGGTGAATTTGCCGCAGAAGCCGGCAATGTTGTTAACCTGATCAGTCAACTAATAGACGGCAAAAGATCGGAATTTGCATTGGAATACCCCTGTCATTCCCCGACCGAGAAAAGGTGGTTTGAAGTTAGAGGCACAAAGTTCATGTTCGGGGATGGTTTGCGCCTGGTTATCGCTCACCAGGATATTACACGACTCAAGACAAGCGAGACTCGTTTCCAGACTTTTGTGGAACTTGCGCCAGTGGGCTTGTGGGCGACAGACCCTTTCGGGTCCAATACCTATGTGAGTCCCAACTGGAGCGTGATTACCGGAATATCGGCTGAGAGAGCCTGCGGACATGGCTGGTCGGAAGGACTACATCCAGATGACAGGGAAACGACGTACAGAAAATGGAAGCAGGCTGCTTTGGATGGAAACCCATACCAGTCATATTTCCGGTTCGTCAGGTCAGATGGAACATTGGTATGGGTGTTGTGCCAGGCTCTACCGGTCCGGGACAACGACAACATAGTCCTTGAATGGCTCGGGACCATAACGGACATCACGGCGCTCCAACAGGCGCAGGAAGAGTTGAAGGCCGGTGAAGCCAACTTACTGTATGAACTTGAGTTCAAAGACGCAATCAACCGCATATTTGAGGCTCTGATCGATACGGAGCGCTCTCTCAAAGATGTAGCGATGCTGGTGCTGGAAAAGGCGCGACAACTGACCGACAGCCAACATGGCTATGTTAATGAGACCGATGGGCTCACAGGGGACCAGGTGTCGCTCACACTCACTCAAATGTTTGGAAAGGACTGCGAGATTAAAGGTCCTGGACAGATAAGGTTCCCAAAGGGTACAGATGGCCTCTACCCCTCACTGTGGGGTCATTCCCTCAATCAACTCGTGCCGTTCTTCACCAATGACCCTGCTGGACATCCTTCATCTAAGGGCCTACCGGCTGGACACGTGCCGCTGGAAAAATTCCTTTCCGCTCCTGTGCTCCTCGGAAACCAGCTCTTAGGACAAATCGCACTGTCAAATGCGACCAGGGACTACAATGAGAGAGACCTTGAAACGATTGTCAAACTTTCAGCCTACTATGGAATGGCTATACAGAAAAAGCGGGCCCAGGAAACTCAAACAATTCTTAATTCCGCTATAAACAATGCTTCAGAGGGGGTAGTGATTGCCGATGCGAAGGGCAGAATAAAGCACGTAAATCAGGCTTTTGTTGATATCACCGGATATACGGAACATGAGAATTCAGGAAAGACTCACGATTTTCTGAACATGAAGGACGAAAACAACCCGGACCTGATCAAGGATGTTTGGGAGACACTGAGAACCGGATTCGTGTGGCAGGGGATACTCAGGGGAAAACGCAAGGAAGGGGAAATCTACCATTGCGCCTGTTCCGTCATTCCTGTGTTCAACCAAGACAGGGTTGTCTCCAATATTGTGGCGCTCATCCGTGATGTATCCACTGAGTTGAAGCTCCAGGAGCAACTGCTTCAGTCACAAAAGATGGAAGCCATGGGGACATTGGCAGGCGGTATAGCTCATGATTTCAATAACAT
>CAZVOU010000358.1:0-2296 GCA_964628605.1 uncultured Syntrophaceae bacterium
TCGAAAATGTTTGGAAACTGGTTTATAAGCGCCTGTAGTTTCTCCGGACCCTTGATGTCGGTGAATTCCCACAAGCCAAAAATGTCACCAACAATTATTAACTCAGCTTCGTCTCCCTTTACAGCCAGTTCTTTGAGAAACCTTACCAGTTCCGGCTCATAATCGCAGACACCCAAGGCTTCGTCGCCCCCAATATGCAAGTCACTAATGAAATAATACTCTTTGGCCAAGCAATTACCTCAGAAAACACAATGGTTTTACGGACAGCCTACACTCTTTTAGGCCACTATACCATTTTTATTTTGGTGGACAGCGGGAATGGCGACAGGCGATCCCGTAAAAAATTTGATATGGAATTAGTCCTCCGGGCCTTCCACCATTGCGAGTGTCTGTGCATCAGTGTACAAGCCATAAACCGGTTGAAGTAGTCTGAGCTCATGGCGCTGCGGTTAACAGAGAGGTCATCTTTTTTGCTCTTTCTAAAAAAACAGTGTTCCGCTGACCCCCAAATACTTCTGTTCACTCCAAGCCTTTGCGCCTTCAATATATGTTGTCACAACGACTCCAGATCTTCCGTCAAGGTCTTCCATGACACCGCGGGTATCAATACCTCTGACATCGCCTTCAATTTCAAATTTGACTCGTCCGGTCCTTACCCCGGCACATAGATTTATATGCCAACCAAACCCGTCAGTTCTTAGATAGCTCTGATAAATATATGGCTTGACAACATGATCATCGTGATTCTTGCCGATTACATAAGAAGCATCAGCCTGAAGCCGTAGTGTAAGAGGTGGCAATTGAAGGCTGCGGAACAACTCTGTCGCATTGGAGACAGTCTCGAGAATGGCGCCCGCATATAGTTGCTGGTAGTACTGGATGAACTCGATTCTGGCGCCGTATTCAGGCCCAGATTCGTATGCGGGATCCATACTGTTGAAATACCCGTCACCGAATGTGAATTTGAAATTACTAGTACGATAACCCAGGACACCCCTGACAGGAAAAGGTAAAGGCGTAACCATATTACAGCTTAAATCCAGAATCCAGCATCTGGGATTTGCTTCAGCTTCATCAAAAAGGGTTTTCTGATTTGGTAAGTCTCCAAAAGTCCAGTCACTATCCTGCGCTTTTGGGTTGGAGGCTACGTTTAGTGTGCCAGACCACTCGACATTGACCTCGAGGCTGGAATAGGAAGCGTTTCCACGTATGGCCATAAAGGTCTGATCCCAGGGATATTCAAGACGGCTCAAGGGATCCTGAGGACCCCTGGCATTCGGAAATTGCCAGGATGTAAAACTGTTAAGATACTTTCGAATCGCTAACTTCAGGTTGAAATAAGATGATTGACCAGAGGACGCCAGCTCTCCGACAGCAGGAGTCCTCTCGGAAATCTGCTGCCCCCAGCATACCGATTCGGCAAACAAAACGAACACCAGTACTATCGACAGCCTGTTCCAGAGACAAGGCTTCATGCCTGTAGACCTCCCCCAATTATTCTCCGAATAGAAAAAAGCTTTTTAAAGAATCTAGCAGAGCGGTAAGAATCTGGTCAAGCAGTTCCTTTAGTTCATTCCAAAGGTTTCGTGGTTACGAGGTCGACAAACAGATCACTTGTATTCATGTATGGTGTAGTTTTTAACATTAAACTCATTGATTTTTTGATGATTATTTCAGACAAACTTTCTGGTTTCTCACTGTATGGGTTCCGAGCCGGCTCTGCCAGCAGATTCATTACGTCCAAGCACTCCAAATTTTCAGACCTTTATCTCCTCGATACATGCATGAAGGATCTTTGTTTACAGCCCCGAAATGCGGCCGCGCCTTTAATTCTAAAATGGCCTTGAGTTTCTAAAAACCTGCCGTCGCCCACTCCAAAGATTCTGACTCCTGAAACATTGATAAACTAACAATTTGAGAAAACGGGGGCAAGGTCTTGATTGCTGATTAAAAATAAGAACGGCATCTTCCACAAGTATCAACAAAGCATCTTGTGGCGTGTCCCGCTTCACACTGTTTTGGAGACCATTTCTCCATTCTCCGACTATTCAGTGGTTCTCAGGATTATCTACGACTTGGTAGGGATTCCAGTAAGCCGCCCATCCTGGACTTTGATTTTCCAGCGAAGACCAAACTCTTTTGAATTATCAAGATAGTGAATTGTCTGTGATTTAAAGACGTAGAGCATCATTCGTGTTCTTCTGGCCAGAACATCTAAAATGAATCCTTTATCCGAAAAGAAATCTACAGCGAACGGATATCGTTTAAAATAGGTCCTTGTGGCGCTACCCAGAGA
>CAZVOU010000359.1:0-5154 GCA_964628605.1 uncultured Syntrophaceae bacterium
ACATTGAACGCAATCAACAAAGGAATTACTTCCACGCAAATGTCCAGTCTCATTAAAAGGCTTCATTCAGCCGGAATAGTTCCTGTGCCCTCCGTGATGATCGGACTCCCGGGCGAGAAGCAGTCAGATTTTGAGAAAACTGTTCAGTTCATAGGCGATCACAGCCGCTACCTGGAAATGCTGAACGTCTACCCTTTCATCGCAACTCCCGCTTCCGAAAAGGGTTTCAGGGAAGAACAACCGGATGAATATGACCCTCTGGGACTCTTTCGATTCGTACAAAAATGTGAGGACATGGGCTTAAAGGTCTGCGTAGGTGAACAATGCATGGAATATTTAGCTTTCAGATGGCTTCTGGAAGGTGATAGGCATGGTCTCAAACACGATGGAAAAGAGGTTTTTGATGCCGGTGAAAGGTTTGTGTAGTGGACGAACTTCGAGCTTCTTTATGTCGGGCATGTCCGAATCAAGCTATGGTTCCCTATAGTGAAAAGTTTAACACGGTAAATTCGGCCTCGAACAATGGCGCAAGGTTTTATCCGGATGCCATAACGTATTTAAATCACCGGTGTATGTTTCAGCATGGAGCGAAGTAGGCTTCCTGGGGAATCAGGCTCCCAAGGTTCATGCAAGTTTGATCAAATGAGTCAACGAAACATTTGACTTACTAAGGAATCGAAAGATATAGTTAATCGTCAAGCCGCCTTTGTTTAGATATATTCAGGTTTTTTCCGGGGCAGGCTTTGATAGTTCAGTCGCACTCCATACCCTTGGACCAACAAACAGGTAAATTTTAAAAAGGTCAATCAACAGACAATCAATGTCAGGCCGTAGCTATAGAGGTCTGCAGCCAATGACCCAACCAATTGCCAGGCATCGTATTTTTCCTGTTTTGGCAGCCTTGTTGTCCATTGTGATCATACTTGGCGCAACATGGTTTGTGACCGTTTCTGAAAATGAACGGCAAGTCCTTCAGGAGCGTATGGACACCCTCCAACAGATGAGCCTGGTCCGGGCTTCGATTGAAAAGGCTTTGTGGTCAACTGTATTGTCCGTCCAACCCGTCATTTCTCATGTCAGCATCCATGGTGAAATAGATCACGAGACATTTCAGTCCATTTTCAAAGAGGCTTCGGAATCCAACCCTGTAATCAGGACGGCGTCCCTGATCAAGGGTTCCTCAGTCATAGATGTCTACCCGTCTCGTGACAATGAAAGAGCGATAGAAGCCGAACTGGCAGAGATTCATGAACGACGTGAAACCCTGGAGAGACTTATCCAGACACGCGGTCCAGTCATCAGCGGTCCTTTTGAGCTGGTCCATGGTGGGTTGGGTATTCTGTGCCGCATTCCGGTTTTTTTGGCGACGAATGCTAAAACACATGTTAGTGGCGACTACTGGGGCCAGGTATGTGTGGTCATCCCAAAAAATGGGCTGTTTGAAGGAGTCGGAACTACGGATAGTTCCTCCGGGTCCGGCTACGCCCTGCGAAGCAGGGACGTCAATGGGACCGGAGAAAGTTTCTCTCTGGGAGATGAAAAAATATTCAAATCGGACCCGGTTGTTCTCGACATCAATGTGCCTGGTGGTGTTTGGGAGATGGCCGCATTACCTGGAGATCTCCCGGGGCCGAGGACCTCGCGGATGTATGGGTTTATGGCTATCGGAGGCTTCCTTTCACTTTTTACGGGCTGGTTGACATGGTCGTGGCTGGTGACAAAAGAAAAGTTCGAGCAACGGCTTTATATTCAGCGCAAACTGATTGAAAAATCTCAAGCAAGTGAAGCCAAATACAGAACCGTATTTGAATCATCAACAGACGCAATGCTCATTCTAAGAGAGGATAAATTCCTGGATTGTAACACGGCGAGTCTGCAAATGTTTGGTTGCGCCAGACATCAGTTGTTGGGTAGCAGCCCTTTAACGTTTTCCCCTGTGACGCAACCCGATGGTGAGGACTCAGCTTCAAAGAATAACAGGAAAATGGTTGAAGCTTTGTCCGGACAACCTCAATTTTTTGAATGGAAATGTTGCAGATATGACCGGACGACCTTCGACGCGGAAATAAGCCTGGTTAGCCTGCAAGTCCATGGTGAACTGATTCTCCATGCCACGATCAGGGATATTACCGACCGTAAACGGGCTGAGAATGAGATCAGGAACTCCGTGTCTCTTCTGCGTTCAACGCTTGAGTCAACTGCTGATGGAGTAGTGGTCATTAGTCGTGAAGGCCGAATTAGCGCATTTAATCAGAGATTCCTGGATCAGTGGATTATACCCCAGGAAATCATGGATTCTGGCAACGGCAACAGAGTGCTGGCCTATATCCTTGACCAGGTGACAAACCCTGAAGTTTTCCGCCGGGCAGTGAAGGCCTCTTACGATGAACCTGAAATTGAGAGTTTTGACGTAATGGAATTCAAGGACGGCCGCGTGTTCGAACGCTATTCAAGACCTCAATTGATAGCCAACGCCGTGGTGGGAAGGGTCTGGAATTTCCGTGATGTGACTGAGAAAAGGAGGGCAGAGCAGGAATTAAGAGCCGCTCGCGACGAACTTGAAACCCGGGTGGAAGAACGCACCAACAAACTGATGAACACAAATCAGGAGCTTGAGGAAAAAATTGCTGAACTCAATCGAACCGAATGGGCCCTAAAACAGAGTCACGGCAATCTGGAAATTGCCCTCAGTGAAGCATCCATGCTGCGTGTCAAGGCTGAGGCTGCAAGCTCGGCCAAGAGTGAGTTTCTGGCGAACATGAGTCACGAACTGCGGTCGCCGTTGACTGCGGTAATCGGGTTCTCTGACCTGCTCGGAGAACAATTCGTGGGTAAACTCAACGAAAAACAGTCACTATACGTCCAGAATATTTCAGAGGCGGGGCGTCATCTCCTGACGCTCATCAATGACATTCTGGATCTTGCTAAAATCGAAGCCGGAAAGATAGAACTCAACCCATCTGCTATCGACTTGAATGAATTGTTGGACCGCTGCAGTGTCATGGTTAGAGAAATGGCTGTGAAACGTGGATTGAACTTTGATGTCACTGTCTCTGAAGATCTTAAAAAGACGAAGATACAGGCCGATGAAGTTCGTATCAAGCAGATGGTGATTAACTTGCTGTCCAATGCCATAAAATTTACTCCTTCAGGTGGAACGGTTCAGTTGGTAGCTGAATTGCATGGCGCAGACATCCGCATTATTGTTTCGGATACAGGAATTGGATTAAGACCCCAGGATCAGGAACGAATTTTCGGGGCTTTTGAACAGGTGGATTCGTCGTATTCGAGACAGGAACCCGGAACCGGCCTGGGCCTGGCCCTCGTTCGTACTCTTGCCCAGCTTCATGGCGGCAGCGCCTCGGTCAGAAGTGATGGAGAGGGAAAGGGCAGCGCCTTCACCGTGACATTTCCCTGTATATTTGCGGGGCAACCTGCTGAGACTGAACCAACGCCGGAACCCTTCGATCATGAACCTGAACAGATACATGACCTTTCCAGTGACGATAAACCCGATGTCAAAATCCTTGTCGTCGAAGACAACGAGAACAACATGAAGGTTACCACCGGTCTGCTAGAGTCCCGAGGGTATTGCGTGCTTCAGGCGTTCTCTGCTGAACAGGCGATCGGGATGGTGGAAACCTATACGCCACACCTCATTCTCATGGATATTTCCTTGCCCGGAATGGACGGACTTTCGGCCACCAGAATCCTGAAATCGAATCCAGCCTCGGCAAACATACCTGTGGCGGCGCTCACCGCTCATGCCATGATTGATGACAGAACCAGGGCCATGGAAGCGGGTTGTGACGCATATATACTCAAGCCAATAGACTCCGTAAGCTTCTTCATTACTGTGTCCGAACTCACAAAATGCGACCAGGCTACCATGGTGACACGGTGAGACCGGACAGGCAGTCCAGGGTTAATGCCATAGAGTCTTCTCCTGAAACCTGAATTGACACCGGTATTGCTGAACATGCCACCATGATTTGCTAACGACTAACTATGTCCCATAAGGACAAAATCTTTTTATATTCAGGAAATGGGATGCCGCGGCGCAGGTGACTCCATAGAGGATTGTGGTCTTGTCTTTCATTATGTCGGACAATGTGCTGTTAGTAAGTGTAGTCCCTGTGACCAGGGCGACGTCACACCACTCAAGGTTGTCAGGAGTCTGCCCGGGGCCCTGGATAGTTGCGCCGAATTTTGATTTTCCGATGTTTTCCGAATCCATGTCTGTAACTCTGATGTCAAACTCCGGAGATAGCGCCTCCACCATTCGTGGTTGCAAACCAACTATAGCTACTCGGGCCTGACCGTAGTTCTTTTTCATCATGGACGCCAGTTCTTTGGCGCATTGTGGAGGCTTGTCGTCTTTGCAGTGTATTGTCTTGTCCACTATTCCCAGATGCCGTGACAAAGCATTTAGTGATGAAAGGAAGATTGCTCTGCGGAAGTTGTTCGATGGATAAAGTTCAAGCGCCTCTGTCATGGAGCCGGAAAAGTTACCGAACATATCCGTGAACGCCTGGCCTCTACTACCCATAAAAAGCGCCTCCATCATCCTCTCTCTGCCCTTGGTCAGAGGATAATCATCATGCTCGGGATTACCGATTGATTCTTCTGGGGTAAGCGTCTTGACTCGCACTTCAACTTCCTGATTCTGAAAGCCATGCGTGATTACCATTTCCAGAAAATGTTTTCTCAATTGTTCAATGTGATTCATCTATATTTTACCTCAATGCGATGTGATGTTTAATTGAAACGGAGTAAGTGACTGCTATTAGCAACTCGTGTCGTATAAGGGCCATGGAGAGTTTCGTATGCTTGTCCAGTCATTTTGTTCGTCCCAGGAATTAATGAAGTTGAAAGCCACCTGTATTTTCATTGCTCCCTGTTAGTTAGTCCATTCCTGAGCAGTAGGTCTGTTCCACCTGAAGCTTCCAGGCGACCGGCCTTAAGGACCAAAACCCTATCAGCGATGGATGCCACCTCTTCAGGTGAGTGTGAAACATAGATAATTGGAATATTGTAGGAATCCTTGAGTCTCCTCACGAAAGGCAGAACTTCCTGTTTGCGGTCGGTGTCCAGCGAGGCCAACGGTTCATCCATGAGAAGTAGTTTTGGGCTGGTAAGTAGAGCCCTTCCAAT
>CAZVOU010000360.1:0-2802 GCA_964628605.1 uncultured Syntrophaceae bacterium
GTCCCCTTACCATGTATAATCCTCAGTGACGTAAGACCACTTAGCATAGCGTTATCAATAGCTTTTTCGATGATTGGAAGCGCCTCTTCAGCGCGCAAGCCGATGACATTCACCTCCCACTTGGGGGTAGCAACTTGCATATCTACCCCAATAATGCATTTTTTTGAAGTGTTTTTTTCAGTAACTCCTTTGCGAACAAACTCGACGTCTTCAGGGTCTGCCCGAAACATAAGCTTGCCCACCTCAATTTCAAGTTTCCCTCTCTCCGGGGCAGTTCTGATTTTCCCTTCTCTCTTTAACGATTTGATTCTGACTAAGTCACCGGCGTGAAATGGTTTTCGGGAAAGTTCCAACGGAGAGTGAAGCTTGTCGGAAATGTCCTGCTTTATAAAATATACAGCCTCTTTCACTTCTTTAGCTGATTTCATGGCGCCCGATTTTATAGATTTCATAAGGTCTGCAAGTTGTTTTTCCGCGTTTCTGACAGTTTCCCGGGCTTCCTGGATATACTTTTCAGTAATCTGATCGCGCTCGAACTTCAATTGGGCAATCTGGGAATCCAGTTCATCCTTTGAGCGTTTTAGCTCTATCTTCAAAGCATTGGCCTCATCGAGTTTGATTTTGAGTTCAGCTAGTAATCTGGAGCTGCCACCTGCCGACTTGTCCGCGTAAACTCGAGCTGCCTCGACGACTGCCGGTGGCAAGCCTATGCGTTCAGCAGTAGAGATTGCGTGACTTTCACCAGGTAGGTCATAGAGGAGACGATAGGTGGGCTTTAGTGTCCTTGGGTGAAATTCAGCGCTAACATTTTTGAACTCCGGCTTAGCCAGGGCATAAGATTTGAGGTGGGTCAGATGTGTGGTGACTACGACCCGCGCCTTTTTCTGGATGAGTCCATCGATAATGGCCATAGCCAGAGCCGAGCCTTCTTCTGGGTCCGTTGCGCCTCCCAGTTCATCCAGTAGAACAAGATTTCCCTCCTCAACAGAATCAAAGATCGCCTTGATTCTGGCAATGTGACCTGAAAACGACGAGATTCTACCGCGGATGTTCTGTTCATCACCAATATCGGCCATGATTCTGGAGAACGGATTGAGCTTTGATCCCTCGCTAGCAGGAACCATGATTCCACAACGAACCATTAGCGGGAAAAGTCCGGCAATCTTGAGAGCCACAGTTTTCCCACCCATGTTGGCGCCGCTGATTATCGTCGCCTTGGTGTCAATGTCCTGAATTACGTCCATTGGGACAGTGTCAGTATCCGAAATTGATAGCAACAGAGGATGACGGGCTTGAAGAAGTTTGAAGCCCTCAGTCACCAGCTCCGGCCTGACCGATTTCGTGTTCGTGGCGTAAAGGGAACGGGCCTGAAAAGAATCCAGTTTTACAAGGATGGAGTAGTTTTCCTGCAAGAGTTCAATGTTGTTAATCACTTCCTGCGTCAGGCGCCAAAATATCTTTCTAATCTCTTCCCTGTATTCCTCAGCAAGGGCAGCCACTCTATTGTTCAAATCAATCACGGATAGAGGCTCCACATATACAGAAGCTCCACTTCTTGAACTATCGTGAACGATGCCATCCAACAAACCCTTGAATTCAGGTCTGAGCAGTATTACGTATCTATCGTTCCGGAGAGTTATGTAATCCTCCTGAACCACTCGGGACAAATCTCTGTTGTGAACAGTTTTTTCAAGTTGTTTCGTTATCCTGTTCCGTAGAGATCTTTCTTCATCGCTGATTCGTATCAGCTCGGGGCTTGCATTGGATTTTACCGACCCGGTTTCGTCAAAAACCCTGCCAATGCTTCTTATCAATGAACCAAGGTCAAACAGGGCTGAGCCCAAGGATTTCACCAAGGTGAACCTGTCATCGATTCGAGCCAGCTGCCTTTTTATGGAGTCACTGTTTTCGGCAAAATCCTTGATGGCAAGAATTTCATCCACCTGGAGAACGGCATTAGGCAGCCCCAATTCCACAAAAACACCGTCAAAATTGACCAAAGCGCCGAATCCCAAGGGCCCATGGAGCAGATTAAATTCGACAAACTGAGCTACCAACTCCAAATCAGATATAATTGTGTCCAGGTCGTTCGATGGAGCGGAGTTTCGAATAGCATTTTTCCCCGGTTCGGTCTGCGCATGACGCGCTACCTCCTCCAGCACTCCGGGCAATTCGAGCGCTTCGTGACTGGCCTCAATTACTTCGTCTTCGACATATTCGATTTCTTCGGTGTGTTTATAAGTTTGCACTTTGATCACTCTGTCAGAACGTAAAAATCTTACCCAAGTTAATCCCCGGATAAAGATAAAGAATAATCACAATACTGGATTGTGGAAGGGGAACCAGAAAATTAGCCCGTTCAAATCCCCGTTTCACAGTCTCACAGGAATCCCGAGCGAGGCGAGATATTGTTTGAGAACACGGATGGGAATTTCCCGGTAATGGAAGATTGAAGCCGCTAAAACCGCATCAGCATTGGCCAGAGTGATGGCGTCCCTGAGATGCTCACGGGTCCCAGCCCCACCGGATGCAATGACAGGGATTCCGACAGCATCCGTTACCGCCCTGGTCATGGGAATGTCATACCCGTCTTTAGTTCCATCCGCGTCCATACTGGTCAGGAGTATTTCACCAGCCCCCAAACGTTCCACCCTTTTAGCCCATTCCAGACAGTCTATGCCGGTCATGGTTCGCCCGCCATGGATAGATATCTCAAAGCCGGAAGCCGTGTTGCCGGTCTTCTTGGCGTCAATAGCGACAACTATGCATTGCGAGCCAAACATCTGGGAAGAACGGCTAATC
>CAZVOU010000361.1:0-1882 GCA_964628605.1 uncultured Syntrophaceae bacterium
TAGCTGGTTTGAAAACGGCAAACGAAGGCCTTGCATCGATACCTTTCCCGTATCCGAAGTATCCCTTTTTTTTTCATGCTTCTGCAAAACCAGGTCACCCCCTACATTCCTGACGGGTAACTCAAGCCATACCTTGTATGCCGAAGCGACGGCGTTTATTGCCACGAAAAGCGCTATTCCCACGGCAACGCCAAGAACGTTGATGACGGTGCGATGGTGATGGTTGCGTAGTTCCTGGATGACGTAGTGAAATGCCATGTTATCCTCACTTTTTAGCTATCGCATTTTCGATAGCCAATTTCAGGGTATCCATACTCCATTTACCTTGGAAGAACGCAGGTCCGGCGCCAGTGGGGAAACCCCAGAACATTATTTCCTGTTGACCCAGTTTCACTTTTGGGCTGCCGTTAATCCAGATCACCAGGGGCACGTGTTGATTTATACCTTTCTTTGCTTTAAAGGCTTCACCTTCATTGCTTTCAAAATCATACCAGGAAACATCCAGCCTGCCTCCAAATCCGGCCAGCATGTTTTTAAGTTTCCCCAGCGTATCCTGCAGAGGACCATGGTTCATGTAGAGTATCTCGATCTTTACAGGCCCCGCGCTCCAAGCAGTATTTGAAAGGCATATTACGGAGAGGATAATCAAACACGGTAACAATGATCTTTTCATACCGCTATCTCCCCATCATGCATATGAATTACGCGATCAACTGAATTTGCGATTTCTTCATCATGAGTTACCATCAGGATAGCAACTTTATCGTTGCTGTTTATTCCCCTGAGCACGTTCAATATGGCGCTTCCGGTTTCCGAGTCCAGATTTCCGGTAGGCTCGTCGGCGAACAATATTCTTGGAGACCTCACCAGTGAACGGGCGATGGCGACTCGCTGTTTTTCTCCACCAGACAATTCCGACGGTAAGTGATTCAACCGGTCACTCAATTCCATCTTATCCAAAAGCGCTGCAGCCCTTTCCCTGCGTTCATTATTTCTCATCTTCTCTGGAAAAAGAGGTAGAGCTACGTTCTCCCAGGCTGAGAGTGTCGGGATCAGGTTGAAGGACTGAAATATAATCCCGACATTCTCCCTCCTGAAAAGCGCCAGCTCATCTTCACTAGCCCCAGCTATATCCTTGCCACCAAGCATGATGTGCCCCGATGTCGGGGATTCAAGTCCAGAGAGCATTGAAAGCAGCGTGGTCTTGCCGCTACCGGATTTTCCGGTAAGACAGACGAACTCATTTTCAGCTATTGACAGGGAGACCCCCTTCACTATCCGCAGGTCTCCGAAACTTTTGGTGAGATCAGTACCCACCAGGATATTCCGATCATTCATGGCGCAAAACCTCCGCCGGTTTAATTCTTGAAACTATTCTGGAAAGCAGTCCAGTGGCGACGACGCCGATCAACAGCGACAAAGTCACCGTAAACACCGCAAGATGCCACGGTATCGCAATCTGTAAAGCAAAAGTCTTGAATATCTGCTTGTCCCCTCCTGGAAGGAAATGGGGAACAGGGCTCATGTCCCAAGGTATGGGAATACTAATCTGGGTAAAACTCAGCCCAAAGATGACTAGCCAGGCGACAAATACTCCCGCCAGTCCGCCTAACAGCCCCTGGACCAAGGATTCGCCAAGTAATTGTGACATCACATTGCGGCCTGTCCAGCCTACCGCCTTGAGTATACCTATTTCTCTGGCTCTCTCGTTAATATTGCCGGCCATGATCTTTAGCGTGACCAGAGCTGAAATAAGAACAGCGATCAGGGACGCCACCATGGCAAAACGATCGAACATCTCAAAAACTCCCCCCAACTGCTTGAGGAAAGAATCAGGACCGGCTATGGTAGCCTGTTTTCCCATCATTTCACGAAGTTCTGA
>CAZVOU010000362.1:0-1798 GCA_964628605.1 uncultured Syntrophaceae bacterium
GCGATAGTCTTTGGCCTGTTTAAGCAAAGAAATTGCACGCTGGAATATTTGTCGGACGATCCGATGGCACATTGTAAGAATGAATATAATTTTGACTTTTAACAAAAACATACCCGTAACCCCTCAGTTAATCGGGTGAGAATAGGGGCCGCATTTTTTTCTCGCGATTTGTTGCATGATCGATTACTACTTTGAGCCATAGTATATCACCTCCAGGTTGAGGAGGCAGGGTGTTATGGCTCCAAACAATTGCAACATATGTCTGAACAAGCAAAGAAGGATAGACGAGCTCGAAGAAGAGGTACAATCTCTACGGACTGCTCTGGGTAGAGAGCAGCGCAAGTTGGAGGATGGATTTTTTGGTTCATCCACCCCGTCGTCCAAACAACCTTTCAAAAATACCCAACAGGTGGATTCGCCCAAGCCTAAAGGCGCGCGTCCGGGTCATGAAGGTCATGGCCGAAAGGGACACGAACAAGGGACTGAAGATCGTGTAGAAGAGGTTACTCTGGAATCAGAAAACTGTCCGGAATGTGGAGAGTCTCTATCAAAGAAAGGCGTTGAACAGAGAAGTATTGTTGATATCCCACTGGCCAAACCGGAACGGATTGTCTTCAATCTTCACAAGCGATATTGCCCCAAGTGTCGCAAGAGCTTTACAGCCCAACCATCAGGGGTTCTTCCACGGAGTTTATACGGGAATAGATTGATAGCCAGAGCCATTAACATGCATTACGTTCATGGCATTCCAGTGGAGAGAGTTTGTGAACTTCTCGGCATAGGAAGTGGCAGTATTGCCGGCATCTTTCAACGAGTGGCCCGTTTGTTTGCAGATGTTCCCGACAAACTGATCGAGCAGTACCGCCAATCGCCGGTAAAGCATGCAGATGAAACTGGATGGCGGACCAATGGCAAGAATGGTTACGTATGGCTTTTTGCCACCGACAAATTGAGTATCTTTCAATTCGGCAAGAACCGATCGGCCCAGACTCCACTGTCCATCTTTGGGAAGGATGCTCTGCCTGGAACACTGGTTGTGGATCGCTATAACGGTTACAACAAGGTTCCATGCGCAATTCAGTATTGTTACGCTCATCTTCTAAGAGATGTTGAGGATCTGGAAAAAGAGTTTCCGGATGACTCCGAAGTATCAGCATTTACGGCGGTGGTAATACCTTTGCTCAGTCGCGCCATGAAACTTCGCCGACAATCCATATCAGATGATGAATTCTATTCAGAAGCGTCCCGAATAAGAAGCGAGATAGAAGCAGCCATGAATCACCCTGCTGTTCACCTGGGAATACGCGGGATTCAGGACATTTTTCGGAAGAACCATAACAGGCTTTACCACTGGTCTGTAAACAGAGGAATTCCTGCGGACAACAATATGGCTGAACGCGACTTAAGACCGTCAGTAATAGCCCGTAAAGTCAGTTTCGGTTCGATTAGCGACGCTGGAGCTGAAACGCGAAGCATACTTCAAACGGTCGCATGCACACTGAAAAAAAGACGAATGGATGCAGAGGGCCAAATATCTGCAAGCCTCAACCTATTGGCCCGAGACCCCACCACCCCAATAATGCCTGTTCTATTTGAATCTTCCTAAAAACAAAGATTGCCGCATTACCAATTTCCATGCAAATGTCTGTGCCTTGCTCTAAAAGCCATGAAACGGTTCAGTCCGTCTGGCATTATGGCACCGCGGTTAACTGAGGGGTTACATTCTTGTGATGAACTCCGCCGCTTGAACCTGCAGGACATCAAGCCTCTCTCACAACAGGCGACACTCGATGAAACC
>CAZVOU010000363.1:0-2186 GCA_964628605.1 uncultured Syntrophaceae bacterium
CTGCAAAATGCTAGGGAGCTTTTTGACAGTTATTTGGGGTCGGTCTTCAGCAGACTTGGCAAAGGCTGGGAGCAAATAGGATTCGATGACCATGAATTTATAAGAATAGTTGATGGGGATAGAGGTAGCAACTATCCGAAAGCCAACGAGTTTCATGATGAAGGTCATTGCCTATTTTTGAACACCAAAAATGTCCGTATAGACGGATTTAATTTTGATTCTACAATGTTCATTACTGAGGGAAAAGATAAAAAACTTGGCAAAGGTAAGCTCGAGCGAAATGATGTTGTCTTAACAACACGTGGAACCATCGGGAATGTCGGTTTATATGATGCGGATGTTCCGTTTGAGAATATCAGAATCAATTCAGGAATGCTAATCCTCCGCCCTAACCAGCGCCGTATTTTATCTTCTTTCCTTTTTATGTTGCTTCGCTCCAGCATCATCATTGAACAAATAAAACGACATACTTCCGGCGCTGCTCAACCTCAGTTGCCCATAAGAACTTTGGTGAATTTTACTATGCCTGTACCTACTGCACTTGAAACCCAGCTAGCTATAGTCAATAACATGAATGGGTTGGAAAAAGAGGCCAAAGCTCTAGAGTTAGCTTATTCAAGAAAAATTGAATCCTTAGAGGAACTGAGAAGCTCCATTCTTCACCAAGCCTTCTCGGGTCAGCTCTAGGACAATGCTATGAACGAAGCCGAAACCCGAGCCGAATATATTGACCCAATGCTCAGAAAAGCGGGCTGGGGTAAGGTTGATGACAGCCGCGTCTACCGTGAGATGATTAGTCCCGGTCGTATCCTGGGCGCTGGTAAACGTAGTCTACCCCAGGTGGCCGACTACGTGCTTTCGTATCGTAACCATAAACTAGCGGTCATAGAAGCCAAAGCTGTCAACAAGCATTACACCGAGGGACTGGCCCAGGCTAAAGCCTATGCGGAGAAGCTGTCGGTCCGCTTCACCTATGCTACTAATGGCAAGCAAATTTATCAGGTTGATATGGTCACGGGAGAAGAGAAGGACGTGGATGGTTATCCTTGTCCGACCGATTTATGGAACCTGACATACCCTGAAAAGAATGATTGGCGCGAGCGGTTTGCCGAGTTCCCGATTGAAGACCGTGGAGGCTCCCGACCCTGCCGTTACTATCAGGAAGTGGCCATCAGGAATGTTATGGACGCTATTTCCAAGGGTCAGAAACGAATACTTCTGACGCTGGCCACCGGCTCCGGCAAGACCTTCATAGCGTTTCAGATAGCATGGAAGCTGTTCCACAGCCGTTGGAACATAAGCGGAGAGCCGACCAGACGACCGCGGATACTGTTTCTGGCTGACCGTAACATCCTCGCGAACCAGGCTTTCAATGAATTCTCGGATTTCCCGGAGGACTCCCGCGTCCGAATCAACCCATCCGAGATTCGGCAAAAGGGCCGGGTTCCTAAAAACGCCAGCCTGTTCTTCACCATATTCCAGACGTTCATGACCGGCCCGAAGAAGGATGATGAAGCAACACCTTACTTCGGAGAGTACCCGCCGGACTTCTTCGACTTGATTGTAATTGACGAGTGCCACAGGGGTGGAGCCAATGATGAAAGCACGTGGCGCGTTATTCTTGAGTACTTCTCGCCGGCCGTTCAGTTGGGTCTGACGGCAACACCAAAGCGTAGCGAGAATGTAAACACTTACGGCTACTTTAATGACCCAGTCTATGTCTATTCATTGAAAGACGGCATCAATGATGGCTTTTTGACACCTTTTCGCGTCAAGCAGATATACACGAACTTCACAAAATATGTTTTCTCGCTTGATGATACTGTCCTTGAAGGTGATGTCGAAGAAGGCGCAGTGTATACCAATGAAGATTTTAACCGAACCATACAGATTAACGAGTTTGAGGCCAAGCGGGTTGGATTCTTCATGTCTCAACTGGAGCCAAAGGATAAGACCTTGGTTTTTTGCGCCGACCAGGACCATGCTTTGCTCATCCGCGATATGGTCAACCAGCATAAGTCCATTTCCGACCCGAACTTTTGCCATAGAGTTACCGCTAATGATGGTGAATTGGGCGAACAGTATCTTCGTGATTTCCGGGATAACGAGAAAACCATCCCGACCATACTCACCACGTCCCGAAAATTATCGACCGGGGTTGACGCTCGTAACATCAGAAACATAGT
>CAZVOU010000364.1:0-10387 GCA_964628605.1 uncultured Syntrophaceae bacterium
AGTGACCGAAAAATGAAGCTCCACAAAATTCTCACCTTCCATTAAGGGCTCCACCCTCAATATGACCTCTCCCTGTTTGGTGAACTTGATCGCATTGCCAATTATGTTGACAAGTATTTGCCTCAACCTGCCGGGATCGCCATGCAGATTGTCCGGAATTTCAGAAGGTATGTGGCTGGCCAATTCCAGATCTTTAGCGTGAGCCTGATTAGCTAAAGTAATCAATGTGTTGCCAACACAGTCTCTCAGACTGAAGTCCGTAGACGCCAGTTCGAATTTACCAACCTCCATTTTTGAGAAATCAAGTATGTCGTTAATCAGCGATAGCAATGAATCAGCCGACATTTTAACCGCTTCTATATAATCTCTTTGCTCACTGTTGAGATCAGTCGCTAATACCAGTTCGGTCATTCCAATTATGCCGTTCATCGGAGTGCGAATCTCGTGACTCATGTTTGCAAAAAACTGACTTTTCGATTCATTGGCCTTCTCAGCGGCGTTCTTGGCCTCGCTCAACTCACCCATAAATCGAAGTAACTCCTGATTTGTGCCAGCAAGCGAATTCGTCAGGGCCAGGGTTTCTATGACCACCCCGGCCTGATTCAGGATCAGTCCGATAGTGTCCCTGTTTTCCGTCGAATCACCGCCCAGCACTGCTACTCCTAAAACCGTCTTCCTTCCTTTAAGCGGGTACATGGTCCATGAACCAAAGATGTCATCCCAACAGGCGACATATTCACAATTCATGTCGGTTCTTAAAAGGATTCGGCCGCTATCAATAACCCTCTCAAAGGCTTTGTCGATATTCAGCAAGTCTGATATCTCATCGGGAGACCTATCGATACCTGTGGTCACAATGTTGCTAAAACCACCTCGACCATCACTCAACACCACCAGAACTTTCTGAAAATGAAGATTCTCAGAAAGTTGCAATATTAATGTGGAACAGCACTCCTCAAGACTCTCGGACCGACTCAACTCCGCCACAATCCTGTTTACGGCTACCACCTGCTCGTTCTGACTTTCAAATAACTCCTGTAACTGATTGAATTCGCACTCAAGAGAGCTTAACTGGAGCTGATCGGCCTTCTGAGCCGTTATGTCCGTCAGTACATACATTACAGCCGGTCTGTCCGAAATGCGGATGAACGAACTCTTCACCCTCAGCCATTGGTCTTGGAATCGACTACCATCCATCCTGCATTCGAATGTAAAGACTTTCCCGTCTCCCTTGACACATGCCTCAATTATACAGCGAACCATGGGTCTGTATTCATCGGCGACACAATCACAAAAATCCGTTGAGCCAATCCATTCCTGATCAGTCCTGCCAGTGACCTCTTTACACGCGCCTCCAGCAATACTCACATAACCATCCTGATAAATCAGAAAAGCTTCGTTCATCCCTTCAATGATCTGACGATAAGCTGCCAATTCCTGTATCTGTGTCATTCGGGCGTCCTGTGAATTCACTGATTCATGGTCAGAAATTAACTCAAAAAGTCTGAAGAACTTCAAAAATGTTCCACTTCATTTTTACAACACGAAAATCAGACAGGATATAAAAGTTCCATCATACTTTCCAATGTAAAACCGTGGCTATATATACATTAACCATACCGAGTTTTATTTATTTTACTTAAGAGTCATTTATAAAAGGACTTTATGGTTGACAAGTTTCTGTGTCAATGATAATGGCGTGCCACATCGTGGCTGTTTGATGACCATGATTTTACACGTTTTGTTAAGAGATTCATAATGAAAGTTATAAAAGCTTTTGGCAATGAGCGTTTGTGTTATACCTTGCCGCCCTACGACGGCAGCCATGACGGAAATGTCAACGCATGGCTGGAAGCGCTCAACAAAATAAGACATAGAGACACGGCACTTCGTCGGGAAATGTTGCACAAGATTTTCGAATTCAGCAAAAATGAATCGAAAGAACTGGAAATAATCTCAACACTGCTCCGTCAGGACATGCGCTACGACGTTCGGGTAATCTGGCGGCGTCCTGAGTTCACCCTGCACATGTATTCACTGAAGAATGTTGAGTCAACATAAACCTTGGTTCTATCAGGGTGTTATTCGTTTGTCCGGTTTACCGAGGTTTTGCCATAGGAAAATAAATTCGAAAAGTCGATCCTTTCCCTGGAGAGCTTTCACACGTCAAGTGCCCCGCGTGATTTTTCACTATACCGTAAACAGTTGCAAGCCCGAGGCCTGTTCCTTTTCCCACTTCCTTGGTGCTGAAAAATGGTTCGAAGATATGGTCCATAGTTGCTTTGTCCATGCCCTCGCCCGTGTCTGAAAAAACCAGCCGCACATAATTTCCGGGTTTTACGTCAAAATGTTTTGAACAGTATTCCTCGTCCAGCGATACGTTTCTTGTTTCAATCGACAGAGTTCCGCCGTCCGGCATGGCGTCGCGTGCATTCAATATGAGATTCATAATCACTTGGGCCAGTTGATTAGGGTCGGCGTCCACAAGGCTCAGATCTCCGCTCAGGTTGAGATCCATTTTGACTGATTTAGCGATTGTTCTAAGCAACAAGCCGCAGACCTGAGTTATCTCCGCGTTAAGGTCCGTTTCAACCAGTTTGGTTTGCTCGTTCCTGGAGAAAGTCAGAAGTTTCTTGACCAGGTCCGCCCCCTTCTTACCGGCCAGATAGATTTTCTGTAGATCCGTGAAATCGGCATGATCCGGACCCTTGCTCTCCATGAGGATTTCACAATAGCCCATGACAACCTGCAATAAGTTATTGAAATCATGCGCTATGCCTCCGGCCAACGTTCCAATTGCCTCCATCTTTTGCGAATGTAGCAGTTGTTGGGTAAGCTCAATGGTTTCAGTGACATCTCGCTTTACGGCCACATAGTTGTGGATATTTCCTTTCATATCCCTCACCGGAGAAATAGTGGCATCCTCGTAATAAATGCTGCCATCTTTCTTCTTGTTGGTGAGGCGACCACGCCAGACTTCCCCACGTTCTATGGTTTCCCAGAGCCTTTGGTAAAAACTGTCATCATGCAGGCCACTTTTAAGTAGGTTAGGGTTTTTTCCGATGACTTCGGACATGGAATAACCGGTGATTTGCTCAAAAGCCGGATTGACGTACTGTATCACCGCCTCGGAATCTGTAATCACAACAGCTTCCGCAGCCTGTTCAATAGCAGTGGCCAGACGTTTTTGAACCTCTTGCGCCTTTTTTCTTTCGGAAATATTCTGGATGATTACCAGCATGCCGGCAGTGGCGCCTTTATGATCCAGGTAACGGGAGGCGCTTATGCTAACATCTACCAACCTTTTGTCTCGGGTCAGGCGCTGAGTCTCATAGGATCGATTAGTCTGGCCGGTTTCAAGTATGCCTTTGATGATGTTAACGGTTGCCTCCTGATCCCATTCGGGAACTGTTTCGAACGGTTTGCCCTTTATTTCATCAAGGGGCCACCCAAAAAGTTCGGTATGAGCGGGATTAAGGTATTTGACTTTGCCATCCAGATCGTAGACTATTATTGGATCAGCCGAACAGTTGAACATTGACAGATATAACTCTTCCTGTCTCCTGGATTTTTCGAAAAGCTCCTGATAGCGCTGATTACTATCTTTCAGAGCCTCCTCTGCCTGCCTTCTCTGTGTGACATCGGTTATGAATCCCTCGAGGAACATCAGGGTTCCTTCATCGGAGAAAACGCCTCTTCCCCTTTCCCATATCCACTTTCTGCCACCATCCCGGGTTATTATGGGGTATTCACCCTCAAAGAGTTGCCGCCCTTTTAATGCCTCCTGCCATTTTTCCCATAATTGCTCCCGATATTCAGGATCTACAACATCGTTGAATGACAATAGATGGTTCATCAACAAGTCTTCTGGGGCGTAACCGGTAATTTCGACACAACCCGGACTCAGATATTCCATCGTCCAACGACGATCATTGGCGCACCGATAGACGAATCCGGGCAGATTCCCTATCATGGTCATCCATATGCGCTCTCGTTCTCTTAGGGCCTCTTCGCTTTGTTTCAAGGGTGTAATGTCGGAAATTACTCCGACTGTGGCGTAATAGGACCCATCCGCTCCCATGACCGCCGCTACCGAGGCCTCCACCCAGACGAACCCGCCGTCCTTGCGGACATATCGTTTCACAAATTTGTAAGATCCGGTCTTGCCGGAAACCATCTGTTGGTGCTTGGTGTCTGATATTTCCCTATCATCAGGATGGCTAACATCCAGGATGGTCATCTTCAACATTTCTTCTCGTGAGTATCCGAGAATTCTGCACAAGGTGCTGTTGACCTGGACAAATCTGCCATCCCTATCGACTACATCCACTCCGGATGCAGCATTCTCAAATATGCCCCGATATAATGACTCGCTCTGGTGTAAGGCCTCTGCATCAACCAGTTGACGTTCATAATCTACAAAGAGTTGGCCAAGCAACATCGTTGCTAAAGGATAAAATATCAAGATGGTCAGACCCAACTGTTTCACTGCGGAAATTCCGGCATCACCGGGCAGAGCCAGGAAAATCAGAAGCAGCACAATGTTGGAGAGCAGACCAAAAAGCCACAGATTTAACAAAGTTATTTTTTTCTGTTTCCAGTTCAGCCAATAATAAAAAATGACACCTAAAAGCGCCGACTGTGCAATGGTCGCCACCCCCACGTAGACTCCGGCCCCCCCGATGAACACCCTATAGGCCCCCATCATCGATGCGGCTACCAATGCCACCACTGGACCCCCAAACAGACCGGCGATGTTCAGTATTATGTTTCGACCGTCAAATATTATTCCGGGGGAGTAGTGAAGGGGCGTCATCATACCGATCGTTCCGACTATTCCGAACAAAAAACCTGATATAATCTTATTTTCCAGGCTTTCCTTACGGAAACGCGCCCCGATAACCTGGTAAAGCGCCGCCAAGGCTACCAGCAATGCAATGTTCTGGATGAGGTTGAGGATGAACATGAATTATGATCCTCGCAACCAGGTCTTCATGAGAAAAAAGCCACAATCGAACTTGAAATGCTGGAGCGGCCTTTGACCAGGTTACATCATGCCATTTATCCTGATTTTAAAAAATGTGTCTCAAAGATCGGTGATTCTAGTAGAGAACGGTTAAACCGCCTAAAACTCTTGCCGGCTCGGAAAGCCTTTTGACAAAATTCCGCCAGAATGATGGGACGGTCTGCTTACTGTTCGGAAAGAAGCTCTTCGACCGCATCCAGCAATTCTTTATTCCGAAATGGCTTCGAAAAGACCTTTTTGGCTCCAAATTTTTCCGCCATCTTCAGGTAGGTGTGCGGTCCAATACGAGCGCCACCGGATATAGCGATTATTTTCACTTCCGGATTTAACTGCTTGTAGTCCATTATGGACTCAAGACCTTCTTTGTCCGGCATGATGATATCCGTCACTATAAGATCCACGTCGCCCTTCTGAAATTCTCTAAGGCCTTCTGCTCCATTAGTCGCCTGGACCACCTCATGGCCTACGCTCTCGAGTATATCGGTCAACAACAGCAACACTTCAGGTTCGTCATCTACTACCAGTATGCGGGCCATTTTCTTCTCCTGATGCGACTTTCTGATTCTGGGAATTCGGGACGACGTCCAGACCTTCGGCCATTTCTACACGATTCGCACCATTATTTCTGCATTTCTGTTCAAAATGAAAGATACCTTGATGGATCAGGTTCAAGTTACCACAGAGATGATCTTTTTACACTATTTAAATGAGAATCAACTAGTTTCCCGTATCCAACAGATTTTTTATGAAATGTCCGGCGCTCAACAGTCTGTTCAGGTCCACTCCCGTCGCAAAACCTCTCTCATGGAGCAGTTCTACCATGCTTTCCGTGGCAATGTTACCGGCAGCCCCAGGGATGAACGGACAACCGCCTAGTCCTCCGGTCGATGAATCAAACATTCTGACCCCTAAATCCAAAGCCCTAAAGAGGTTCTTCTCCGCATTCCCGTGAGTGTCGTGAAGGTGTAGGGATATTTTTTCCACATCCACTATGGTCAGAATTTCTTGTAGCGTTGATTCAATCAGATCGGGATTTGCCAGACCCGTCGTATCCGCCAGACAAACTTCTTCCGGTTGCATGATGGTAAAATGCTCAATGATCCGTTTTACAGTCTCACTTTCGACTCGTCCTTCAAACTCACAACCAAATGCGCACATCACGCCTGTCGTAATGGTAAGACCGGCATCCCTTGCTTCTTTGATCATGAATCTGGATGATTTCAAGGCCCCGTCTATCGACATTCCCCCGTTCTTCACACTATGTGTCTCAGACGCTGAAACAAACAGCTCCACATGGCGGACACCGGAACGTATGGCCGATTCGACACCTTTCAGGTTGAGAGCCAGCACGCTGAATCTGACATTCGAGTTCATGTCGAGGAGTCGTAGGACCTCATCTGTGTGCGCCATTTGAGGCACACGCTTCGGGTTGACAAATGATCCAACTTGAATTCTAGTAAGTCCGGATGCCATCAGACGCTTTATGAAACGAGAACGTTGAATTGGGGAAAGTATGGTCTTTTCATTCTGGAGACCGTCCCTGGGGCCCACTTCCTGGATTTTTATCTCGTTTAACATCATTGATGCCCTGGATTCGGAGGTTTAGAATCACTCTGTTCAACATGATTGGAAACTTTTTTCCTGTGGATTAGTCTAACCTATTTTTAAATAGCTGTTAATCATACTCTATTGATAAACCTGCATACATGACAAAATGTCACTCGACTTTTCTTGTTTTAACAAACTGAATTTGCGGGTGAATTTATTATAGGACTTGACAGTAGATTTTATAGACTATAAGAACGCTGTTCCTAACAGAGCTGTTCTCTTTCGGGAACATGCTCTTTGTTTTTTTAGGAGGAACCATGGAAATAGTTGTAGACATCCCGACTCCTGAAGAGTGCGCTAACCGCATATTCAATTATTCGGGCCAAAAATTCGAACCTGACGTGGCGTCCGACTGCTGGATGAAAGTGCTTCATCATAAATGGTTCTTGTCCGAAAAACTCGGGCGTGACGTTGGCTTCAAAGTAGCCTGCATGGATTTCCTGGAAAACACAGAATCAATTCAGCAGGAATTGATGAAAGAGCAAACGGTCAGCCTGCTTAAGGAACTTGGAGCGCAGGTTGTCGATAGGGCCATTTGGGAGACCATATCCGAGACTCAACCTCCCAAACGAATCGTCGATAAAATGATCATCTTGCCCCTCACAGAGGTGGAACTGGCCCAAAAACATGGAGTGACTCCACCCAGAACAATAATTTTCTTCGGTCCTCCTGGAACCGGCAAAACACATTTTGTCAAAGCCATAGCCGGCGTGCTTGGCTGGTGGTATATTGAAGCATCTCCGAGCGATTTGATGGCTGACGGTCAGGACAAATTGGGGAAAAATCTAAAGCAGTTGATGGAGAAAGCCTCCAAGATCGATAATGCCGTAATTTTTATTGATGAATTCGAGGAGATAGCGAGTAACAGGGACCAGGCGTCCAGAGTGGATAAGTCAATAACCAACGAATTCCTGAAACAGGTTCCATTGTTCAAAAAACAGGCTGGAAACACTCTTCTGGTATGCGCGACGAACTACATAGACCAGTTGGACGCCGCATTGCTCAGACCCGGTCGTTTTGATCTCATCATTCCTGTGGGCGCTCTGGATAGTGAAGGACGAAAAACCATATTCAATCATTACCTGAACAAGACTAACCATGGGAATGTCGATGTGGATAAGCTCGTTGAAATGTTGGAATTCTTCACTCCCGCCGACATTGAATACCTTTTCAGAAAAGTCACCCAGAAAGCATTTGAGGCCGAGCTTGCAGTAGGCGAAGATTACAAGGTGGCCACTAGTGACTTTCAGTTATTACTGCCGGAGATCAAGCCGACTCTCAATGTCCAGCTCATTGAAAAGTTTAACAGCGATTGCAAGAAGTTTACCAGACTATAGGCGCGTGCAACCTGACTTATGGAAAATAATATACTATCCGACATAATTGTAATTTGTGGTCTTGCTTTATCTGTAACCTACCTGTGCAACAGATTTGGAATACCGGCGATAGTGGGCTTTCTTTTCACCGGTATCATTTCAGGCCCTCACGGTCTGGGACTGATCAAAGAGATTCATGTGGTTGAACAATTTGCGGAGGTAGGTGTTGTCTGCCTGTTGTTCACCATCGGTCTGGAGTTTTCAATTGACAGCCTTTTACAGATCAGGACCATTGCGGTAGTGGGAGGCGCCCTTCAGGTGCTGGTGACCACTCTTGCCTGCGCCTGGCTTGGGGCAACCTTTGGTCTTGAATACAACCAGGCAATATTTTTTGGTCTTTTGGTCTCCCTGAGCAGTACTGCAATAGTCCTTCAGATTCTGCAGCGCACTGGGGACATCTCTGCCCCTCATGGCCGGATGTCTCTTGGGATACTTATTTTCCAGGACATCGCCGTAATTCCAATGACACTGATTATTCCCCTGCTGGCAGGAGACGCCGCAAGCGCCACCTCAACCATGATCACACTTGTGGTGAAGGCCATCGGCGTTTTCCTTATAGTGATTGCAGCCGCAAAGTGGTTCATACCCCAGGCTCTTTACCGGGTGGCGACGTTAAAAGACAGGGAACTTTTTTTTCTGGGCATCGTTTTCATAGGACTGGGAATAGCGTGGATCACTTCGCTGGCCGGTTTATCCCTTGCTTTGGGCGCTTTTCTGGCGGGGCTTATTATTTCCGAATCCGACTATGGCCACAGGGCATTGGGATCGGTTATTCCCTTTCGGGACCTCTTCACAAGCTTCTTTTTCGTGTCCATCGGAATGTTGTTGGACCTGAAGTTTTTCGCCGGACGGCCTGTAACTATCATATTGGCTGCAGCAGGAATTCTTGCCATTAAATTTTTTACTTCCGGGTTGCCGGCCATCATTCTGGGATTTCCCCTGAAGACGGCAATTCTGGCGGGACTTGCGCTTTGCGGCATTGGGGAGTTCGCATTTGTTCTTCTCGCTTCAGGTTTCAAGTTGAAAGTAGTGGATTCCAGTTTTTATCAGTCATTTTTGGGCATCTCCATTCTGACGATGATAGCCTCCCCGTTCCTCATAGGCCGCGGGAGTATGCTTGCGGACCGCCTCAACAGTTTGCCCCTTCCTGAAAAACTAAAAACGGGGTTGAGAAAGGCTACGGAACCGGATGATGAAAATGGACTATTCAATCATTTGATAATAGTAGGATATGGTCTGAATGGTCGGCACCTTTACCAGGCGTCAAAGGTGGCTAACATTCCCGTCAAGATAATAGAGATGAACCCGGAAACCGTCCGAAAAGAGAAGGCTAAAGGGGTTCCGATATTTTACGGAGACGCTGCGCAGGAAGCTGTTCTTGAACATGCCAAAGTTCACGAAGCCCGCTCGATGGCCATAGTCATTTCAGACCCCTCGGCAACCAGAAGGGTCGTTGAGACTGCAAAAAGACTGAACCCCAGCCTGTTCGTGGTTTCCCGCACCAGATATGTAACAGAAATGGACCCGCTCCTGGACCTGGGAGCCGATGTGGTCATACCCGAGGATTATGAGGCGTCGGTTGAAGTATTGAACCACGTTCTCACGCGGTATTTTGTGCCACGTGAAGATATTGAAAAATTTGTGGCCCAGGTAAGATCAGATCATTACGGACTTCTTCGAAGCCTGACTCCAGGTGAGATCAACGCTTGTAGCCTGGAGCTTCACATCCCCGATACAGACATCACAACAATCAGAGTCCACGATGGATCACCACTGGCCAATAAAACACTTTCCCGGCTTGATCTCCGCAAGGAACACGGCGTCACGGTCCTTGCCATCAGACGTGGAGCCAATATTGTTGGCAATCCTGGAGCAGATGACTTAATAATGCCGGAGGATTCCATTATAGTGATGGGGGCCCCAAATGGTGTAATATCATTGGCCGAATTGGCACGGGCAGAGGCGCTCCCTCACGAAGCGCATTCAGTAGCGTTGAATGAAGCGCTAGACAATAAAAAGGAGACAACAAATTGAAAGCTACCATCAAGACCAACAAGGGTGAAATTCATCTTAATCTTTTTGCGGAAAAGACCCCGATCACAGTCGCAAATTTCGTGAACCTCGCAAACAGAGGCTTCTACAACGGCCTGAAGTTCCACCGGGTGATCGAACAGTTCATGATCCAGGGCGGCTGCCCCAGGGGCACAGGCACCGGCGGACCGGGATACAACTTTAAGGACGAGTTTGACGCTACCCTGAGACACAGCAAACCGGGAATACTCTCAATGGCAAACTCGGGGCCAAATTCCAATGGAAGCCAATTCTTCATCACCCACGTTCCCACTCCGTGGCTGGACGGCAAGCACTCTGTTTTCGG
>CAZVOU010000365.1:0-1538 GCA_964628605.1 uncultured Syntrophaceae bacterium
GTTCTTGACGCCTTCAATTTTGGTGACTTCCTCTGAGATGATTGTAGCGACAGAATCAGACTTCCTGTAAGACCCAGCCAACTCGTAGGAAAAATTCATGAGGTCAACAAACTGGTAGTAGAGCCTCTCATATATTTCAGCTACCAGGAGCATGTCGTTTTTATTAGACTCGCTGCCTCTTTTCGCCATTCCCGATTCCTCTGAAAACAAACCTCTTGTGCCCTAAAAGACCTTTCTTACTCACAGGTTCTCAACTATTTCATATGTGAAGAATGGATCAGATCATAACAATAATTCTAAAATTTTGCACCAAATTGAATGAGAAACTGTGCTGCTCTCTTGACTATATTATTCAAACAATCTCTTAAATCCGACCATTTATCAGAGAAGACATTATCCGGGCCGCTATTTCGCCAACAGGGACGACCATGTGAACTGCGCCTAATTCTATGGCGGCCTCCGGCATACCGTATATCACAGAGGTATTTTCATTCTGGGCAATGGTCAAACCACCTCTATCCTTGATTTCCCTCATTCCCCGTGCGCCGTCATCCCCCATCCCGGTGAGTATCACCGCACAGCATTTCTCTGCGCAAGCGTTGGCGACCGATGAGAATAATACATCTGCCGATGGTTTGTGAAGGGCATCCGCTGGTTCCGAGCCCAAAACGGCTAGCAATCTGGAACCTATCTTTCTGACGGTGAGGTGAAAACCTGAAGGAGCCAGAAGAGCCACCCCAGGCCTGACATCTTCCATGCCTGCGCAGAGACGAACTTCCAGACTGGAAACGCTATTCAGTTTGTCAGCCAGTGTCTGGCTAAAACCCTCTGTGAGATGCTGGACTATAACTATTCCGGCCGGCAAGTCCTTGGGAAGACTCGACAGTATCACCTGAAGAGCTGCCGGGCCTCCAGTCGAGGACGCTACAGCCACCACATCCCTCTTTATGTTTTTCTGGTAGTCGTCAACGGAGCGATATCTCGCAGCGTCAGGCTCTCTGGCCAGCAACTCGTCAATTATCTGTCGGAACTTCTTGCTTGCCGAACTTACCGGACCAAAAACCATGGTTTTACTGTTATATGCCGTTCTGACCTTGGTGATGAGCTGGGAAGAAATTTTTCCGATATCCAGAGATACCTGTCCCGATGTTTTGGTGACGTAATCGACTGCCCCCGATGACAGGGCGTCTATTGCCTGCCTTGAGCCATCGAAGGTTTCCGAACTGACCATGATCACCCTGGAATTGGTCTGTTTGACAATTTGCTTGAGAGCTGTCAAACCATCCATTACAGGCATGATCACATCCATCGTGATGACATCCGGGCGATATTTTCTCGCGAACTCAACAGCCTCCTGACCATTACAAGCCGTGCCAATGACCTGAATATCCGGGGTAGACTCGAGTATTTTCGAAATGGTCCGCCTCATTAAAGAGGAGTCGTCTACTACCAGAACCCTTATACGACTCATTTCAGGCCTCAGCTATGGAGCCCGGCTTCAAGGCCGGCCGTGATACAAGCAAATCTTTGGAATAGTA
>CAZVOU010000366.1:0-9898 GCA_964628605.1 uncultured Syntrophaceae bacterium
TCGGTTTGCCGTGACCATCTATGCGCTATTCTTTTTTTTATATATATTTATTAATAATATCAAAGGGATATAATGTGCGGACCGTTGTCAGAGCAGGAGCCTTGTTCACCATTGACACATGGACGCTCACGACAAGGAGTCAACTCATATCTATCCGTTATATTTGATGTTTACAAAAATAGTTTCCAGCATGTATACACCCCATGATCTATATCTGTGGACATGTCCCTATTTCAGATTTCATCCCAATTTTCGGGATAACCAGATGACCTGCTGTTCAGGCTTTGTGAAAATGACTGCTGCGGATCTGAGAGGACATATTTTCCGTTCAGACCCGTAGCTTTTCGGATGAGACCGGAGTTCCGGAGCTTGTCCAGAATTCTGTAAACCTGCCGCTGTGGGACACCTGAAGCATGAGTAATGTCGCTGACACTCAACGGTCGATTAGCCTCGAGCATTGTCTGGATCAATCGTTCAGCGTCATCGCTGTGTTGTAGATCATCAGCGGGGGATACGTAGTTCCATCCGGGCATGTTGTGGTCCGAATCCCAGGCCAGGGCGTATTTGCGATCCGAAATATCACGACCGGATATCATCAGACTGGCCACCATCCTCTCCCTGTTGGGCTTGTCAAATATCCAGATCGCATCTGCGGCTCCGGTTATGCCGGACGAACCTGATACACCGTTAAACGGGTCATCGGACAGAGCTTTCCTTTTGTGATGGACCAGCAGTATTGCAATATTATTTCGTGTAGCGAGCTGATGGAGCAGTCCTACTTCGACGTAGTCCTTTGCATAAACATTGTCCTCAAATCGACCGATATTTCTGGAGCGAATTTTCTGAAAGGTGTCAATCACGATCATTCGCGGGATTTCCTGATCGAGAATCCATTTTTGCAAAGAGGCCAGACCATTGGGCAATGGATCCCACTGCAGGCAGAAGCTGGCATTACGATAACCGGTTTTTGAACCGTTTTTGTTGAGTTTTCTCATTCGATCCTGAAAACGCTGTTTGGTGTCTTCCAGGGCCAAATGAAGCACCTGACCCTTAGTGGCGGGGAATTTTCCCAAGGCTTCAGATCCGGTTGCTACGGCCAGACTCAGAGACTGGGCGAGCCAGCTTTTCCCGACCTTTGGGGCTCCGGCCAGCACAGTGAGGCCCTCGGGGAGCAGATCCCTGATAATCCACCTGACCGGCGGTATTTCCATTTGGTCAAGTTCTTCCCAGGTAATTATCTGGGGAGGGGTAGCGGGAACAACGCATTGGGCAGGATCAGCAGCGGCATGATTTGGACCCGGAGAGGCGATTTTGACCCTCTGGTTTGTCCATGTGGTGATCTTGGCTATTTCACTTTCGTGCAAAGGCGGTTTACATCTGATCGAGTTCTGGATCATCACCGTTTCATGCAGACTTTTCCCGGTCACACCCATTTTCCGGAATGAGACGGCCAGACGTTTCATTTCTTCGTGACGATTACCTTTGGCTACAGTGGGTGTGTCGCAGTTGTTGGAATCTGTAGCGAAGACCGGCCTTTCATCTGTACAGGCGATATTCAATCCGAGTCGCTCCCTGATAAAATGCCTGTCATAGGCAAGTCCCTGGTTGTAGTAGTGGATGCGGCTCATGAACGGTTCTCTTTTCAGGTGCCAGAATCCTGGAAGTCTCATGACACGACCGAGGTCCTTGCAAGCCGGATCACCATTGAATTTTGCGATCAGGGCTTTCTGCATGGGAGTAAATTCGGCTGTAGAAATGTTCTTGCATCTCCAGAAGCCCTGATAGCGTCCGGGACTTGATTCGATGATTACATGAGGTTTTGCGTCGCATTCGAGCAGTGGTTCGACTGGAGCTCCATCCAGATCTACGAAGACAGCTCGCACTCGTGTCACATTGCTGGCGCTTCGACCGGCGCCATCGCAGTAATTCACCACGAAGTAGACTCCTGCCCCACGCTGGTTCTCTCTGGTGAGCCATCCGGAGCATTCGGCGAGAGAGCCGAACCTCCATTTTGGCTCAATTTTGATTTCCGGGCGACTTTTGAAGGTCTGGAAACATGTTTGTTCCGAGCTTCCGATGACGGCCCTGAGAAATCGCCTAGCCTCAGCAAGATTGGGTTCAACATCGAACGGAAGGGTTGAGTCAGACATTCTTTTGCTCCTTCATGATCCCAGGTCCCATTCACCCCACTGGAATGTGACTGGCGTGCGAACGGAGAGGTTGTTCGTGTAGCCCACCCAGAGCCCACAGACGCACCGGTCTTCGGGTGATTTGAGTTTTCTGTCCGGGGACAAAAAGCAGCTGATCATGATTTGTGAGCACACTTCACGTGGTTCGCCATTGATGCAATTCCTGCAAGTCATATTCACTTTTTTCATGGTATCTCCAGATGTTGTGTTAATCGTCAGTCCGCCCAGAAGGACTGGTGACGAGTTTTGAAAGGCCCTGTCCGATGGCTGGGCGCAAGCTCCGATTCACCTGCAACGATCGCTTTGGTCAGACTTCGATCTCATCTCCAAAAACGGTCCAACCGGGTGTGGCCTTGCGGGCGAACAGTTCGATTCTCGGCTCGGGGCTCACTCGTTCGATGATATATCTGACGAGTTCGGGCTTTTCGCTGTGACGACCTCTTTTGAGGCACATCCATGATTTCATGCCATGTTCGGAGAAAGTGAGCTTGCCCTTTACTCCCAGCAGAAGAATCTCGTGAGAGACACGCCAGTAGTTACCCATGCCCAGATCTGACTTGCACCAGACGAACATTCCCTTGTAGTCAAAACCCCAGCTCTCAATGAGATCCAGACCTGTCTTGAGAAGTGGCGTAGTGGTCCACAGGTGCAGATGTGATCTGGGTTTGGCCAGCCGGTCTATGGGCAAAGCCTCTATTTCGGGCAAACTCATTGTTTTGTAGTGGTTTGACGCGGCTCCTTTCTTTTTCTTCTTTCGGTAGGTCCAGGGCGGATCGATGTAGATGGTCCCGAACCTGACAGAGGAGGCCAGCGAGTTGAGTTCACCAATGGTGCTGATTATCTGCATTGGATAGCCTGTGTCAGAGTGTAAAGAGTGACTCCGTTGACTCGAACTTCGGAGACAATTTCATTGAGGGGGATGACATCAATCTTTGAGTCTTCACGGAGGAATATGGCGTTACCCTGGAAGACGTCGGACATTCCCATGGCGGTCAACTGTTCGGTATTTCCGTTAGAGGCGACGAAGACTCTGATAAGCGCCATGACCCTGTCAGGAGTGGTCCAACATATCAGTGAGACTGACAGACGGCATGGACTGGCGTTGACCGTATTTGACACCAGAGTTATAGCCAGCGCTGAAGCTGTAATGAGACGCATGAGTTTTTTCACAATGTTTCGATCTGCCATTGTTTGTTAACCTCTTTGATCACCTTGAAAATGAAGGGGAACATGTTGTTCGCTATTTTGATTTTTACCCGCGCGTCATCACGCCAGAAGCCCTTGACCTCATGAAGCTCGACCTGATCGTCGGAGTTTATGACAAGGAAATCCGGGGTATACGATGTGGATGGGGCCAGGATGAGCCTGAGGCTCTCAAACATCCACAACCGTATTTCCCCCGCCATACGACGCTTTTCCAGAAAGTCAGCGTAGCGTTTTTCGAGTTTGTTCATTGCCGGGCTTTTTGGGATACTCTTTGCCAGGAACCTGCAAGTGATCATCCAGCCTCCCTTCGACCTGCCTGAAGTATCTTTCGCAAAGTTTGAGGAAGAAACGCGGATCAGCAGGTTTTGCGGCCGGCGTATCCTGTCTGCGGATAATTTTTTCAAGAATTTTACGTGTTGTTTCGGGACTATCAATTCGATATGGACTCATCAGAAAGGAACCTCCCCGCCATCCTGGGCGCTTTGCGCAGACTCTTGCGGGCGATCTTTAGGAACCCAGGGGATCACATCTCTCGCTCGGACATAGCTGACGGTCTGATGGTTTCCGGACTGGTCGTGGAAGTCATAGGAACTGAGTGCGCCATCGACATACACGTAATCGCCTTTTTGTAGCATCATGGCCTTCTCTGCGGGTTTTCCGGAGATTTGAACCCGGTGCCAGATGGTTTTCTGAGTGAATTCGTCCTTGCCGTTGGCAGTGGCTTTGCGCCATTCGCTGGTCGCCATGTTGAACCATACTGTCGGGTAATCATCTTTTGCTTTCACTTCAGGATCACGCCCCAGGTGACCCATGAGCGTTACTTTGTTGACTGATTTGGGCATTTTTGCCTCCTAACAGGCCGAAGGATTTTTTTAATTGTATTCGGCTCGAAGCCAGTATTTGTTGTTTGATGTCGTTCATAGCTTTGGGCAGTTTTTCGACAGATGACCTTGAAATGTTGACGGCCCTGGCGATGTCCGGGATATCAAGATTGTTTGAAAACAGTATTTCCAGAGCTTGCTCTTTATCGATCTGCAGGTCCTTTCTGAAATCCCATCCATAGGATTCACCATGAGCGTGGATGGGGCCGTTTACCTCGGACCATGATTTGAGTTTCTTCTCGACCTCCTTGATCCCGGCTTCCATTTGCAAGACGGCTTCATATGCCCCCGACGCCAGATGCGGACTCATTTTTAGTATGTTTTCGGGATCAGAATTTTTGAGAAACGCCAGAAATGAGTATTTGAGGAGCGGCGCGGCATGGTTAGTTTCACTTTCCACTGACACGATTTGCGGCAGTCTGTCAGTTAACGGACAGACGTTACCCCTGAAAGAACAAGGGGCGCCGAACCAGTTCCGGCAATGACTTCCGGGTCTGGGACGGGGCAATGTGCGTTCAATCTTTTTCAGGATTCCCTGAAGATAAATGACAAGAGGATTTGCGTGTCTGCCGCGGACTCTGGACTTCTTGCCTGCAGGATCTGTGACATACAGAGCTGATGTGCCGTCTTTGCGGCTCTTCCATTCGTAAAGGTATTCGAGCCGATTGCCGGACCTGCAATAATAGCGGACAAACCGAATGCGATCGTAATCAGGCTGGGCTGCTTTTGCCAAGAGTCCTGCGTACAGATGGCGTTCAAATATATCGTCATATTCATGGCGCCCGGTCTTCAGATCCTCTACGAGCAGTTCTTCCGGTAAGAAAACGACCTTGTCCAGGTAGCCGTAGGAGGCGGCTTCCTCGTCAGTCTCAACCCATTGACCCTGATCGTCGATTTTTACATGAGTTTCTGAGAGTTTTTCATACTGATCACCGCTGAACGGGTCATTCTTTACGGCTTTTTCAAGCAGATTTGCCGTTTCGGGGTCAGTTGTCAGGCTTTTGGCGGCGTCCAGGGTGAGTTCGCCGTTGTCGATCTTTTCCCTGAGGGAGTGTATTAGCTTGCCGTTCATAGCAAGAAAGTTTGATGGCCTTTCAAAGCCCAGGTTTTTGTGAGCGTGGGCCTTGAACGGACAAAGCGCAAATGTCGCATAGGCGCTTTTGCTGAGCGGTTTGAGAATCATAGGTAGTTGTATTCCTTGAGTCGGTCTATCATTGTGGTTCTCATGAAGGTCCTGAGTTCCTCGATACGCTCTTCCGGAGCGTCACTGACCTTGTCTACTCCGAGGAAGTCCAGACAGATTGCCTTGCAGTAGTCGAAGAGATCCGTATCGATATTGGGATTCATCTTTCTGAGGCCATCCGGAATTGAAGCCAGCAGTTGCTGTATCGTCTGTTTTTTTCTGGAAGAAGCCAGAGGATGGGCGTCTGCTGGTGTCTCTTTTTGAACGGGATCCGGATGATCGGCGGCTTGCGGGGTTTCTGCGGGTGGCTGAGAATCCGGGGCTGGCTTGTCCAAAACTTCGGTCCTGACCACAGCAACATCAATGGCGGTATTTTTAGTAGCCGGTTCGTTTTCGGTGAGATGGGGTTCGGGTCTGGCGTTTTTGGGCCTGAAATTCTTCAATGACGGTTTTGGTATGGCATTGTTTATGATCAGACTGGCGTTTCTGGCCTGATCCATTTCTTCTGAGGTGTAGATACCGCTGAGATCCTGTGGAAAGGCTTTCCTGAGCGCCATGGACTCAGCGCATTTGAGTAGCATGACATCGGGCATTGAGGCCCACAAACCAGTCGGTCTGCCATCGTAGCTCTTCACGTAGGACGAATAGAGCGCAGTGGCCTTTTGTGGCTGCGGAAAATCGGTGTTTATGACCGACACGGTGGCTGAAACTATCCTTTCGGTCTCGGACGGGTCATACTCTTCATGATCGATTACCAGCTTCTTGCCGTCCTTGTCCTTGATGGTGAGTTGCGGTTTTATCGAGCCACCGTATTTTCCGGTTTTGGCCGCAATGAGTCGCAGGCCGTCTATGGATGTCTGGCTGACAACTGTTCTGCGTCCCTGTTTGTCTGTGTAGGGAACGAAAAAAATCTGTTTGGCTTCGATGTCGAGGTTGCGTCTTCGGGCAAGACGGTAGGCTACGACCGCTTCCTCTTCCGTGAGGCCAGAGAAAACAGTCTTCATGAAAATATCTCTGAGTTCCCTGGGGATAGCTACAGGCCCATCATGTCTCATGGCAGGTAAATCCATCATTTCTCCTTTAGATGTGTGCGTTCCACACTTCGGCCGTGATTTTTTCGTAAACTTCTTTCGGGATCCCGTGCCGGCAACCGATACACCCGCGAGGATTGAGAACCGATTCGGGCTTCCTGGAGAACAGAAACGCGCGACTCCTGGCTTTGCATGCGCTTCTGGTGATCCTTGCAATTGGGCAGTCTTCGACCAGTTCGGTCTGGTGGCGTTCCAGCCATTCCGAAGGTGTCATTACTTGGCTCCTGTAAAGGTGAATTGTTGGGTTAGATGTCGGAGGCCGCGGGGCCACGCCTGTCCGACGCAGGGATATTGAGGAGAAAAGCTACGAGAGGAGCCTTTTGTTCGGGACGAGTCTGCGGTTACCCGTTTTAGGGCGCTTGTAAGGACTCGATCCTGTAGATAAACCCGTCTCAAAGCAGTCGGGACTTTTCGAGAGAGGAAAGCGAGTGTGAGTTTTTTCAGGCAGGTGTAACGTTTTCCTTACACCTAGCTGACATTTCAGGATTGACTGGAGTTTTCCGTAACCGTTTACGCTATAAACTGTCCTGGTTGGCGCCAACCGTCGTCCGGCGATTTCGTCCTGTCTGTTCAATTCATCACCCCCAGAGGAGCCAGTATGGATCTACTCCGAGCGCTTCAGATATTCTGGAGAGCGTTTTCATTGAGGGCGAAGGCGAACCTGCATTGTATCCGCCGGGATTATCAGCTTGCCTCCACATGCCAATCTGCTGATGTTTGACTCCAATTCTGGCGGCAAATTCGCGATTGCTCTCAGAAGGCCTCCGGAATTTCTCCAAGCGCCTGTAAAAAGACACCCAGTCCCCTATTCGCTAAAATTGTTGACAAAAGGATTTGGCTGATAGATATTGGAACTTATCAATTACAGCACAACTCCCTACCCCCTGTTTAACTTTCCGATATCGGAATGTATACCTTACACTTAGCGAGGTGTCAAGTGAAAATCACTGGCAAAATCAACACCTTCCCTTGGGTAAAAATCATCAATAAATACAGGCTGGATAAAGAGTCCAACAGAAGTTTTTGTTCAAGGATGGGGCTTAACCATCATATTTTCGCATCTTGGGGCAATGGAGAGAAACCTTCAATTAAAAGCCTCAACAAGATCAAGGACAATTTGCAATTATCTTATGAAGATTACACTGAACTGATGATGGTCTGCCATGAGATAGAGCCTAAAGAATCTACTTTCAGGTACGCGCACGTCAGCGAAAACACTCTTGAACCGACCAACCTACCCTACTCTTATTTCTGCAAGCGCCTGTTTTACCTTAAAGACAAGCGGGTTCCCTTAAGCGTGTTTCTCAACAGGATGGGGATTACTCCGGAAGAGTGGGTAGAGTGGATGCAGGATCCTCAGCCAAACGTGAAGCTGGACCGACTCTGGGACATCTTCACCAGACTGGGTTACGAGAAGAGAAGTCAGCTCATAAAATGGCTGCTTACCGATGATTTGCCATTGGAAGAGGTCAGCAATGAAATAAAGAAAAGCAAACTCATGAGAAAACTGAATTCTGTCTGATTTCTTTGATGATATTCCGGACTTTCTGGAGAGCTTCAGAATGAGATCTTGCCCAGGTTATCCAACTACAGGCTAAAAATTGGGGTTCGCACGGGGGGACAAGCAGTGGCGTAAAGCGATTATCCGCTGGTTTTACGCTTGGCCGATGAGACAAAAAAATTACGGTGTAATAAAAAAAAGATTGTCAGCTGCACCTTACATTTATTACACTGGATCTACCCGAAGCTTACAATGTCAAATTTGGCGCCGAGTCATTCCCTATCTTAATGGTGGCGGAGTTGTTGTGTGGGATTGGCGCCAAATGCTGACTAAAAAAATCACCGCCGTCAGGATTTTCTCTTGGAAACAGTTTGGGGGGAAACACTCTGATTTCTCGACTTCGGGATCGCATTTGCTTTTGGCTATCAGTTTATGAATCGCCGATTGGGGGACCAAAATCATGGATCAACCAGAGTTTTGGACATTGGAGTAGATGGTTCAGATCCGTTTGACTCGCGCCTCAACAGAGGGAGTGGTTTTGATAGGCGCTTTGGGATCATTGTTGTTTTTTGATTGAGACGATGCGCAGGGCAACATTTTATCATGGACCAGGAAAATAAATGGCTTCATTTTTAATTCAGCCAAGAGTTATCAGACATCGGGACGCTCCTACCTATCTAGGCGTAAACGTAGCCTATTTCGACAAACTGATCCGGCCTTTTTTAACGGAAATCCGGTATGGGCCTCAAATGGTAGCATTTGATCGTTGCGAACTCGATGAATGGTTTGATAAATTCAAGACAAGCAACGGTCGGCCTGGAACGAGAGAGGAGATTGCCAGACCATGCCGACAGAAAAAGATAAAATCCCGGGCCTCATCCTGCGAGGCAAAACCTGGTGGATTGACAAGAAATTTTTTGGAAAGAGAATTTGCGAAAGTTGTCACACAGGTGACTATGAAGAAGCGGTAAATTATTTTGCATTCAGGGTCAACCAAATCAGGGAAACGAAGATTTACGGAACACGTCCAACCCGAACGTGGAGGGAAGCGGCCATCTATTATCTGAAGACCAAAGAGAAGGCCACTATTTCTGAAGATGCGCGGTATCTGACAATGTTGGATCCCTGGATAGGGGACCTACCTTTGGAGCAGGTACACATGGGAACGCTACAATCCTTTATTGCTAATGAGAGGGAGAGAGGCCTGAAAACCAGAACCATAAACTACCCTCTTCAGGTAATCCGCCATGTTCTTAACCTTGCTGCGCATGAATGGATTGATGAAACCGGCAAGACATGGCTCGATCATCCGCCAAAAATAAAGCTCCTGGTCGCAAGGGATCAGAGGAAGCCATACCCTATGGACTGGGAAGAACAGGACCGACTTTTTGATGCGCTTCCTGAATACTTGAGGCTGATGGTGTTGTTCAAGGTCAACACGGGAACGCGTATGAATGAAGTTCTCAACCTCCGTTGGGATTGGGAAATAGCGATCCCGGAACTTGGCGCCAGCGTATTCGTGATTCCTGGAGGCAGGGTTAAGAATA
The DNA here is from genome assembly GCA_964628605.1 of uncultured Syntrophaceae bacterium. Classification (GTDB taxonomy): domain Bacteria; phylum Desulfobacterota; class Desulfomonilia; order Desulfomonilales; family Desulfomonilaceae; genus CAITZA01. The sequence goes on from CAZVOU010000366.1 coordinate 9,599, forward strand.
GAGAGGACCGGCTGGTAGTTTTGAACAGCGTGGCTATGGGTGTGGTGGAAAAGATGCGGGGGGTTCACGAAGAGTTTGTCTTTTCTTACAGGGGACGACAAGTCAAAACAATGGACGGGACGGCCTGGAAAAAGGCGAGGAAGAGGCTAAACCTCCAGCAAATACGAGTCCACGACCTCAAACACACATATGGACGACGATTGCGGGCTGCGGGAGTGGATCTTGAAACAAGGAAGGACCTTCTGGGTCACAAAAGTGGCAAGATCACCACACACTATTCGGCCCCGGAGTTGGAAAACC
>CAZVOU010000367.1:0-2398 GCA_964628605.1 uncultured Syntrophaceae bacterium
AAATCATTTATTTTGCTACGGCCTACGGGACCATGCTCTCGAATCAGTTCGATTATCAAGGCCAAGTAATGTTGTTTGTTAAGTCCCCTTTCCCTGATGTGTTTTGCCTCATGACCTGTCAATTTTGCCACATGCCCGGCTATTATCAAATTGGGATAGCGGCCTTCAACCAATCCAGAGGACTTAAGCTCAGCGTGCTCTTGACGGCTAATTGTGATACGTTTTTGAATCTTATCGAGTAGCATGACCTCTCTTAGATCCAAATCCACTCTTTCCATCAGCAGACGACTGTAATGCTCATCCAAAATTTCTCCACGAACTGTTACTGCCACTCTGTTGGGTTCAGACAGGTCGTAATCCGGGAGCGGGAAGAATCTCTTCATTTGGGTCCGGAACATCCTCTTGATACCGCCACCCTGCGTATCAATCATGTTGAGGCTTACCATAGCGTCGGCCAGGAAAGGATTCCGATATATTTCCAGCGGAGCGTCTTCATAGATCACTTTTTCAACATTACCCGGCAGAAAACTGCCGACATTGGTCAGTTGAATGGAGTGGAGTGTTTCTATCAGATTGACTCGTCCTCCCATGATGTAATCCTGATGCGCTATGCAATTGTGCAAGGCTTCACGAATTACCCATGAATCATACTGTGAGATTTCCTGGGGGAATAGGGTTCCACTAGGTAGAGTCCGCAAGGTAAGATTACGAATTTTCTTCAACACACGATCCACGGTTAAAATAAATGGCGGACCAAAATGTTCATAGTCGAGGTCACGATTTTTACCATCCTTGAGAAGCCACGAGATCTTTGCAACGACAGGCGCGAGCAGGGTCGCCGCTTCAGTCCTTCCGAGCAACAGGATAGCAGCATTTGTTAAGGATCCTTGGATGGTAAGTTTGGCTTTGTTGAGAAAGGTGGGGACATCCCATGAAGCAATCTCCTCACGTTGCATTGGATTTTTAATTTTATATTGACTCAGAGCCATTGTGATAGCGTCTGTATCCAGGGCAGCTTCGCTCGCAGATTCGCACAATTGCCCAGACCAGTCACTTCGTCGCGTCCAAATGGCCCGCTCCTTATCAGGATGTTTGTCCAATAGGGTCTTGCTGGCTCCGACTCTTATGTATGCTTTACCGTCAAAACGTACCGGTTGCCCTTGAGCGGTAGCGATTCTGAAAACGACAACTTTACCATCAGGATGATTCACAGTATGGGTTTCGACTCCGACATTGGGTTGGAGTTTTTGGCTCAACCAGATGAGTAAATCTTGGTTGCCTTTTGCCTTGATGTTTTTGGGCTCAAATTTCGTACCGACTATTTTATGCGTGGGATCATCAATACCGAATACAAGGTAGCCGTTCGGCTTGCCTGCCAAAGAGGCGGAATTTGCCAATGCCGAAATGTATTCACCAATTGCCTGGGGTTCCAAATGATTCGTCTTGAATTCCAGCCATTCCGTTTCCGAAACTTCTCGACTCAGGCGGTCAACTAAAGCCGTTAATTCCGCTTCATTCATCCAAGCCCTCTATCGCGTCAATTTCTTTGTCGCTATCCATTTCGGCTTCGTTTTCTTCACAATCCTCAAGAAGGTCTTTTTCGATCACAGCTTCGTCCAATCTCACACCCCTGACATCGAGCTTTCCTGTTACGACGTCAGCAATAAGTCGGGTGCGGTATTCGCGAAGCAGTTCTATTTGACGACAAACTGATTCAATGGCTCGATCGATTGTTTTTTCATGCTTATTAACAAAATCCTGAATGGCTTTTTGTTCCGTTGTCGGTGGTAGTGGCAAAGGTAGCTTACTGAGAATGGCAGTACTCAAATTCTCCATTGTTGCGCCCACCGATTGTGCCGAAAGCCATTGGGCTATGCCTTTGGAACGCAGCAGCATAACCAAGTATTCTGATTGAGGTGACTTTTCCTTCAGCCTCAACCGAATGCTGCCAGTGCCACAAAACCATCCTGATTCTACTTCGCTCACTCGTACGCATCTCCCTAGTTCCCCTCTCCTAGCAAAAACAATATCGCCGCTATCTAATCTGTGCTCAGCTAATTCTTTGGCCTTAGCCGGGCCGATCGCACAGTGCGGATCTGCAATAATTTTGCCGTCTTTCATGTGAACTGGGTTGATCAGCGGTGTCCCATTTGTTACATAATCACTCGAATGAAGCTGACTCCCAAAAGGCCCTGTCTTTAGCGATAATGCAAGGTTTCTGAGGCGAACGGAGACCCATTTCTCGGGCATCTCGGCAAGCCAATCAATCCCTGATGGTTTCATCCGCACATTTGGATCCAGTCCACGGGTTACGGCTTGATGGATAATTGCCTGTTTCTGTTCGTTTAGAAGTTCAATGAGGCGGCGTTTGGACCGTACTATATGCTCGATATTAAAT
>CAZVOU010000368.1:0-17134 GCA_964628605.1 uncultured Syntrophaceae bacterium
CGGAATATAATCGGATTTTTATCCGGGAATGTTTTTACGGGTCTCTCGAACGGTGTTCGAGAGGAACTGTTGAAAGGAGGATTGAGGGTATGGTTAAACGTTTGTTTCTTCTGAGCCTTTTGGTTCTAGCCTTGTGCGGCGCTAGCGTAATGCTGTCCCATGCCGGAGGCCCCGGTGGAGGAGCTGCTTATATGCCGCCACCACCATGTCTGCCCCCAATTTGTGGCCCCGCAGCCACAAAGTATTCCCAGGTTACTGAGGTGATCACTCCGATACCTGCTCAGCTGAGAAAGGTCAGAGTAGTAGCTCCTTACCTGGCGGGCGTAGCTTGGCCACGCACACCACTGGCTTTCTTTTCAAACCCACAGAGCTATCCTACAGCTTGGGCTCCTGGTCGCTATGAGTGGCTGGTGCCTGTAACAGACATCAAGAACGAGCATTTCGACACAGTTGCCGATCCATGCTGCAAGACCCACAAAGTCCCACGTTGCGTGTATGTAAAAGCCAACTACATCAAACAAAAACCGGTTTGCGGTCCCATTCCTATGGCTCCGCCGCCCCCTATGCCGACCAAGGTTAAGAAGTAATTTTTGCCTGATAGGCTAAGAAGAATTAGATTTCCTCAGATATAATGAGTTTTGGAAAGGAGGATTAAGGGTATGGTTAAAAAGTTAGCAATTCTCGGTTTCATCGTAGTCGCCGTAGCAGCGGCGGGTATGGTATGGGCCGGGACGCTTGCGGGCGCAGTTCCAGCCCCCGAGCCAATGGTAATGCCGGCTTCCGCTCCTGCTTGTGGTGTTCAGGGTTGTCCCCCTGCCCCACCAATGCCGAAAGTGGTGAAAGCTCCGGCTAAGCCCCAGAAGCTGACAACATCGATCCAAGTCAAGATGCAGTATCCTGCTCCACAGATGCCAGTTTGCGCTCCTCCGAGCTGCACACCGCCCCCCATTCCAGTGGCGGTCCCCATGTGGAAGTTCATCGTGCCTTGGCCCCCATTCGTATATTACCTGCCTGTCGAATAATCGAAGGTCAGACAATACAATAGAAAAGCCCCCAATCGGGGGCTTTTTTATTACTATCTCCAGAAAACAAAAAATGATCATAATTCCGGCAATAGACTTAAAAGAAGGCAAGTGCGTTCGCCTGAGACAGGGAAGAATGGATTCATCAACGATTTTCAACGATGATCCGGTTGCACAGGCGAAAATATGGGAACAATCCGGAGCATCCAGATTGCATGTGGTCGACCTGGACGGGTCGGTTGATGGATCGCCCGTCAACCTCTCCCTTATCAAGCGAATTGTCGCTTCGGTAAGTATTCCTGTCCAACTGGGAGGAGGAGTCCGTAACGCGCAGACAATCGGTCAATATATTGATAGTGGGGTCAATGCGGTAATCGTGGGAACGGTAGCTGCTAAGTCTCCGGAATTGGCAATATCCTTTCTGTCCGAATATCCCGGTAAGGTTGCAATTGGCATAGATGCTGTAAAGGGTGTGGTGGCGGTTGAGGGTTGGACTCAAACTGCCGGAGTCGATGCCATTGAATTAGCAGTAAAATTCGATTCGTATAAGCCTGCATCTTTTATTTATACCGACATTGAGAGGGATGGCATGATGAAAGGTCCCAATTTTTCAGCCACGAGGGACTTCGCACAATCCGTCCGCACGCCGGTAATCCTTTCTGGCGGTGTTACCACTATAGATGATGTAAAAAGAGCTTTGGACCTGGAAGTCGATGGAGTCTCCGGCATCATAATTGGAAGAGCGCTTTATGAAGGGACCATTGACGCCCAAGAAGCAATTAGAGTCGCAGAGGTCAGGAATGCTGGCTAAACGAATTATTCCCTGTCTAGACGTTAATAACGGAAGAGTAGTTAAGGGTGTTAATTTTGTTAATCTGCAGGATGCCGGGGACCCTGTAGATAATGCCAAATATTATGATGATGAGGGTGCTGACGAGCTGGTGTTCCTGGACATCACTGCTTCCAGCGATAAGCGTAACATCATCCTTGAGGTCGTCGCCAGAACGGCTGAACAGGTCTTCATGCCTTTGACCGTCGGGGGCGGAGTCCGGACAACTTCAGACATCAGAAATTTATTAAACGCCGGAGCAGATAAGGTTTCGTTAAATACAGCGGCAGTGAAGAGCCCTTCCATCATAGAAGAAGCATCATTGATGTTCGGCTCGCAATGTATAGTGGTGGCCATTGACGCCAAGAAAACGGGTAACACCCCTACGGGTTTTGAGATATCCGTTCATGGTGGCCGGACAATGACGGGAATAGACTGCATTGAGTGGGCTCGGACTGTTGAAAGACTCGGGGCGGGGGAAATTTTACTCACCAGTATGGACGCGGATGGAACCAAGGATGGATATGACATTCCAATGACCAGAGCAGTCGCAGATTCGGTCGGCATTCCCGTTATCGCGTCTGGAGGCGCCGGGACAGCGGAACATTTAAGAGACGCCATAACACTCGCCAGAGCAGACGCTGTTTTAGCCGCTTCAATTTTTCATTACAGGGAAATACCTATTCGGAAACTAAAACACTACCTGGCGTCTCAGGGGATTCCCGTTCGCATTTAAATATAAGGTTTACATTTTGGGGCATGTCTTTATAGCCTTTCCCAGAACCTTTTCGTGATTATTATTTCTAAGGTCGGGCTATGGCCTGACTGATCTGCATGTCCTCAAATCTTTAAGAGTGAGAAAAGTGGTCCATCGCAATAATTCGTTTGATACCGGCACCGCCATTGATGACGTGATAGTGGCCAGCCACCTGGCCCTGGAATTGCCAAGTGTTTTGGAGGAGCTTGCGCGTCACGCTCAAACACTCCCTGGTAAAGTTTCCATTTTAGACACAGATCCTTCTACGGACATATCTCGCATTGAGGCCGATCTCGAGCTGGTGACCCAGTTTTTTGAATTTATGATGATTCATGAACGCCTGGGTTTTTGGGGCCTGATGGACCTTGAAGGGCTATTCTCCAGTTTGGAGTTACCGGCAACGGTAATGGAAGTGGAGGAACTTCTTGCGGTCAAAGATTTTTGCCAAAACAGCGATTCAGTCAAGAAAAGTCTCTCCAGAATTGAGGATAGGTTCGATAGGCTCAAATCCCTCGGAGCGGCACTCTATGAACTAGGCTCTCTTCGGAGGGCCATTGACAGGGTGTTTGATGAGAACGGCGCAGTAAAACCGACAGCCAGCCCGGAACTCATCAGGATCAGCGATGAAACCAGATCCATCCGGTCCAAAATAATTAAGAGGCTTGAGAATACTGTCCACGACAGGGATTTGACACGCGTCATCCAGGAAGATTACGTCACACTAAGAAACGATAGATACGTCATACTGTTAAGACCTGAATTCAAAAGTCTTCTGGACGGCATCGTCCACGATAGCTCAAGGAGTGGGGCCTCGGTCTACGTGGAGCCTTTGGGAGTTGTAGACCTCAACAACAGGGTTGCTACTCTCGCGGACGAATTCCGCGAGGAAGTTAGAAAAATTTTTAAGCGTCTCACAGAGGAAGTTCGTCAGAACCTGGAGGCGTTGGTCGATAATTATGGAATACTCACTCTGCTAGACTCTTTCCAGGCCAGGGCTTCTTATGCGTCGGCCACCAATTCCATCCGTCCTGAGCTGGTTTCGGAAGGGTTCAAACTTCTCAAGGCCAGGCACCCCCTGCTCTTGTCTGTCTCTGAGTCTGAGACCGTTCCCATGGACGTGATACAGGACATCGACACCATGGCCACGGTGATCAGCGGGGCCAACATGGGAGGGAAGACCGTAGCGCTTAAAATCGCAGGGCTTTTTCCGCTCATGGTGAGATGCGGGATGATGATCCCCGCAAAAGAGGGATCACAGATCAATCCTTTCTCACGCATAATGGCCGACATTGGGGACGATCAGAATATTCGCGGCAAGGTATCATCGTTCTCAGGCCACATAGCCAGGATAAAGGCGATCTTCGATTATGTGGATGAAGGCAATTTAATTCTCTTGGACGAGCTTGGGGGAGCGACAGATCCGGAAGAGGGATCCGCTTTGGCCATGGCCATCATTGACGAACTGATTCGTAGAAAGGCCCGTATAGTAGTAACTACTCACCTGACTCAACTGAAATCGTATGCCCTTGCAAAACCTGAGATGAAAAATGTAAGCGCCGAATTTCACCCGCAGACTCTAAAGCCCACTTACAGGCTTCTTTATGATCTACCGGGTGAAAGTCATGCAATTGCCACTGCAGAGCGAATAGGTCTTCCTGAAAGTGTCTTAAAGGCGGCCAAGGCTTACGCTGACAAGTCCGCCGGTGGAAGCTCGAGGTTGTTGGCGGATCTCAAACACAAAATGGATGAAGCCAATGAGCTTAACGCCCAACTGCAGATGAAACAGTCTATTCTGGACGTCCAACTCGCCGAAATTGAAGCCGGTCGCGATCAAATACGGGACGAGCACATAAAACTGGCTCGAGATGTTGTAAAAAACGCTGAAAGACAACTTTCCGATCTTCAGAAATCTCTCAAGGCCGGAGCCATCAAAGCCCCCAAAGATGTTAAGGAAGCCGTTTACTTCATAAAACAGGACATCTCCGAGAAACTTCAGACTCCATTGGAAATCAAGACAGCAAGATTCAATGTTGGAGACTTGGTGAGAATCAGGTCACTGTCCAGAGAAGGACGAATCAGGACAGTCCCGGAACGCGGAAGACTTGAAATTGAAGTAGGTAAAATGCTCTTCAGAGCTGATCCTGAGGATTTAGAATTCATCCGTAAAGGATTCAGCGAAAAAAACACTTCAAAAAAAAGCGTTATTGGGGTAGAAATGCCTCTTGCTACTCCCAGGTGGGAGGTGAATGTTATAGGTTTGCGCGCCGAAGAGGCTCTTCCTATCATTGAAAAAGCTATTGATAACGCCATGCTTAGCAGCCTTTCTTCTATTCGGGTCATTCACGGCAAGGGCACAGGGCGTTTAAAAAAAGCTGTTGCTGATTATCTTGCGAAACAAATTTGTGTGAAGGCATTTCATTCCGGCACATCTCAAGAGGGGGGAGCCGGGGTCACTATAATCGACTTGATTCCCGAGTGAGCCAAATGCGAATTCCTGAAACAAAAATCGCGGAAATAGCCTCAGCGGCAGACATAGTCAATGTCATCTCAAATTATGTAGATCTCAAAAAAGCGGGCAAGGATTATAGAGGTGTTTGTCCATTTCACGGGGACAAGGACCCTTCATTCTACGTTTCGCCCTCAAAAAACATTTTTCACTGCTTTGGATGCGCTGCAGGCGGAAGCGTATTCAATTTTGTCATGAAAATAGAAAATGTCAGTTTTATTGAAGCCGCCAGGATTTTGGCAGAGCGTTATGGGGTTCAACTGGTCTTGGAATCACGGAACGGGCGCTCAGATGAATCTAAGGAAAAGATATACAAGGCGCTTGAAGTGGCGCATGGACTTTTTAAATCAACGCTTGCCGGCAGGAGCGATGCACGGAACTATCTGCTAGACAGAGGCTTGACGGACTCCTGGATTGAAACTCTTGGGCTCGGATTTGCCGAAGATTCCTGGGATCAAGCTCAGAAAAAACTTATCGGCGCTGGTGTAAGCGCGGCGGAAGCGGTCAGCGCCGGTCTTCTGAAACAGCGTTCAGGCGGTGGCTACTACGACTACTTTCGCTCTCGCATCATGATACCAATTTACGATCTTAATTCCAGGCTGATAGCATTTGGAGGAAGGATATTCGGTGAAGGAGATCCAAAGTATTTGAATTCTCCCGAATCCGTCATCTTCAGAAAAAAATATACTCTCTTCGGATTGGACGGAGCGAGAGAGGCCATTAAAAAAACGGGTAGAGCAATAATCGTCGAGGGATATTTCGACCAAATTGCCCTTCGTTTAAATGGATTGGAGAATGTAGTAGCGCCGCTGGGAACTGCGTTGGGAACTGCTCAAATCAGGTTGATCAAAAGATTTACTGATAAAATGACGGTGGTATTCGATGGAGATGAAGCAGGATTGCGTGCCCTCAAGAGGTCCATTCCTCTTTTTGTCTCTGAAGCCGTAGACGCAGATTGTGTAGTTCTGACTCAAGACAAGGACCCTGATGAGGCCATCAGACGATTGGGCCCCCAAGGCTTTAGAGATTTGCTGGATAATGCGCTGCCAATGATTGATTTCTTCCTTGATTCGCTCGGTCGCCAATATGATTTCACGACTATTAAGGGTAGAAATCAAGGTGTGGAAGAATGCACGGATTTACTTAGAAGAATTGCCGATTCAACTGAGCGAGATTATCTTATAGAGAGAATGTCTTCTCGAATTAAGGTCAAGGAAGACAGGCTCAGAAAAGTTCTGGAGGCAAATCAAAGCTCAAGGTCTTTAAAAAACGAGTCAGAGGCTCCAGCCAAACATGGCATGTCCCTTTTTGAGTTCCCGGCCCACGAACGTAATGTGATAAGAGGCATGTTGATGAAGGAAGGCTTTATTTCCAGGGTCGTGGAGTCCGGTGTAATAAAAGACATAGAACACCCGCGACTAGCTCAGATAGCTCGGATGGTGGTCGATTTTTCCCAAACCCGTGGCAACTTCGACTGTCAGGATTTTGTTCGTTCTCTGGAAAATCAGGATCAGGCATCTTTAGTCGCATCCTGGTTACAGCCTCGTCCCGAAGAGGATGATCTGAGACCCGAGCATGACGGAGACCTTGTAATTGACCAGTCACTGGACGCCATCAGACAAAAAAAAATGGAGAAACGAAAAATAGAAATAATAGATCGTATGAAAAAGTGTGATCCATCAGACTCAGAGTATGGGGATTTGGCACACGAACTATTAACACTTGGCAGACGTCTAAAAAAGTAAGTCAGGGTGTTTTCCATAAAGGACAACATTTTCCTGCTGATCAACACCCTGGGGTCGTGTTGCTAATCGAACCCGGACACATGGCAGGAAGCTAAACCGCTGGTCAGCTTCAGCCTTTTCCAAGAAATCATTGCACGCCGGTTATTTGAAAGCTCTTCACCTGTTTATGTTAGGGTTGCCCGAAAGTCCGGCGAAAGGAGTTAGCTTTATATGCCAGATACCAAACTCAAACCGGAACTAAAAGAACTCTTCGATCTTGCTCGAACCAGAAAAGTCCTTACTTATGATGAGATTCACAAGCATTTGCCTGCCAACATCATGGATGAATCTCAAATTGATGCGCTGCTTCTGAAAATAGTGACGGAGTTCAATTGTGAACTGGTTGATTTTGCTAAAAAGATTCCTGTAACCGACGGCAAATCCAGAGAACTTGAAATTGACAAGCATGATGATGAAGACGAAGAAGACGAAATAAAGGCTGAAGCCGATACTCTTGTCCGAGGCAACGACCCGGTAAAGATGTACCTCCATGAAATGGGCGGTGTTTCACTGCTGACCAGAGAGGGTGAAGTTGAAATCGCCAAGCGGATAGAGCATGGAGAGCAACAGGTATTCACCGTTATCATAGGATGTCCGGTTACCATCAAAGAAGTTCTTGCACTGGGTGACAAGCTGCGTAAGGGAAACATAAGAGTAAAAGAGGTTATTCGTGGTTTTGAAGATGAGGAGATGCCGGACGGGGACGATTCTCCGATAGTAGAAAAAATCCTCACGCTGATACAGGAGCTTAAAGACAAAGAGGCCTGTTTTCAGGCCCTGGTTCAAAAAGGAAAGAACTTATCGGCATCTACCAAAGCTGAAGAGATTGAACAGTTCCAATTCGAAATAGAGTCGAGTAAGGCCGAAGTTGTTCAATGTCTTAGAAACATCAATCTCAACAGCAACATGATCGACCACATTGCCGGAAAACTCAAGTTCCTGGTTAGAAAGTTGGGCGCTGCAAAAGAGGAGCTTAAATCGGTCGAGTACGAGTTGAAGATGCCGCTGGACAAAGCCAGAGAGCACCTTGCTTTCCTGAAAACACAGCTCGATGACAAAAAAGTCCTCAAAAAATACACAAACCTTTCCCCCCAAAAGGTTCTGGAGCTTGATAACAAGCTGGAGACCGGCTTAAGAAAGATAAACAAACTCCAAATCGAAGCCGGAATGGATGAGCGCAACCTTAGAGAGGCTCTTGCTTCGTGCAAGGAGGGTGAACGTCTAGCCAAGAATGCCAAGAGTGAACTTGTTCAGGCTAACCTCAGACTGGTGGTGTCTATTGCAAAAAAATATACCAACCGCGGGCTCCAGTTTCTCGATCTGATTCAGGAGGGTAACATCGGCCTCATGAAGGCCGTAGACAAGTTTGAGTATCAGAGAGGTTACAAATTCAGCACCTATGCGACATGGTGGATACGCCAGGCGATAACCAGGGCCATCGCTGACCAGGCGAGAACTATACGTATTCCCGTTCACATGATAGAAACCATCAATAAGCTGATAAGAACTTCTCGCTACCTTGTTCAGGAATATGGACGTGAGCCTACCCCTGAAGAGATTGCTGAAAAAATGGAATTCCCTCTCGAGAAGGTGAGGAAGGTTCTCAAGATCGCCAAGGAACCCATCAGTCTGGAGACCCCAATCGGAGAAGAAGAGGATTCACATTTAGGTGATTTCATTGAAGACAAGAAGATATTGTCTCCATCTGACGCAGTCGTCGGCATGAGCCTAACGGAACAGACCAGAAAGGTCCTGGCGACGCTCACCCCCCGTGAAGAGAAGGTCCTGCGGATGCGTTTCGGGATAGGTGAAAGAGCCGACCATACCCTCGAAGAAGTTGGACAGGATTTCGATGTTACCAGGGAGAGAATTCGTCAGATAGAGGCAAAGGCCCTCAAAAAGCTTAGACACCCTTCGAGAAGCAAGCGATTAAGACCATTCCTTGAAGGATAGGACATGATTTTTTCACAGTCCATGGCATGAAAAACTGATAATGATAAGTGGTGATGATGAATCACCACTTATTTTTTTGTCTGTAACATCAGGTTAGATCCACAACAACAATGGAGCGAGGCCAGAAAATTTGTGTCTTCTGAATTGAAGGTTCTGGATGAATTGAAAATCTGCGTTAGAGACACGCTGTTCAACCACATTGACGGCATCTCCATAGGCTCAACCGTCTTTTCACTCAAGAAGCACAATGTCTTCAAGATATTGGAGACTTCCGATCATCCAGTCAATGTAGGTGTTTTGTCAAAAATCGTGGGCGCCAAGGAAGGATTCTTCCGGATAGCTTTGAAACTCCTCGCACGTCAGGGCTTCGTTGAATTTTCAGGAGGCCCTGATTCCAGCCAAATTGAAGTTTCTCTAACTCATCATGGACAAGCATGGCTAAGCTTCCTGGATTATTATGATCAGATTCCTGCAATTTCGGAGGCGGCTCGGAACATCAAAGAGGCTTTTATGCTTCAAAGGCAGGATGTCGAAATAAATCTTCCTGCGCCTTCAGCCCCTTACGGTTCCGAGCGTTCAGTGATTGCCAAACGCGTGCATGACCACCTTTTTGGCGAGATCACGGCTGTGATAATGACGGAGTTGTATCTCGACGTTGAAGTGCGTGCCTTGCTCATGGCAGGGAAAAATATCACCCGACACAAGGATTTCGGCCCTGACTCCTTCCTGTGGAAATTTTTGCGAAAGATTTTACAAGCCGCTAACTGGGCCAAAGAGGATTCAGACGGGATTTCTCTCTCGGAATATGGACTACAGGCATTAGAATGGACACCACAGTATTTTTATCCTGTGAGCTATTTATCCACTTTCCGCAAAGTCCCCGACCTTATTTTCGGCACTGAATCCGAATTGTTACCCTCTCCCTCGTCAGACGCTGAAACGCATGTGGATAGGCGCCTGGATATAAAGTTTAGCGGCATTGTTTATGAAAAAATCTGCCGTGCCAAACTTCAGGAAATAGTGTTGCCGTTGTTCGACAGCATTCCTTTGGATGAACAACCCTCGAGCATCGTGGACATGGGTTCCGGTGACGGAACTCTACTTGTTGATTTGTTTTGCGCCATCCGGGAAAAGACCCTCAGAGGTAGATCATCAAAGTCTTTTCCGCTGGCCATTGTCGGCGCTGAATACAACAAGGCCTCATGCGAATCTACAAGAGAAGCCCTTGAGAGAGCCGGAATTGATTACTCATTTGTAATACATGGTGATATAGGCGCTCCAGAAACCTTGGCCCGAGATTTGTGGAACATCGGGATTGATCCCTCCGACGCTTTGCATATAAGCAAGTCAGTGATCCATAACCGTGTCTACAGGACTCCGGGAAACACTGAACGTCTTCTGAAATGGGAACCTTTGTCCACCGGCCCTTTTGTCACCAGAGATGGCTTTAGGATTGGTCGAAGTGAAATTGAATGTAATCTTGTTGAACTATTCGAAGATTGGAAGCCATTTGTTCAGAGACACGGGATGGTTGTAATCGAGGCGCACACTGTTGACCCCCGGTTCACATGCCTCACGGCGGGAAGAAATATAATCACCTGCATGGAGGCAACCCACGGCTATTCAGGTCAATATCTCATGGAATACGATGCGTTCCTGCGGGCTGTTAGTGAAGCAGGTTATGAGTCAAGGAGATTTGCCGCTTTAAGTGGCATGTCCTTTGGCAGTCCGACTCTGACCATCAACCATTTTTTTCCACTGAGGCCATAAATCGACGAATAACATCTAACGCTCCTTCAGAGTCGTAAATGAATGCGCCATGTCCGAAATCACTATCAAGAACCTTGAATTCATGAGGCTTGCTGTTGGCAGACAAGGCATGGCTTATTTCGCTCATCTCCCCTGGAGGATAACGCCAGTCTCCAGAATATCCAATCAGTAGAGACCTGAAATTGCCACCCGCAAAAACTTCTTTGGGGGTCTCACGGTTCCTTGTCAGGTCAAAATAATCCATAGCTTTTGTAAGATAAATCAGTGAATTGGGATCAAAGCGGTTTGCCGCGTTTTCTCCGATTCGGTGTAAAAAAGTCTGAAATTCGAATTCCGGCTCCAGGGAGTAGGTCGGCCCGTTCTCATGAATTGTTTTCAGACCGAATCTCTCCGACATTACTTTGCGGTCCATCCAGATCATCATGCCAAACATTTGCGCCAGTCCCATTCCATCTGTTGGCGCTTTTTTTCCGTAATAATCTCCACCGTGGAAGTTCGGGTCCCGCATAATCGCCTGCCTGACTACTTCCCACAGACCGAGGTTATGAGTTGTGGTCCTTATGGTGGCGCTGATTACGATGGCGTTCCTCATCCTCAACGGGTGGCCGCTCATCCACTCGAGCGTCTGAAAGCCTCCCAGGCATCCCCCCACCACAGTGTGGAAGGAGTCTATGTATAATGAGTCCGCCAGACGCGCCTGAGCGTTCACAATGTCTTTGACGGTCACTATCGGAAATCGCAGTCCAAAATTCGAACCCGAGGTGTTGTCTATCGACGAGGGGCCTGAACTGCCTCCACACCCACCCAGGACATTCGAACACACTACAAAATATTTGTTTGTATCAAAAGGTTTACCCGGGCCGACCGCTCCTTCCCACCAACCGGGTCTGTCATCCGGGCAATCGTGGTCAAGCGCAACGTGGGAATCTGACGTTAGGCCGTGACAAACCAGTATCGCATTGTCACGCTCCTCATTCAGGGCGCCATAACTTTCAAAAGCCAAATCAAAGGACTCAAGGAATCTTCCACTCTCAAGCTCCAAGGGCGAATCGGAATGAAATGTCCTGAGGCATGGACTCATCTGGCTGCCTGCTTGACCAGATGAGCGTATTCCTTATGAATGACGACTCCTCCAGGATACTCCACTGCGGTTGGAAGTTCGGGAACGGGCGCCCTTACCGCAAGCGCAATTAATCTTCGATCAATTTCTACAGCGGTCTTTTCCGAGATGAGTTCTCCACATAATGTGTTGATCTCTTCAACCGGATGTCCCCTCAGCGCAAATTGACTCACAAGGGAGTCTTTATCAGGCGCTTTGTCCGCAGCAAGGTAGATATCCTTCTTGAGTCCGGAATAAATGTGACATGAAACCACGGCGATGGGCCGGGTGTCTTCGATGACCAATTCCTCATCGCTAATCTTCATGGAGAGAGTGACTTTCCGATACCAAAATGAATCCCGCCATTCATCAATCTTCCGCCTCAGAGTTTTAAACACCGGTTGTTCGGTCAGGAAAGCTACTATAGAGTTGCGCTCGTGCGCCGAACGAATCTCGTCTTCGAAGAAGTACACCAGGTCGTCCAACTCTTCCTGTTTCAGGGGATAAACATACTTGAAAGGTGACGACGCTCTTAGTTTCAAACCATGAGCTTCCTGTTCCTCGTGATAGACGCTGAACCTGCAGAATTCAAGGGGCGCCATTTTTACTGGAGACTGCAAGTGGTAGAGAAGCGGGACAAGCTCTGCCATCTCTTCATACCATTCATTTTGATCACCTGGAAAATCGTAAAGCATGTTCCAGTGGACTCTAATTCCGTATTCCCTTAGCCATTTCAGGAGCTGAACATTCTGGTATGCCTTGCAACCTTTGTTCATGAGTTTCAGAATGCTCGAGTTGAGGCTTTCAATTCCGGTTTGCACCCAGATTACTCCGGCTTCCCTCAAGATTCGGATGTGGTTGCGCTGCAAGTTGGATTTTATTTCATAATACAGCCTGTATGGGCTGCCGGCTTTTTTTATCATCGGGAGAACGGTTTTCAGGTAATTCATGTCCAGAATGTTGTCAACCGTTTCTATCCCATCTATTCCATAACGATCATGGAGTGTCGCCAACTCAGATACGAACTTTTCCGGGGCCTTGGATCGAAAGCTCATACCCTTGCCGTTGAAGCCACAAAAAACGCAACCCTTCTTTTGGCCCCACCAACATCCACGAGATGATTCCACCGTCATTCCCGGAACGATTTGGTCTTTTATGTCATGGACCTCGGCGCAAGCGCTTACAAAATCGTCGTAATTCGGAACGGGATAATCTTCCAGCGAACCGGTTGTGGCGCGGGGAACGCCATTGCAAATGAAATCCCCGGATTTAGGGTATCCTGATATTCTGTGAGCCGGACCAAAAACACCTGTGGGGAGTTCTTTCGGTCCGACTTCCCTACCCTTCTCCAGGATAGATCTGGTGAGCGAAACGATCAATCCATCGGCTTCTCCTGAAACCACGTAATCAATCCATGGAAAAAGCCTGTGGGTTGAGAGTCCCATCATGGTCTCACAATTGGCCCCTCCCAGGATGGTTATCACTTCTGGAGATAACTCATGGATTCTTCTTAACAATGCCAGAGACGGAACGTGTTGGCAAAAAGTTGAAGAACACCCAACAATTTTAGGGTCCGACTCCAGAATCCTGTTTGAAAGCTCCTCCACGAATGATGCGGCCCCTTCACGAACAGTCCATAGAAGATCCTCGAGTCTGCTCCGGTCAATCGGAGTATAAACTTCGTTCATGTTCATGACGAGGTTTAAGTACTCATTGTTATCAGGAAAGAATTCAGGAAAGGCAATGTGTGAAAATGTCCAGTCTGCAATCGCCAGCCTCGGTCTGAACAGACTGACTCTTGTGTAAGCCAGGGTTCCTATTTTTTCCGCAAACAGGATGTTCGCATAAACGCTTTGGGCATCATAGCCCGCCTCCATCAATTTGGCCTGAAGCAATCCCAGTGCCACTGAAGTTAGCTCAATCCTTGAATACGGCATAGTAACTAGACAGAAATGCATTCTGGTCTCCATCACGAATTGGAAGAATCAGGTAAGGTCGAACCCTTAGGAATGAGAAATCCTCCTGGAAAATCCTCAAAAGGACGCAGAGGTCTGACCGGATGCCACAAGGCCAACGAAACGTAACGACCATCCATGTGAATAGTCAACATCTTGTCCATGTGGGAAACCAGGATGTCCCTGATTTTATCGGGGTCATCACCTTTTTGTCGGAATTTTTCAAAGAGTTCATCCTCAAGTGGGCTTTGGTCACAAGCCAGATATACCTCTTTCTCCAGTCCTCCAAGGTAAACTTCACTGCTCCCGGCAATGGGTCTACTGTCTCTTATGAGGAGTTCATCGCCTTGCGTCTGCATTGTCAGCAAAGATGGAGAATCGCCGTCCTGATCTCTTATCCAGTCCTGTTGAATCTTTTTTACCCTCAGAAAACCCGGAGCAAGCATGAATTCAGAAAGGAACGGAGCTGTTTGTCTCCTCAACTGTTCCTCTTCATCAAAATAATACACAAGGTTGGCCAGGTCATTCTCAGGAATTGGATAAACCAGTGAAAACGGTTTTGCCGGAGTCAACTTCAGGCCGTACTTCTGCGGGTTTTCATGGTAATGACTGAAGCGCACATATCTGACTCTCGTCAAGCTACGAGGCGCCTGAAGGTGAAACAGCGCCGGGAGAAACTCCGCCATTTCTTCATACCACTGGTCTTCCTCTCCCGGTAAACCATGCATTAGTATCCAGCTACAACGAAGGCCGAATTGTGAACACCATTTCAGAATCTGAACATTCTGCCATGCCTCAGACCCCTTGTTCATAAGTTTGAGAACCCCGGAGTGCAGACTTTCAATACCTGGTTGGACCCAGATTATCCCTGCGTTTCTGAGTCTCTCGAACTGGGAACGCTCCAACCCCGCCCGAACCTCAAAAAATATGTCATAGGGGGTTCCCAGTCTAATCAGCTCTGGCGCAAGACTGTTAATCAGGCCCGGATCAAGGACATTATCAACCATCTCGAATCTATTGATCCCGTAACGCCCACTCAACTTATCGAATTCATTCAGAATGGTTGTTGCTGTTTTTCGTCTGAATTTTCGTCCTGAACCATTTAAACCACAAAAGGAACAGCCATCGTTTTTTTGCCACCAACAACCTCGTGACCCCTCCACCAGCAAGCCTACCCTTATTTCTGAGTTTACTGCCGGGCAACTGTTGAAGGTCCTCACATAATCATCATAATTCGGGACCGGTTGCAGGTTAAGCTCTCTTGTTACGGCCCGAGGACATTTTGCGCCGGATTCCATGTCGGAAAACGGATGACCCGTCTCCCTGTGAACAGGCCCAAACACACCATAGGGCATTTCGTCCCCTGGAATATTCCTCCCCATCTCAAGAACTTTGCCGCATAAATCAGAAATTATGTCCTCAGCCTCACCTGAAACGACATAGTCAACCCAGTCAAACATCCGGTGGGTGGTAATTCCCATTATGGATTCACAATTGGCGCCTCCCATCAGACTTATTACCGTGGGATCCTTTTCCCTGATCTTACGCAGTAGAGCCAATGAAGAAACATGTTGAAAGAAAGTTGAGGCGCATCCCACGATTCTGGGTTTTAGACTGAGGATTTGTTCTGCAAGTTGATCAACAAAACTTGAGGCTATATTGCGTACAGCCATGAGCCTACCGACTGGGTCCTGCAGATCAAGGAAATGGCTGTTTCGCTCATCAAGGAGGTTTATGAATTCTTCTGGGTCCGGAGAATGTTCAGGAAAGGCGACGTGCGAGAATGTCCATTCGGCTATTGCGTTCTCTGACCTTAGAATCATCCATAGTCTGGAGTACTCCCGAACTCCGACCTCAGAGGCAAAATGGATGTTGGCGTAATGACTCAGGACAGAAAAACCATCTTTTTCCAGGACGGCCTGCAGAATCCCCAATGCTATTGATGGCACCCTAACCGGAGCATACGGCATGTTAACCAGGCATATATCCATGGTCTCAAACTACCATATCTTCCAGGAAACCTTTGTCGAAAAGATCGTTCAGAGTGCCCCTGATTCCAAATATGTCCGCCCCAGAATCCACCAGGACACTTATTATTTCAACCGGATTGTGAGCGCCTTCTGCCACCATGTCCCCCAGTTGAATGGTGAATTCATCCCCACTGAATGAATGGGCCGAGCAATCTGTAGAGAGCGCAAAGCCGCCATTGTTCTCGAGATGTTCGTAAAACATGCCTTTTAGGAATGATACCGGCCTGTCCAGAGGGAGACTTGCAGGCATGTGTCTGGAAATTGAGCCCTTTATGAAATCTCCGAATTCCTGGCTATCTCGGAATGTTCCTTGTTCATGAATCCGAAATCCCTCCGGCCATTGATCGGTGGCCTGGCAGGGACTTACAAGTTTTATCGTTCTGTCCATCATGCTTACGAGATAACCGGACACACAGGCTATCGAACTCACCAGCGCATTAACCTGTAGGCCCCCTTCGTCCTTCTTGTCGGAATTCTGCTTGTTGAATGTCTTGCCTGCCCGAGCTTTACCATACGTCGATTCCTTCAGCTGCATGAGAAGTTCGAAGCGGGAAAGTTCTTCAGCGGAAAAGGTACGATGCAACTCCTTGAGAACCTTTGAGTTCAGAATTGAAAATCTTGAGGGCAAAGCATTACCTGACTTGATCATCGCCATGAGTCTCCTGGTCCAAACCAGGTCCCTGGTGGGAACCGCCGAAGTAGTCTGCGGCAAGACTCCAACTATATCTCTGTAATCCTCGAGAAAATCCAGATAATTCGGATTGTCGAAAGGCTCTGTCGCCCAGTAACAGAAGCTCGTCTGAACAGCTGTGCCAAATAACTCGACAGAAGTTTTTAATATATCCCGCCATAGTGAAACATTCTGTGGTGTGCGCTCATAATGTCCCTTAAAGGAACGCGCGCCTAATGCGCAGAACCAGCATCCTACCGAACAACCCTTCGAAAGTTCGAAGGAAAAAATGGGATGTGTGATCGCATCTCCTCGTAACGCTCCCATCTCATGATTGGTGCGTTCAACCTGTCTTTTTCGCCATGCGTTAAACCGGGGATCAGCTATTTCGGAGTATCCATCCTCACGTAGCATGGACCGAAACTTCAGCAAGTCATCAATCCATTCCCTCCACATAACGGCCAGCGGGAATTCCGGGTCCTTGCCATCGTATAGTAGTACCGGTTTGAACTTGCAGCTAAACTTTGGCAAGTCGATCATCAGGCCTTTTGACCTGACCAGCTCATTGGCTTTTTCGGGGTTCCCCTTGAGTTGATCCCGGAATTTTTTGTCACCGGTCAGCAGTTCAAGGAATCGCTTGATATGAGCTATGGTCTTCAATTCATCCGGTGTGCGTCTTTCCGGCATGCGTTGGTAGAATTCGATTGAAGGGATGATATTATTTTTCATGGTATGAATGATGCCCATTTGCTGTTGTAA
>CAZVOU010000369.1:0-2205 GCA_964628605.1 uncultured Syntrophaceae bacterium
GAGCGAACAAAAATACATCGGCGTCAACGGGACCGTATTCTTTTAGGCTCAAAACGGTGGCTTGCATATTACAGTCACTGACAAAAGACTGGCAGGATTGGACGGGTTTGACGCTTTGGGAAATTTTACAATTCCCGTTAAAAATGGCCAAACGGTGAAGCCGTTTTATTTGAAAAGGCTTGCCAAGGCAGTTGAAAAGGTGCGGAGTTTGGAAGATGTGTGAATTAAAAAAGGACCTCAATTATTACATGAGCCTGCATCACAGAATGTGGCTTGAAACGATAGCTCCGTGTTTCCAGGATTAGACGAAACCGTGGGGAAAATAATTTTAATTAAGATTGTCTAATTAAAATTTTTGGCATATTTTTTTAATTTGATGATTTGAATTAAAATCCAGTTGCGCTGGAGAAGAGTTCTGGACAAAAACCTCTTTACATCAAAATCTCCTGGAAAGCTTGTAGAAATCAGCATCTCAAATCAGAGAGACTGGGCTTTCATCCCTGATGAATTGCCTTCCAGGATGAAAATGCCGGAGAAGATCTGGAAACTTCTGACACAGGCTCAGAGTGAACTCACAAGATTAGATGGTGTCGCCCGGCACATGCCGAATTACGAATTGTTATTGAGGCCACTACAAGCTCGTGAATCCCTAAAATCATCCAGTATGGAAGGTACCTATGCAACTCCGGAAGAACTGCTACTGTTCGAGGCTGGTCCCAAAAAAAGGATACAGCATGACCAGATTGATACACCGAAAGAGATATCGAACTATGGAAAATCTCTTAGAAAAGGGGAGGAATTGTTAAGAGAGCTTCCAATCTCGGTCAGGCTTATAAAAGAGCTTCACCGAGAGTTGTTGGAGGGCGTCAGGGGGGCTCAGAAAGATCCTGGAAATTTCAGAAGGACCCAGGTTTATATTGGGTCTGATAGGGGCTTTATACCACCACCACCAGTCGATGCGTTGAACTGCCTTTACAAATTAGAGGAGTATATCCATGCCGAAAATGACATAGAACCCCTGATTCTATGTTTTTTGGTTCATTACCAGTTCGAAACGATTCATCCGTTCCTGGACGGAAACGGACGAACTGGAAGATTGCTTCTTTCTTTGATGATTTTCAAATTATGTAACTTGGGTAGGCCGTGGCTATATCTTAGCGCATTTTTCGACAAACACAGGGACGAATACATCAACGGTCTGTTTAATGTGAGCGCCAGGGGAGATTGGAACAGTTGGCTTGCGTTCTGTTTAAGGGCGACTCATCACCAATCCAGAGACGCTATTAACCGTTTTGAGAAATTAGTTGCATTGCGACAGGAATACCTGGAGAGAGTTTCCAGCTCCAGGAGCGTCAGGATACACGCAATAGTTGAAAGCCTGTTTAATGACCTGCCTGTGGTCAGTGTTCCTCAATTAGCCAGAGATTTCAACGTAACCTACCCCACGGCGCAGGCAGACATTAAGCTATTGGTTGAACAGAATATATTACGAAGAACCAGCGTCAGCACCCGCCCTCACTTTTATGCCGCTTTTGATATCATGAATGTTTCTCACGAGGACATAGACTTCTAAAGCAATCAGTGAATAAACGTTACGTTGGGGCCTTCGCGAAGTTCAGAGTGAACATCCGCAAGAATCGGTATTATAGGGCGCAAGAGTCGGCAGCCCCGACATTGACATATGATACTAAAAGTAGTATTATATGTATCAGGGGGGATGGCATGTCCAGGACAGAAAAGAGTATAGAAAAATGGCTTGCTGACACACCGACAGATTGTCCGGTGAATAGGGTCATGGCTGTCCTAGAAAGGTATTTTGAAAACAGTTTTGTTCTCAAAGGAGGCTCACATATTACGGTCACTGACAAAAGGCTTTCAGGATTGGACGGGTTTGACGCGATGGGAAATTTTACAATTCCCGTTAAAAATGGCCAAACGGTGAAGCGGTTTTATTTGAAAAGGCTTGCCAAGGCAGTTGAAAAGGTGCGGAGTTTGGAAGATGAGTGAATTAAAAAAGGACCTCAATTATTACATGAGCCTGCCTTACAGAATAGAGGTGGAACCGATATCGCCGGAAGATGGCGGTGGGTTTGCAGCTTCCATGCCGCAACTTGGGAAGTTTTCTGTCGTTGCGGACGGAGAAACACCCGAAGAAGCCATCCGGAACCTGGAGGAAATCAAAAGGGAGAGATTTTCGGAATATAT
>CAZVOU010000370.1:0-6057 GCA_964628605.1 uncultured Syntrophaceae bacterium
ATGTACTTGATCTTTTTGCCGTTGATCCCGCCTTCTTCATTAGCCATCATCAGAGCGTCTTCCAGACCGGCGTTGATGTTTACCCCGGCAAACGCAAAGCGACCGGTGATAGGCTGAACTGCGCCGACCTTGATTTCCTCCTGGGCCAGAGACACCCCAATCATTAGGCCAAACGCCAAAATAAGTGAAAAGCAGATCACTAAACGTCCGTTCTTCATTTCAGTCTCCTTTGGCTCTTTTACAGATAGCTCCCGCAAGAGCAGTTCAATTATTCCACAATGAGGATCAGTGTGTCGGAGTCTTCAGGTATGAGAGTGACCACTGCCGACTCCGGCATTCCATTTAAAATCCGCCTCGTCATTACGTTTACGTCGCTAATAGGAAAATGGCCAGAGGTTGAAAAAGTTCTTGATCCTATGCCAGATTTCAGCCAGACCGTGAGGCTCAAAAATCAGGAAAGATACAATCAGCAAACCGAATATTACGTCCTTCATCGGTAGAAACACATGTTCCAGGCCGGGGACAGATGCCTTTGCGAAACTTGTCAGCACATTCAGCAGCTCCGGGACGAGTGTCATGAATACTGCGCCAAAAATGGAGCCAAGCACGCTGCCAAGACCGCCTACTATAACCATTGCCAAATATTGAATGGATAGCGAAAAAGGGAAATGCTCCGGAGTTACAACTTTTATGAAACCAACCCACAACGCTCCCGCTATTCCGGCGTAAAATGAACTCAAACCGAAAGCGACCAGTTTGTAGCGAAACAGGTTTATGCCCATTATCTCGGCGGCAAGATCCCTATCCCGGATGGCGACAAAGGCTCGTCCCCATTTCGTCCTGACCAGGTTCCTTGCAAATCCCACCGACAAAACTACCATCAACAAAGTGATATAATAGAATTTCTCTTCTGTATCGAACTTGAAACCGGCCAGGCTCGGGGCCGGAACGTTGATTCCTCTGATGCCGTGAGTCATCGATTCCCAATGCACGAATACCCATTCCAGAATAAACTGGGCCGCCAAAGTGGCTATGACCAGATATAGCCCCTTTACCCTGAGACTCGGGATGCCTATGACCATACCGGTGGCGGCCGCAACCAGACCAGCCAGCGGCATTGCCAACCAGAAGGGTAATCCGACTTTGGTTACCAGAATTGCCGCCGCATATCCCCCAACCCCTATAAACGCCGCATGCCCCAGCGATATCTGTCCGGTGAAGCCGGTCAACAGATTCAAACCCACTGCCCCAATTATCGCGAATCCAATCAGGTTGGCTACATACAGCACGTATGAGTTTGCCAGCAATGGTAGTCCAAGTAGAAAGGCCATGAGCAAGATCAGCCAGAACTTAACCCAGTAAGTCTGAAAAATTATCTCATCATTCAAGTAAGACTCTTTGAAGTCTCCGCAACGCATGGCTAATCCTTTGGAGTTTGTAGCGGGTTGATCATACTCTTTCGATTATAGGGCGTCCGAACATGCCGTATGGTCGAATCATCATTATGACGACGAGAACCACGAATGGAACAACCTCCTTGACACCGCCTCCCACGACAGAATCAAGGTAGACACCGGCCAGGTTTTCAAGTATTCCGATGATGAATCCCCCGATTATCGCCCCCACAATGCTGTCAAGTCCGCCCAGGATGATTACCGCCAGAACCTTCAGTCCGATATGTCCGAGATGTATGCTGATGCCGCTTATGTTTCCAATTATGATTCCGCCGACAGCGGCAGTTATGGCTGCAAAGCTCCATGACAGGGCAAAAACGCCCTTAACGCTTATTCCCATCGACAAAGCGGCCTGCTGGTTGGCGGCTGTGGCCCTCATGGCAAGACCGGTCCGTGTGAATTTGAAGATGAAAGTAAATATGGCGGTGCAAACCAAGGCAAATATGAAACCCCACAGAAGTCCGGACGGAACGATTGCGAATCCCAGGTCCAGCGGTTGGGGAGGAAATATCTGCGGAAATGAGCGATATTCCGGTGACCAGATCAGATGGGTTATTCCCTTGAGAATACTCCCCAAGCCGATGGTCACCATGATGACAGCTATGATCGGCTCTCCTATGAGAGGTCTGAGCACGACACGCTCCACAACAACTCCCAATAAGGCGGCAAAAAGCAAAGTCATCGGTAGGGCGATCCAGAATGGCGCCGAGGCCTGTGTCAGGATGGTCAGACAAACGAAGGCTCCCATTGTCATGAACTCACCGGTCGCCAGGTTCAACACACTCGTGGCCTTGTAAATGAGCACAAAACCGAGCGCTATGAGACCGTAAACCCCTCCGGCGGCAAATCCGCTGACCACTATCTGTAGGAATATGTCCACAACCACTCTCCACAATCTGGGCTTAGTATTTCTGTTGAGCCTCTGTCCGGGGCAGCGAATTGATTCTTGGATCAACTATGAACGCGAATCAGATTGCCTTTAGCAGACAAAAACCAAAATGGGGTGATCCCTGTATTTAAGTTCAGGAAACACGGTATTTGATCAGGATGGTCCAGTATCAGGACCGCAATCTTTTATGCGTTGGTTATTGATTCTTTCCACCAGTTCGATTATGTCTTCCCTGCTCGAGGTTCCTTTGGGCATGAAGTGATCTGCTCCATAACGTTCGGCCGCCTCGCGGTATTCTTCCAGGTCATAGTTGGTCAGCATTATTATTGAGATGTTATTGTGAGCGCTTTTTATTTTCCGGGTTAACTCCAGACCGCTCTCACCAGGCAGGCGTACATCCATGAAAATGATGCCAGGCTTTTCGGACTCCAGAATCTCCAATGCTTCTGATGCTCCGGAAGCTTCCCACACGCGCATATCCGTGAACCTGTCTGTTAACATTTCGTTCAGGGACTTGCGGAATGTTGTGTTATCTTCAACAATTAATACGTCAAGCATATCTGTTGTTCCGTGGGATGCCCTAAACCCCTATGAAATCATGCCCCGCACTAAGGTATCGCAACGTTCAGCGCCCATAAATTTCGAATCACACTGATTTTGAACGGATAAATATAAATTGGAATGGGACAAAAACCTTACTTTTTACTTTTGAATACAGTATTTTATGGTCGGCTCACCTGCAGGAGGGCTCTTTTGCGCTGCTGGGGGTTTTGTGTTTTCAATTCCCGGCGCGATGGAAAATGAGGCTCAAGATGTCAAAGAAAGTCAAAGTTGTGATAGCGGAGGATCACACCATTCTTCGAGAGGGACTGAAAGCGCTTTTGGGCTCCGATCCTGATCTTGAGGTCTGCGGCGAGGCGGACAATGGGAAAGACGCAATAAAGCTGGTTCAGCGTCTCAACCCGGACATCGTTCTAATGGACCTGTCAATGCCGAGAATTCACGGCCTTGAGGCCATAAGGGAGATCAGGAAAACGAACCCAACCACAAAAATACTGGTGTTGACTGTTCATGACGACGAAGAATACATATCAGCCACACTCAGGTCCGGCGCAAGTGGCTATGTGCTCAAAAACGATTCCTATAACGAGTTGCTTAGTTCGATCAAGACAGTGCTTCGCGGCAAACCTTACCTGAGCCCCGCAATATCCCAGACGATAATTCAGGGTTATCTGGCTGGAAAAAAGAGTGACGATGTAAGGACAGGATATGAAACTTTGACTGCCCGGGAGCGGGAGACTTTGAAACTGATTGCGGAAGGCGTAAGAAACAAGGATATTGCCGAATTTATGGGAATTAGCTCGAAGACGGCCGAGAAACACCGTTCAAACCTCATGAAAAAACTCGACCTTCATAGTGTGTCAGCCATTACTGCGTTTGCCGCAAAAAAGGGGCTGATAGGCTGTTAAAAAAATTGTCACGGTTTCTTTAACGCCCATCTTGCGTGAACTGAAGTTCCTTTTCCGGGCTCCGACTCCACTTCGAAAACGCCACCAAGAGACTCGACACGCTCGCGCATGCCGGCCATTCCAAATCCACACCGGACTCCGGGCCACTCATGTTTAGAGATTCCCACACCGTTGTCCTTTATTGAAAGGGAAACAAATTCTTCCCTACCTGTCAGTTCAATGTGAATTGAGTCGGCGCCGCTGTGTTTGGCCACGTTATTCATGGCCTCCTGGATCACTCTGAAGATTACTGTCTTCAGCGACTTCGGAAAGGCGTCTTCGACAGCATCAATGTCCCGCGTTATCCTGAAGCCCGAGAATGTAGAGGAAAATTCCCTACAGAACCAGTTTATTGTTGCGCCTATCCCGAGGTCGTCGAGAATTGACGGTCTGAGCGCCATGGATATTCTACGGACTTCCTCAATCGAATCCTGAATGACTTTAATTATCGGTGAGATCATGTCGTCGGGTATGTGGCTGTGGGCAAATTCAGTTCGTCTTTGCAAACTTTCCAGCCTGAACTTTGTGGCGGTTAGCAGTTGTCCAATCCCGTCATGTAACTCCCGGGCTACACGTTTGCGCTCATTCTCCTGCGCAGTCAAAAGCTGGGCGGACAACAGTCTCAGTTGTCTCTCAGATTGAGCTAATGTCTGTTCCGCCAGCTTTCTGGTCGTAATATCTCTCAGAATTACCAGGAGACCGGCGGGCTTACCATCGTGGTCATGATAGCGTGAAGCGCTCAGGCTGGTGTCAAGTATTCGTCCGTCCTTGGTGAGCCGCTTTGTTTCAAAACCGCTGCCTGGAATGCCTTTCTCCAGCACCTCGGCAATCTGGCGCATGGTTGCTTCCTTCTCCGAGTCAGGGACATAATGAATCTGCCGCCCTGACAGTTCATCGAGTGTCCAACCGAAAAGCTCAGTAAATGAGTCACTTACATATTTTACTTTGCCTTCTAGATCGTAAACTACAATTGAGTCGGCGCAGGAATCCAGAAGGGAACGATAAAGCTCCTGCGCTCGAACAGATTCTATGTAAAGTCTCCTGAACTTTTTCTCACCATCCCTGAGGGCTTCCTGGGCTTTCTCACGCTCGCTGATTTCCTGCATGAGACGCTCGTTTGCCTTCTTCAGTTCAATGGTCTTTTCCTCGAGTGACTCGCGAAGAACAGTCTCCACCCTTAACTGCCTGTTGGTCTCACGCAATTCATCCGTACGGATTCGGACCCTGTCTTCAAGTTCATCACGAGCGCGCCTCAATTCGTCCCTGGTTTGTTCCCGCTTGATTTCTACCGCCGCCAGGTTGCCCAACAAAGACAGTGTATTCACATCAGAGCTTGTGAATGTGGTCTTTGACCTGTTGAAGACGTATAACACTCCGAGGTTCACCCCACCTATCTGGATTGGAACGGCTACCCCCGAGACAAGACCTTCAGCTCGCACAACATCGTGGAGGAGTGGTTCGGTCTCTCTGAAATAATCCTCTACGATGTATGGCCGGCCCGAGTTGGCAATGCGGCCGCCGATTCCGGAGCCATAAGGAACACGTATTTTCTTGAACGCCTCTGTGTGCGTTCCGCATGCTGTGTGCATGTAGACGCTACGATCCCCATCATCACGCAGAGCTATGTAGGACGCGTCCCCCTGGAGCAATTCCATGGCCGTCGTGACCACAAGAAGAAGATTCTCGTCCAGACTCCTGTTGGCGGTCATGGCTACCGCCAGATCATAGAAAGCCTGAAATTTTGCCAGTTCGGAAACATTGCCCCTGCCTTGAGGGGGTTCAAGGTAACCGGGTTTCTGATCCATGTCTGGAAAATACTCGATCATGTTTTTCATAGGGCTGCTCGGGTCTGTGTTGTCAGAGAGAACGTCAAACAGGAATCGTCCCGTCTATAAAGGAGTTAGACAGTGAGGACTTCTAAAAACAGTGCTGCGGTCGGTCGATGGTTGACTGACTATTGAGGCTTGGCGTAGTCTATCACAATATTCTGATCAGGATTAACCGCCATGTGTCAGTCAATGGCAAAAAAATAAGAAAATTCCGGAGGGGTTATGAGTTCTGTTCCATCAATCTCGCTTGATACCCTTGTAAAGAAGATTAAATCGTCACCGAACATTTCTAAAGCCGGTATGATCCTGTGTCATAACGGCATCGTCAGGGATTTCTCCAGGGTAGGGGAAAAAACGGTCCGCAAATTGAGCGTTCA
>CAZVOU010000371.1:0-8057 GCA_964628605.1 uncultured Syntrophaceae bacterium
TTGAAGTAATCTCCAAAGGAAAAATTGCCAAGCATCTCAAAGAAGGTGTGGTGACGAGCCGTATGTCCGACGTTTTCAAGGTCATTGTGCTTGCCGCTGACCCTGAGACATTTCTGTGAGGTGACAGCCCGCCTGTAATCACTCTTTTCCAGGCCGGTGAAGACTTTCTTGAACTGGACCATGCCGGCGTTGGTAAAAAGCAGGGTGGCGTCTCCTTCCGGGACCAACGATGAACTTGCAAGCCTGTTGTGACCGCTCTTTTCAAAATACCTAAGGAAACTCTCCCGCAATTCAGCGCCAGTCATGTAACCTCCATGTAAAACGCCCGATAATTATACGACCCCAATGTCGCAGCCCCGAAAATCCATCCCCGTGTCATCACTCACCGCTCAGGAGCGAAAGCCCCTACCGGCGGCCAAAAACGGATTGAACCCTGAGCATGGCAGTACAGCGTTATAACATAACAAATTCATCACGAAACTTGCAAGCAAATCAGCGTCAACCGATCATGCGGATAATCGTTGAACTTTCCCACACACAAAAAGGACCGACGTGGCGCCGATCCACAACCCCCACCATACATAAAACAGAATCTAAACATTGATCATAACATACCGTAAAATATCACCTAAACCTCAAGTAATTTATCGCCAGGGCTAGTAATAGCATTATATAATAGTTTCGATAAGTTATAGATATTATATTTTCAGTGATTATTTTATCTACGTTAATTACCAGTTTTTATGGTTTTTTTGTTTGACTAAATCGAGGGGCGTTGATAATAGCGCTTTGCGGGTTTTTTGACCTGTAGCATTCAGATTACGTCTCCATGCAAAGAAACCATTGGGAAAAAGAAGCGCAACCAAATCATTTGGAACCGGGAAAAGGGAGAGCCACGACTCGTCGAGCTTTTACCGTAGAAAGCTCTACATGCTCAAGACGGCCGCATGCGCCGAGCAGTGTTCGGAGGACATACCGGCCGAACTGCTGAACACGGTGGTGAATCACTCGTGTGAGCGGATGAGTGAGCTTCCTGATAATTCAGTGTCATTCATGGTCACATCGCCGCCTTACAATGTGGGCAAGGACTACGATTCTGATTTATCGCTTGAGGAGTATCTGGATTTCCTGCGCAGGGTGTTACAGGAGACGCACAGGGTTCTGACCCCCGGAGGAAGGGTAGCGTTCAACGTGGCCAACCTTGGGCGCAAGCCGTATATTCCGCTGAACTCGCATGTATCGGTGATAGCGTCGGAGATAGGGTATCTGATGCGTGGCGAGATAATCTGGATCAAGGCGAAGGGCGCTGGAGGCTCATGCGCCTGGGGTTCATGGATGTCCGCCGGCAACCCTACCTTGCGTGACCTGCATGAATACATACTGGTTTTCTCGAAGGACCGTTTTGACAAGCCTTCCAAGGGCAAATCGACCATTTCGCGTGACGAGTTTATGTCGGCGACGACGAGTGTTTGGACTATCCCGCCGGAATCGGCGAAACGTGTGGGACATCCGGCTCCGTTTCCTGTTTCGCTTGTTGAGCGCCTGATAAACCTTTACACCTACGAGGGTGATGTTGTGCTCGACCCGTTCATGGGTAGCGGCTCGACAGCGGTAGCCGCCGTGAAGACAGGTCGCCTGTTCGTCGGCTATGAGCTTTCCCAGGAATACATCGACCTCTGTTACAGCAGACTAGCTCAAAGCGTCCCGATGGAACAGGCTCTGTAGACATTAACTCCTGCCCTTATTTCTTCATTCCAAGAATCATAATTTTCGCTTCATGAAAAATTCCCATCGAACCAGACGTTGACGTATGAACAGGCTTGCATTAATATTGGAAAGTTTATTCCAATCTAGGGTGTTAGATAATAATGAGTTCAACGTACGAAATTATTTGGCATGGAAGAGGCGGTCAAGGGGCGGTAACCGCTGCGAAGATATTCACAGAAGCGGCATATCTTCAAGGTTTCAAAGGCGTTAGCGCCAAACCCACATATTTTTCCGAGAGACGTGGCGCTCCGGTGAGCGTTCATGCCCGGATTTCCCCTGATCCCATCAGGACATTCTCAAACGTGTCCCTGGCGGATATGGTGGTGGTATTGGACGACAACCTTCTTGAAATGGTAAACGTCACATCCACACTCAAGCCTGGCGGCCTTCTGGTCATAAATTCATCGAAGACGGCGCATGAGCTTGGCCTGAATGGCCCGTATACCGTGGCGGTATCCGACGCTTTCAAGAGTTCTGAGGACGCGGGCCTCATCATAGAAGGCAACGTGCTGATCTCTACCTCCATACTTGGCCCCATAGCGGCGGCTTCGAGTCTGGTGGACCTGGAGAACATCAAGAAAGCGGTTGAGCACAAATTCAAGGGCAAGGCTCTGGAGAGAAACCTCATGGCGCTTGAAATAGCGTATCGCGAGACAGCAACCACTAACAATACACCTTTGGCGAAAAGCGTTTCGGCCTGAATCGCCTGAGTCAAGCGAGGCGAGAGGCCCCATGAAAAAGGAAAAGATGAAAAACGTGATCATTAAGGCAGTGTCCCGACCTTCGAAAGGAGAGGCCGGGAAAACCGGAGACTGGCGTTCACAGACCCCTGTGATAGACCAGGAAAAATGTTCCCAGAAGGAATCGTGTCTGCTTTGCTGGCTATATTGCCCGGATGGGGTAATATCTCGCGAATTCCCACTGGAAATTGACCTTGAATACTGCAAGGGTTGCGGAATATGCGCACAGGAATGCCCCAGAAACGCCATTACCATGGTTGACGGTCGCGACCCTTCAGCCAAATGATATACCGGTAGTTGACCGGCGCTACGAGTTAACCGTGCCGGCGCCAATTGAGCGCGCAGCTTAACATATCTCTTTTTGCATAATGTTAACGGGAATGAAAATGTCAGATGTAAGAATAATCACAGCCAATTCAGCGGCGGCCCTTGCCGCTAAACTATGCAGAGTCCAGGTAATTTCGGCCTATCCAATCACACCCCAGACACCCGTCACCGAAGAATTGGCGGAAATGGTTGAGTCGGGGCAGCTTGGCGCCGAATACCTCACAGTTGAGAGCGAACATTCAGCGATGGCTTCCGTAATAGCGGCGTCGCAGGTTGGAGCTAGGGCTTTTACCGCTTCGAGCGCCAATGGCCTGCTTTACATGCATGAGATGCTGCACTGGGCCGCAGGCAGCCGCACACCCGTGGTCATGGCCTGCGTGAACAGAGGGGTGGGCGCTCCGTGGACAATACTGAACGACCAGCAGGATTCCATATCCCAGAGAGACACAGGATGGATTCAGCTATATTGCCGCAACAGCCAGGAAGTAATTGACTCGATCATACAGGCTTACCGGATCGCTGAGCAACTGAACATTCCTGTCATGGTCTGTTATGACGGGTTCATACTATCCCATACGACCACCCCTGTGGAGATACCGGCTCAGGAGCTGGTAGACGGCTATTTACCGCCCAGGCA
This sequence comes from uncultured Syntrophaceae bacterium, assembly GCA_964628605.1. Lineage (GTDB taxonomy): Bacteria > Desulfobacterota > Desulfomonilia > Desulfomonilales > Desulfomonilaceae > CAITZA01. Next base: position 3,472 of record CAZVOU010000371.1, read on the forward strand.
GGCCGTAGCCGGAATATCGGAATATACCCCGATGAATGTCAACCCGCTGATCCTGAGCGATCCAAGGCCGGACAGCGATGGACAGATGGCCCCGGGTTATATGGACCTCCGCTATAGACTGCAGCAGGACCTGGTAACGGGACTTGACATCATAAAGAAAGCTGACGCCGAATTCGAAGAGATTTTCGGACGATCATGCGGTGGAGTTTGCTGGGGCTACAGGATGGAGGACGCCACTCACGCCATAGTGAGCTTCGGGTCTCTGGCTTCCGAATGCACCCTGGCGGCGGACCTGCTCAGGCAGAAGGGGCTGCGTGTGGGTGTGACCGGAGTCCGGTCTTACAGGCCGTTCCCGGATGAAGAACTGCTTGAGGCCCTCTCCAGGGTAGAGACTGTGACGGTTTTTGAAAAGGACGTCAGCTATGGTTACAAAGGGGCCCTTGCCATGGACCTGAAGGCTGCGCTTTATGAATCGAAGAACCGTCCGGCTTTTTCGTCCTACGTGGTAGGCCTGGGAGGACGTGATGTCCTGCCGCAGACGCTGGCCAACGAGGCCTACAGGGCCATTACGGGTGAAATAAGCCACGCCTGGGTTGACATCAAGGGCTAGAATGGGGCTCAGCCGAACATCGGCCCGAAGATTTGAGCCCTGAACACAATTTTTGACATGGAGACTAATTATGGCGACATCCGCTGCCAAACTATTACCAAAAGAAGAATATATACTCCCCGGAACAAGATCGTGCGCAGCCTGCGGACTCATGCTGACATACAGACACGCTTTAAAGGCGCTCAACCCCGGAAAGACGGTGGTGGCCGTGCCTGCAAGTTGCATGACGGTGCTGCATGGCGTCTACCCTGTCACACCGGTGAAGACAATCTGCATCAACAACCCGTTTGGGGCTACGGGCGCGGCGGCCTCCGGTATAGCGGCCGGACTCAAGGCCCTGGGCCACGATGATTACACGGTGCTGGCTTTCGCAGGTGACGGGGGCACCTATGACATTGGTATTCAGGCTCTTTCAGGGGCGTTGGAGCGTGGAACGAATTTCCTCTACATCTGTTACGACAACGAAGGTTACATGAACACCGGCACCCAGAGGTCCAGCGCAAGCCCGGCCGGGGCCATAACTTCAACAACACCGGTCCTCTCCAAACTCCAGCATAAAAAGAACATGATTGGCATCATAGAAGCGCACCGCATTCCATACATTGCGACAGCGTCTCCAGCCTTTCCTCTGGACCTGTTCGACAAGGTGAAGACTGCCAGGGAGACTGTCGGCTCAAGGTACATGGAAGTCCATGCCCCCTGCCCTCCCGGATGGGGATTCCCAAACAAGGACCTGATCAAGATGGGCAAACTGGCGGTGGACTCCGGAATACACGTGCTCTTCGAAATCGTCGATGGGGCCTTCAGGCTGACTTCCCGGTCCCTCAGCCTGGCGGAAAAGGGAAACAGAAAACCGGTGGCCGATTATGTGAAAGGCCAGACACGTTTCAAGAAGATCAGCCCGGAACAGATCGATGCCCTGCAGAAATTCGTAGATGTTCGCTGGAATGAGTTCCTGGAGCGTCAGAACAAAAACAGTTAAGAGACACATGCGCATACTGCTGATAGGCAATCCTGTCTCGGGTCGGGGTAAAACCTCGGCGGTGGTGAGAGAAGTCGTCTCCTGCGCCCGAGAGAGGGGCCATGAGATTGAGGCCGTGTTCACCACCTCATCCGGCAGCGCCTGTCAGTTAGCGGCCAACATTACCCCCGGATTCGATTGCCTGATGATCGCCGGGGGTGATGGCGTCATCAACGATGTGATCAACGGCGCCAACCTCGACACCTTACCCCCCCTAATGGTCATAGCCACCGGCACCGCCAATATGCTGGCCCGGGAATTGTCCCTGCCGAAGACCGCTCCGGAAATCATCAAGCTGGTGGAACGGGGCAAAACGGCGACAATAAAACTAGGACTGGTAAATGAAAGACGCTTTCTGATGCTGGTCTCCTCCGGTTTTGACGCGCTTGTGACAAAGCAGATAAAAGAGAATCGCCCGAAACGCCTTGGATTCAGGGGTTATATCAAACCGGCCCTCAAAGCGCTGAGGTATTACAGGCCAGCCCCATTAAACGTGACCATGGACTCGCAGACAAAAGTTGAGGCCGAAATGGTCATAGTGGGGAGGATTAACAAATATGGGGGGATATTCCGTTTCTCCCGAAACTCCTCACTTACATCCGAAACATTTGAGGTGTGCGTTTTCCGGAAGGCGACATTGACCAGTATCATTAAATACGGTCTGTTGGGGCTGTTCAGGCTATCGGAACTATCATCGGAGATTCAGCGTTTTAGCGCAAGACACGTCATCATCGATTCAAGGCCGGCCAGTCCCGTGGAGGTCGATGGCGACTATTTTTGCGAAACTCCCGTCAGCATACAATTGACAGGCCAGGCCATACAAGTCATCACTCCCTGAACGGCGTCACAGCTCAAAGGCTTCTCTCGACAGCATTTCCAGAGCCTCTCCCATATCTCCGGCGCTCACACTGCGACGGCTGAATTTCATGATGGATTCTCCTGATTTCAGGTCGGACAGATCGGCTTCAATGTCATAAACGGACTCATTTGGCGTGATTCTGACCGTCAGCAGCTTTGAGACCTGTATGACGGAAGCCAGGCCTTCCTTCAGTTCCTGCAGATTTCCGGCCTTCAGCAATCCATCTGATATGGCTTGCCTTATCTTTGAGGGGTTCACAAAATCATACTTTGCCTCAATAATTGTTTGAGGCTCCAGGGAGCGGTAGGCGCCGTCAATAAACTTTTGATCCGGTTTCTCCCTGAAGTTTTCAAAAACCACCACTACGGTCGCTTTCAACTTTTCTATCGGGGCTTTTTCAGGGGTGACGATTCGGGGCGCCATGAGCTTTGGCCTGGGTGGTTCCCAGGTTTCGCCGCTAAGACCGATCAGTGGCTCTATTCCGCCTCGTGGGTAAATCATGATGAGCAGTAGCGCCACTGCAGCGGCAGTCGCCAGGGCCGCCATGGGGATGTTGAAGAAGTTCTTGACTCTCTTCCACAAACTCTCGGATTCTTGCTCGGCGGAAGCCAACACTTTCTTCACTGATCCGTTCTTATGCTCGATGCGGCGGAATTCCCGGCATGGAGTTAGATCAAACGCCTGCGCCTGATCATAAGAATCAAAATCTCTCAGGCGTCCGGCACGTTCCATGAGGTCTGAGACCGACTTGCGGTCATCCTGAGAGAGGCCCGGTGTTTCCATCCGGAATTCGAGCCCGGCCAATAGCTGTGTGAGCTGAAGTTTGTTGGCCTTGTAAGAATGTATGTCATTTAACGCTATATAGTTGGAGAACAGTTCGCTGTTGTCCAATTCCTCCACGGTTGGCGGCCTGAACGTTCCTATTCCCCAATGGGCGCTAAGATCATATTCGGCCGGAATGTCCAGCGTGGCGCTCATCGGGCAGAATGACGTGTCATCAAGCCGACTTTTCATTCTGTACTGCTTCAGTAGGTCATTCTGGATGTCCTTGAGCGCAGTCAGTGCCCGTGATGTGTCGAGTTTCTGAAGTGTGGTCGCCCCAAAGAGTCGGTTGAATTCCTTGAGATGTCCCAAGAGACCGGATTCACCAATAGGATCGAAGCCCAGCAATATTCTGGGGTCCTCCAGGAAATCGGAAGAAGTTGAAGGAATCGTTTCATCAATCGGAATCTTGTGAGAACCGATCGGAGCGCTATAGCCCTGTGCGTCTTCAGGAGGAGTTGTCCCCTGAGGGCGGCGCAATCCCGAACCCGGGTCAATAATGGAGACAGCGACCAGGTCGTCATGGGCCTCTTTGAGGACATGGACAGTCGCCGCTATTGACATGTGATAGAGATAACTTGCGTCAGACTGCAGAGACGCCCCGTGGAGATATTTCTTCCAGAAGTCGTCCCCGGCGGCCCACAAGGTGTCCCAACTCTGTTTTGTCGAAACCTTAAGCCTGTCAGCCGTCCGTATACTGAGTTGAAAAACCAGTCCCGCAATGTCCAGCAGGTCAGGACCGGCAGCGTTTTTACTCCTGCCCACAGGTTGAAGTGGAGGTGAATTGAGAAACTTTCGAACAGTCTGCGGGTCTATAGCAATTCTTTTGTTATAGACCATGGACTTGAGATAGTTTTCCCAGACGGCGTGGCCGAAGCCGAGTGTGCCCCTTACATGCTGCACGCTGCACGCGTCCGCGACGGCATGGACTACAGAACCAAGTAACTGTACTCCCGATATGTGGCTGTTCGGGCCCTGAACCTCCAGGGACTCAAAATGTCGATGTATGAAATGGTGGTAATAGAATTTTGAAAGAGCTGTCCACGGAGCGAATTTCGTTTTTGAAATGAGCCCCTGAAAGTTTGAGTCCCAGGTCTTTCCGTCCTGAGCGCAATACTCCCTGATCCGGCCAAAAACCGGGGAGTTGTTCATGTCCACCTGCGCCCCGAGGTACTGCGACAGTCCTTCTACAATTATTGAGTCGAATCCCGTCCGTGATGATGCGCTGAAAGAGTAACCGTCGGCGTCAGTCCAAAAATCAAGAGTTTCAGGAT
>CAZVOU010000372.1:0-14833 GCA_964628605.1 uncultured Syntrophaceae bacterium
CCAACTCAGGGCTGCCTCACCATTCTTCCCCAGCTAATCCGTAAGTGAGATCAAAAAATGCGCATTAAAGTAATCCTGGAACCAAGCGAAGAAGGTGGCTACACCGTTTTTGTACCGTCCCTGCCTGGATGTATAAGTGAGAGCGACACCAGGGAAAATGCGCTGAAAAATATTCGGGAGGCTACAGAGTTGTATCTCGAGCATGCGGAGGAAGATATTAGATTCCGTCTGGTTGGGGATGCCAGGCTGTTTTACCCAATTCTGTGAACATCTTAAAAACTTTATTCCTCGGGGAGACCCAATCTTGGATTCAAACATAGCGTCGGCGACATCGCCCCTGAAAGCACACAACGTTGTCATTTGTAATGAAATTCCTGCAAATGAGCACAGGGTGCTTGTATATATAGACCCTGGTTTCAGAATCGGTCGTCATTATGTAAACATGGCAGAGACCCTGTCTACTGAATGTGCCGCCAGGGGAATGAAATTAAGGCACTATGTTGGTAAAGATGTGCCGGATGCCATCGCAGAAAAGTATGCGCTTCGCAGGGTCTTCGGATGTAACGCCAAACCTGGCAACGCAGCGCAGTCCTTGTTTTGCCTTGAAATGAGGGCGATACTGGATGACTTGATCACAAATTACGGTCGGGACACGGAATTAATCTTTTACATGTATTGTGGACGACCTGCCCATTTCGTGGCTATATCTGAACTGGTTTCATTGCCCCAGCATAATCAGGTCAACTTTAAATTTTACATCAATTTATCATACCAGGATCTGAATTCAGGCAAGACCCCGGAAGATTATGCAGAAGAGCTCAAATTGGTGTCGAACCTCTGGGAGGCTGAGGACAACGCCCGCAGGATAATCGGTGTTATGGACAATCAGCAGTCGATAAACCGTTATCAAAGCTGTTTCAGGCGTGAACTCAGGCTGGCTCCTATTCCACTGTATCATCAGAAACCCAACACAGGTCAACAATCAGAAAAAAGTGGTTCGATCACCATCGGATACTTTGGGCAACTCGTTGAAGAACAGGGATACCTCTTGGCCACCAAAGTCTATGAAGAGTTCATTCAAAATCGAGATCAGCCTGGGCTTGAGTTTCTGATGCGAGTGAACAGGAACTGCGGCCATGGCTATCTGTGCGAGCATTTTGAAGAGTTCAGGAAGAAATCGGATCGTATCACCATTGTAGAAGGTTTTGTTGAGACAAAACAGCATTTAAGCCTTGTCTCGCAGAGCGACATTGTCATACTGCCATACCTCAAGGAGCGCTATCCATTCAGAACGTCCGGGGTATTCATAGACGCTCTGATTCACAACAAAGTGATAGTGGCTCCAAGAGAAACGTGGATGGAAGACATGATCATGCGCTATGGGGCAGGCGCAACCTTCATTTCCGGCGACCTGACGAGTTTGATCGATGCCCTGGACTGGGCAATTCAAGAATACCATCTTTTGGCTCATTGCGTATCGAGGGATGTGACGGAGATCTACTCTCAGTTCAGCGCTAATTCGTTACTGGAGATCATGTGTGAAGGGTAAGTCGTTTCTTGGGTTTGTCTACTTATGAAAAGAACTCCGCTGTAAAAAGAATTGATGCCAAAAGTCAAATGGCAGCGCGAATGCCGAATTATTCAATCCCAAGAAGTTTTTACTTGTGGATTTCTGATTAGATATAAAAGCGCTTCGTCCCATCGGGATTCTTCAGAGGTAAGAAGACTTAAACAGAATGTTACTGACTACTGTTCCATATAGAGGCACAAAAACGCGCTCGGACACCACAACTTTCAAAGTTAGAAACTTTTTTTTTGCTTGACTGGTTCCATAACAATGAAAACTGCTGCATTAAAACCCATGATATATGTATCTATTCAGATAGTTACTAATCCCCATCATTTCATCTCCCGCTTTTCCTACCTTTAATCAAAACTTAACGCGTTAATTAAAAACTTGATTTCTTACCTATATGTGGTAAATAAGAACTATTATTCTAGCTTTTGGCGGAGCGTAACAGTGACGCCTAAAAGAAGTAATCATACGTCAAAATTGGCTTTAATCGCAGGGGGCTGATACAGTCTAATTGGTAACTGATGGTTTGACCCTGCAGTTTCTGATGGCGGATTGTTTTTTGAAACCGTCTTAGGAACCTGTTTCAGAGAATTAATGTATTGCCCAAGACGGCTTCCTGAGCTGTACTGTGGGCGGCAAAGGGTTTAACCTGTAACAATCGAAGGGATATTCCGGCCTTAAAAAAGTCCAGGATTGCCACTCCGTAGGTTTGCCTGGATTCCCGGGGGGGTAACGTGTCGGAATATGATCATCCATCCCGGAAATGTTAAAGGTAACCCTTTGCTTAATCACAAGCTTTAAGCAAGAGCATGAATGCAATTGGTCCGAAGATCATGTTTGCGCCCCATGCAGCCACTATTGGCGGCAGGTATCCTCCATGTCCAAGCGCCAGGAACATTGAGTGCGCTATCCAGTAACTAAAGGCAATAACCAGAGATAACACCAGCCCAAGAGCCAACCCTCCACGTCGTGGCCCTGCTCCAACAGGGAACGGAATACTCAATACCCCCATAATAAGGCAAACCACGGGAAAGGCGATCTTGTCGTGCCAGTCCACAATGAAACGTGTGGGAGTCTGCCCCTCGGAGACCAAAGCGTCTATATGTGACCCAAGCTGAGACAGGTTCATCTCTTTTGTGGGGATTTCCGGTTGGTCAAAATCTTCCGGGGCCTTTTTGAGGGGGCCAACCATGTTTGGCAGAGATTCAACGACGTATCGTCCTTCCTTATCCCTGAAAATACGGTTCACCCCATAAAAAACCCAATGGTTGTCCCACCACTTTGCTTTGTCTGCGAAAATTCGATCCACAAAATCGTAATTATAATCCCACCGAAGAACAGAAACCCGTTCAAGAACATTGTTAACCTTATCGAACCTTTGGATTCTGGTGATCGAATCAGATGATCGCAGCCATATCTGGTCACTCGAAAAAAATGTCTTTTCAGCCTTGCCTGCAATCTGAACGTTTTGAATGTGCTCGCTGTATCTGTTGGACCACGGAATGACCGTTTCGTTTGCCACAAACATCAGTAAACCGGCAAATGCGCTGAACATTATGACTGGTTTGCCTATGCTCAAGGGGTCTATGCCGCCGGCCTGCATGGCGATCAGTTCAGAATTCTTTGCAAGCATGGAAAGCGACAGCATTCCACCGAGAAGGATGGACATTGGGACTGCAAAGAAAAGATAACCCGGTATTTTCACCAGGAAATACTTGAACATGAGCATTCCTGGCGGGTTATATTGGAAGTAGTATTTGATTTTGTCGGTCAGCTCCACCAGTAGAAAAACGAAGATGAAGCCCGTCAAACAGATGGCAAAAACCTTCAACAACTCAGCAATAATGTATTTATCGACTACTTTCAAATTAGGACTCGATTGCCTGAGGTCTTCGTGTCAGGTTTTGCCAATGGACCTGTTGTTTAGTAACCACTCATTTGCCAGAAGATACCTCACAGTTCGCCTGATTCCATCTTCTATGGACACCTGCGGTTCAAAACCGGCGCTTCTGATTTTTGAGATATCCAGATGAACGAATGGGCTATCCCCAAGCCAGCCTCTCACTCCGCCGGTGAAACGGTAATCAACTTTTTTTAGTCCCATCTCCTGAACTACAATGTCTGCCAAATCAACAACATTCAGGTAATCTGAATGCCCCAGGTTTACGACGTTCTTGAGGTCCGGCATGTTGTCCATGGCCATGAAGATAGCCTTCACTCCATCCTCGACGTGTAGGTATGATTTTTTCTGGTTTCCGTCTCCCAGAATCTCTAGTTCCGAAGGATTCTTTTGCAGCTTCTTGATAAAATCGAATACCACGCCATGAGAATAACGCTCACCTATCCATGACACAAACCGAAATGAAAAACTCTTAATTCCGAAGTACTCTCCGTATGCCTGTATCATGGCCTCAGCGGAAAGTTTTGAGGCCCCGTAAATGGAAGTTTGTATTGGCGCATATGATTCCGGGGTGGGGAAAACATCTGGCTCTCCATAAACAGTCGCGGAACTGGTAAAGACAATTCGGGAGGCTCCATTTATCCTCATGGCTTCAAGCACCCGGTGTGTGCCTATTATGTTCTGTTCAAGGTCTACCCTCGTATTTGATTTGCCTCCTCGAACATCAGCGTTGGCCGCCAGGTGAAAGACTGTGTCAGCACCCTTCATTGCAGCGTTCAGACGCTCTTCATCGAGCAGTTCGCCTTCAACGAGTGTGATCCGATTGTTGCTCAACAAGGTTTCCAGGTGCCTTTTGAACCCGCTTGAAAGGTTATCATAGACAATAACCTGGTTGTCTCGACGAACAAGTTCGTCCACCAGATGGCTTCCTATAAAACCGGCTCCACCGGTCACAAGAGTTCTCATGTTTCCTGCTTCTCAGCCTGCTTTTCGCGGCAGGCTTTCAGATTCGACTATTCTGTCGATTATGTACAAAGGTCTGTTTCTGGTTTCCTCGTAAGTTCTCAAAAGGTATTCGCCGAGAATCCCCATGGATGTGACGCAGATCCCAGTGCAAAATATGACGAGCAGAGACAAGAAAATGGTCGGCCACGCCGGAGCAAGTCCGCTCAAACACGAGCCTGCGCCCCACAAAATAGACAAAAGTAATGAGATTCCTATCAATGACACTCCCAAAACAAAAATCATTCTCAATGGCGCTCTCGAAAAGGGCACTATGCCATCCAAGGCTATGTTCAATGCGCCCATAAGAGATATCTGGGTCTTGCCTGTAAGTCTGGGGTCTCTGTCAAAAGGGATTAATTTCGTTGGGAAACCTACAAATGCGTTCATACCCCTCAGAAAACCATGTCGTTCACGGATCTTACAGATTTCCTTTACAACACGAGAATCGATCAGGCGAAAATCACCTGTGTTCCTGGGTACTTTTACATCGGAGAACTTATCCAGAATCAAGTAAAACAGTTGTGCGAATTTGAGATAAAAGAAATTTTCACCTTTTCTTGACGTTCGTTGAGCAATTACGACTTTGGCGCCCCTTCGCCATTCGTCTACCATAGTCTGTATCAGTTCCGGGGGATCCTGCAGATCTGCGTCAATGACTATGCAGCAATCGCCTGCGGCATGGTCGAGACCGGCCAGCAGGGACAAGGGCTTTCCGATTCTCCTGGAGAATGTTACCAATCTGATTGGAAAACCTTTTCGGATAAGTTCCGTGATTCTGCATTCGGTCTCATCGGGGCTTGGGTCCATGGCAAAAATAAGTTCCCAATCGACATCCAGTGTGTCAAAGATTGCGCTCAGACGTATAACAAGGGGCTCAACATTGTTTTCCTCCCTGTAAATGGGCACAACCACACTAATCAAGGCTTTTGGCATAAACTCTTGTTTCTCCAAAACTCTACGCTCCGGCGAGACTTGTGAAATGTGTATTTTCTAGGTAACATTTTTGAAAATATAGTCAAAAATGGTTCAAAATCTACCCAAAAAAGTATATTGAAGCCACACGGACTCGCAACTCGTAACAGAACAAGCCTTATTCTTCAAGGAAAAACACTATCTGTCAGTTTTGGGTCGCTCATGGCTTCCATTTTGTCAAATGGCGCCGTATAATGCTGTTATTATTTTCAAAGCGTCTGATTCTACAGCGCATCGACTTAAGTCTGGTCATCAGACTGATGGTTTCATTTTTGTTTTGAAAGAGGAGTTATGACAAGCATTCACGTTGAAGATCTAAGCGAAATAAGAAAGAAGCTCACTTTTGAGATTCATGAAAGTAAAGTGGATGAGCTGATAGACGCTCAATACAAAGACCTTAAGAAGAACCTCCAAATAAGGGGTTTTCGAAGAGGCAAGGTGCCCATGGACATAATCAAATCCCTTTACAAGGAGCAGGTTCATGGGGACGCCGCACGCAGAATAGTTGAGGAGACATTCGAGTTGGGTTTGGATGAGCAAAAAATTAAACCTATCAGTGTCATAAGCTTGGATCCGGAGACGGTTGAATACGGAAAGCCATTCAAGTATGTGGCTGAGGTGGAGGTTACCCCTCCTATAGTGGTCAAGGACTATGCCGGACTGAACCTCAACAAGACCGTTCGCGAAGTGAAAGACATGGACTTAGTCACCCGGATGGACGCCATACGTGAACACCATTCCAAACTCGCGCCGATTCCAGAAACTCGAGGGGTCACCATGGGTGACATACTCACAGTTGATATAAACGCCGACATTGAGGGAGAAAGAGTAGACTCACTCACCGTTACGGATTACCACCTGGAAATGGGTAGAAACTTTTATTTACCGGAATTCGATGCAAAAATTGAAGGTATCAAGGTCATGGAACCTGTTCAAATGACCCACACCCTGCCTGACAATTTTCCGAGAAAAGAGTTGGCCGGTAAAACGGTCAATTTTCTGGTGACCGTGAGTGACGCAAAAGTAAAGACCGTCCCAGAGCTAAATGATGAATTTGCCAAAGACCTGGGTGATTATCCATCAATAGAAGACCTCAGACAAAAAGTTCGGGAAGACATAGCCAACGCTTATGCAGCCGATTCCAAGAACGCCATCAGAAAACAGATGATGGAACAACTGGTTGAGAGTAATCCCTTCGAAGCGCCAACAACCTTGATCGAACAACGAATCGACGACATGATCAGAGAATCGCTGCAGTCTCTTCAGGCCCAGGGCATTGACCTCAAAAGATTTCCCATGCCTACCGAGGACCAGAGAAATCAATTACGTCCCATAGCCTTGCAGAACGTAAAGGCAGGCATCATACTTAAAGCTATAGGGGATCAGGAAGCGTTGGAAGTCTCCTCGGAGGAAATAGACGCCGAAGTCGAGAAGAGGGCGGCGCTGATAGGAGTGCCGGTAGATTTCCTCAGGGATCACATGGAAAACAACAACATGATGGAGAACTTCAGTTACTCAATACTTGAAGACAAAGTGTACAATCTGATAGAAGAGCGCGCAAATGTGACGGAGACTGCATACGTTGAACCTGAAAAAGAAGCTCCCCCCAAAGAAGTGGAGAGTGAATAGACAATGTTAGTTCCGATAGTTGTAGAGCAAACCAGTCGTGGCGAAAGATCTTATGACATATATTCCAGGCTGCTGAAGGAACGGATCATATTCCTGGGAACGCCCGTGGACGACATAGTTGCTAACCTCATCATAGCGCAGCTTTTGTTTCTTGAGAGTGAAGACCCTGAAAAGGACATTAATTTTTACATTAACTCCCCCGGTGGAATAGTGACAGCAGGATTGGCCATTTATGACACCATGCAGTACATAAAGCCCGATATTCAGACTATCTGCATAGGTCAGGCCGCAAGCATGGCCGCTTTGCTGCTTGCCGCAGGAGCACATGGCAAAAGACACGCTCTTCCTCATGCAAGGATTTTGATTCACCAGCCTATGGGTGGCTTTCAGGGACAGGCCACTGACATAGAGATACACGCCAAAGAGATTCTGCGGATGCGTAGTGAACTCAACGACATCCTGGTGAGTCACACCGGTCAGCCGAGAGAAAGAATCGAGGCGGATACGGAACGGGATTACTTCATGAGTGGTGAAGAGGCAGTCGCTTACGGTATAGTGGATAACGTATTGACCAAGAGAGAAGCTCTGGGAGGCTGATGAAAATGTTGTGGCGCCTGACTTGAATATGGTCGGGCTGCCGCATCAGGCCTGAGCCTGTTAATCACTGGATGGGCAAGAGCATGGACTACTCAGGACCATGGGATTTCAAGACTGATCTGCTCACCTTCTGAACAAAAAAACAGAGTCGAGTGGCCCGCTCCACTTTTAATCAAAATCGATGGGCATGTTTGACGGAGGCTTTCATGGCGGCTAGAAAAGGCAATTTTTCTTCTTTGTACTGCTCGTTTTGCGGCAAAAGTCAGGATGAGGTCCGCAAATTGATAGCAGGTCCTACGGTTTACATTTGTGATGAGTGTATTGAGCTTTGCAATGAAATTATTGCCGAGGAATACGAGAAAGAAGAATTAGGACGCGCCAAATCTAAAATACCAAACCCATCAGAGATTAAACGTCTGCTGGATGAATATGTAATCGGACAGGAACAGGCCAAGAAAATTCTTTCAGTCGCTGTTCACAATCATTACAAGAGGATTGACTCAAAGCCGGACCTGGATGGAGTTGAACTTCAAAAAAGCAACATACTGCTGATTGGCCCGACCGGTTCGGGAAAAACGCTTCTGGCACAGACTCTGGCCAGAATACTGAACGTTCCTTTCGCCATAGCCGATGCCACAACCCTTACCGAAGCGGGCTATGTCGGCGAGGATGTTGAGAACATCATACTTACACTACTCCAGAATGCCGATTACGACATCTCTCGGGCATGCAGAGGCATCGTTTACATTGACGAAATAGATAAGATTTCCCGCAAGACGGAAAATCCCAGTATTACCCGCGATGTTTCAGGTGAGGGAGTTCAGCAGGCCCTTCTCAAAATAATCGAAGGCACCATGGCCAATGTTCCGCCCAAAGGCGGACGAAAACATCCGCAGCAGGAATTTCTCCAGGTTGACACCACGAACATTCTGTTTATATGCGGTGGGGCCTTTGTTGGTCTGGACAAAGTGATACATCTGCGCATGAACATGAAATCCATGGGATTTAACGCTCAGATCGGAGGCCCCAACAATCAGGATGACATCAATGTCCTGGAACTGGTCCAGCCAGAAGATCTCATCCACTACGGCCTGATCCCCGAATTTGTAGGCAGATTGCCTGTGGCTGCCACTTTGCATGAACTGGATGAAGAAGCGTTGATGCGCATATTACTCGAACCCAAAAATGCCCTGGTGAAGCAGTACAAAAAGCTGTTTGGGTTTGAGCACGTGAAGCTGAGATTCACTGACGAATCATTGAAAGCAGTCGCCAAGGAGGCTCTCAGGAGGAAGACCGGGGCCCGTGGGCTTCGCTCGATACTGGAAGCGGCAATGCTGGATATCATGTATGAGTTGCCGGAATACCAGAATCTGCAGGAAGTGATAGTGAATGAGGAGGTCATTTACTCGAGTTCACCATGCATTCTGGTGTTCGAAAAAGAGGCTGAAACCGCATCATAAAGGTGTAAGGATGTTTTTCTCGAAAAAAGAAGAATCAGAACTACAGACCACCATTCTGCCTCTTTTGCCGTTAAGAGACATAGTTGTTTTTCCGGCGATGGTAGTTCCTTTGTTCGTTGGTAGAGACAGATCCATCAAGGCTCTGGAAACGGCCATGAAGATGGACCGGATGATTTTCCTTGCGTCTCAAAGGAACGCTCAACAGACTAATCCGGAAAAAGGAGACATATTCGAAATAGGAACGATCGCGCAGATCATCCAGTTGCTGAAACTGCCCGACAACACGATCAAAGTGTTTGTAGAGGGCAGGCAGCGAGGCACGATCAACAGATTCATTGAGGGTGACGAATTCTTCAGGGTAGAAGTTGAAGTGATGAAGGATGAGATCAAGGGGCGTGAAGTTGAGATGCAAGCCCTTGTTCGAAGCCTGAAAAATGTTGCGGAAAGCTACCTGGTCCACAACAAGAAGACTCCACAGGAATTTGTCACCGCAGTGCGCACTATCTCTGATCCGAGTCGTTTGACGGACACTATTATCGGTCAGTTGAATCTCAAGATAGAAGACAAGCAGGATTTACTGGAAAAACCATCTGTCAAAGAGCGTATTGAGCGTCTGCTCGAACTTATGCAAAGCGAAATAGAGATCGCTGAGATAGAGAAGAAGATACGCGATCGTGTTAAGAAACAGATGGAAAAGAGCCAGAAAGACTACTACCTGAATGAACAAATGCGCGCCATTCAGAAGGAAATGGGCGAAAAGGATGAGTTCAAAAATGAAATAGCGGAACTGGAAGAACAGTTGTCCGCGAAGAACCTGCCGGCAGAAGCTGAAACCAAGGTCAGTAAAGAAATCCGCAAGCTGAAAATGATGTCTCCCATGTCGGCGGAAGCTACGGTGTCACGAAATTACATCGACTGGTTTCTGGCTCTGCCGTGGTCTGAAAAATCGGATGCGGGAATAGACATAGATGAGGCCCAAAGGATACTCGATGAAGACCATTATGGATTAAGAGAAGTCAAAGAGAGGATCATCGAATACCTGGCTGTCCAGAGACTTGTTGAGCGTTCCAAAGGCCCAATCCTTTGTCTCGTAGGACCTCCAGGTGTGGGAAAGACTTCTTTGGCAAAATCGGTTGCGCGGGCCACTGGACGGGAATTTGTAAGGATATCGTTAGGTGGGGTCCGCGACGAGGCAGAGATAAGGGGGCATCGCCGTACCTACATCGGCGCTTTGCCCGGCAAGATAATTCAGAGTATGAAGAAGGTCCAGACGGTCAACCCAGTCATGCTCCTGGATGAAGTCGATAAAATGAGCACTGACTTCAGGGGCGACCCATCAGCGGCATTGCTGGAGGTGCTTGACCCGGAACAGAACCACACCTTCAATGACCATTACCTGGATGTGGATTATGATCTGTCGCAGGTAATGTTCATAACCACGGCAAACACTCTTCACGGTATTCCTTCTCCGCTCCAGGATCGCATGGAAATTATCAGGCTTGCCGGATACATGGAAATTGAAAAACTAAGGATAGCTGAGCGTTTTCTTGTCCCCAAACAGATCGTCTCCAACGGTCTTTCCACGGAGAAAGTGGCCTTTTCGCGCAAATCCATCATCAGAATAATCCGTAGATATACAAGAGAGGCCGGAGTTCGCGATCTGGAGAGGCAAATATCCAAAATATGCAGGAAACTGGCTCGAAAAGCCGTCAGTGGATCTCCTTTCGAACGTGTTGACCTTGACTCCAGGGATGTTGGCCATTATCTCGGGGTTCCTAAATTTCGATACGGGGTTAAGGAAGAAAAAGACAAAGTTGGAGTGGCCACAGGTTTGGCATGGACTGAGGTGGGCGGTGAAATTCTGACTGTCGAAGTGGCCTTGATGCCAGGGTCAGGCAAACTCACAGTTACGGGAAAACTCGGCGAAGTCATGCAGGAATCAGCTCAGGCCGCTATGAGTTATGTGCGATCAAGGGCTTGGGGCCTAGGAATTAAAGCGGATTTTTACAACAAACTCGATATTCACATACACGTTCCGGAGGGCGCCACTCCCAAAGATGGACCTTCGGCGGGAATTACGATCACCACGGCAATTCTTTCTGCTCTAACCAGACACCCATTCCCTAACGATCTGGCTATGACGGGAGAGATTACCCTCAGAGGACGCGTCTTTCCCATAGGTGGCCTTAAGGAAAAGTTACTAGCGGCAAAACGTGGTCTCATTAAGAGAGTTATCATACCCAAGGAAAACGAAAAGGATCTCAAAGAAGTGCCTAGAATGATACGCGAAGGGATGTCCATTTTGCCGGTTGAGCACATGGATGATGTCCTGAGAATCGCTTTCCCTGAGATGCAGATAACTGTTCTGGACCCTGAGGCCATGGCCGAGCATGAGACTTTCCATCTCAAACAATAAACGATCATTCCAGCAATTTTTGGTAGTTTTTGGGGGTGATGCGTAGATTGGAATAAGAGTGGTTTTACAGGGAATATCCGTTTGGCCATCTCGCAATCAAAAGCGTCTCGGTAAAGTTTAAACTGTTCCTCCAGGCAATTACTTCAATGCTTGATTCGTATTTTTGTTGACAACCAAGGCTCAAAAACATTATACTAAAACGCTAAGTTAGATTTTTTACGACATTAACTGTTTTGAATAAAATGAAAAATTAATAGTTCCAAACGGGAACTTAGTGGCGGTTCAGCAAACTAATAACGGTATTGAAATTATTATTGCATAAAAGGAGAAAGTCATGCTCGAGATGGAAGGTTACAGAGTTCGTATGACGCCTGAGAATATACACTTTATGCTTAAGCAGGGCTTGTCTTTCAAGGAGATAGCATCTCGATGCGATGTGTTTGAAGACGCGATAGACGCATCTCTCGTCAGATGGCTTAATCAGGGCAGATGGCCTATTGAGGATGATGTCGTTGCCGCCTAGACCGTGTTTTTGGACATTTCTCTGAAATTTATAAATAATTGAAGCTATTCAGGGGTATCCCCTACGAAAAACGGAACAGGTAAACTGGTTCCGTTTTTTTGTTTCGAGCCTCTAGGATGGACCACAGGAGTTATTTTGGACTCTAAAAACTAGTTGACCTTGGACAGGATTGCCTTACTGTAAATGGCTTGTCCAGTTTTCACGTAAATTGTTGCATGCTCTTGAATGATTAAAACGATGGTTGAAAATTTATGAGTTTATTTATTGAAGCCTTGAAAAGAGTCAATCCTGATCCCTCCGCAAGGCGCTGGACATACGTTCCCTATGATCAATTATGGGATTTTAAGCAGTTTCACCGTGGAGAAAATCCGCGTGATGTCGGTTTCGTAATCATCGAGAATGCCTGGAAACCGGCTCAACGTCCGTATCACAAACAAAAGCTGGCGCTTATATTGGCCAACATGAGGAATTTTGCGCTTGAGCAGGCCAAATGTGGGATATCGATAAAATATGTGGTGGGAAATGACTCCTACTGTAGATTACTCGAAAGTGTCTGTGAAGAAGTCGGTGTAATCACGATCGCCAAACCCGCTGAAAGAGAACTAGGGAATGACCTGAAGAAACTGGTGGATGAAGGCCGTGTCAAATTGACAGCTCACCCGGGCTGGCTCACAGATGCGGAACTCTTCAAAAGAAGCGTCAAGGCGGATGGAAGATTTCGCATGGACGCTTTTTACCGGTTGGCTCGTCGTCGAACAGGAGTTTTAATGTCCGAAGACAAGCCAGTGGGCGGAAAATTCAGTTTTGATTCCGAAAACAGACTTCCATGGAAAGGAACTCCTCCAGCTCCAAAACCTCTGATCTTTCCCTCTGATGACATCAAGGACGAGGTTTGCGATCTGGTTGAGAGAAAATTTGGCGATCATCCAGGTTCAATAGATAAACATTCATTGCCGTGCACTTCGGATGATTCCCGGAATCTTTGGAGCTGGGCAAAAGAAAATTGCCTGGAAAATTTCGGACCTTTCGAAGACGCCATTTCCAGTCAGTCCTCCGGTTTGTTCCACTCGAGAGTTTCTGCTTTGTTGAACATAGGCCGTTTGACGCCTAGGCAACTGATCAATGATGTCCTTGACCTCAAGATCAATTTTTCATCAAAAGAGGGTTTCATCAGGCAAATATTGGGCTGGAGAGAATTTGTGCATCATGTCCATGAATTTACGGACGGGTTCAGGTTCGTGAATCCTGACGCTCCTGGTTTTTACGGGAATGCCGGGCGATGTTCTGAACAAGGTTCCGGACAAGGGCCGTACGAATCCGACGCTGAGCCGGGGGCCAGTCCTAATTTTTTAGGTTGTCAGAAAGACCTTCCGCCGGCCTATTGGGGAGTAAGATCGGGATTCAACTGTCTTGACTCGGTTGTTGAAGATGTGTGGCGCGAGGCCTACAGCCACCACATAACCAGGCTCATGGTTTTAAGTAATTTTGGAGCGTTGCTCGATATATGCCCCAGAGGTCTTACAGACTGGTTTTGGATAGCGTATCAGGACGCGTATGATTGGGTAGTGGAACCGAATGTTTTCGGAATGGGGTTATTTGCTGTTGGCGATCTGATGACCACTAAGCCTTATGTGGCGGGAAGCGCCTACATAAACAGAATGAGCGATTATTGCGGTAGGTGCCATTTTCATCCGGGTAAGGACTGTCCCGTAACTAACCTTTACTGGGCATATTTGAACAGACACCGGGAAAAGTTGGCTGGCAACATGAGGTTGAATGTGGTGATGTCGGCTTTGGCCAAAAGGGATGCGGACAGGAAAAACTTTGACGCTGCGGTGTTTTCTCTTGTCTCGAGAACTCTGGCTAACGGCTCGACAATGAAGCCGAAGGCTATAGAAACCTTGAAAGCCAAAGGTAAACTTTAGTATTATATAAAGTTTGAAGATCTATTTGCAGAAGTGACTGGTCAAACGTAGACAAGTCTCGATGAAGAACAATGATTGGGCCGTCAGGAGAAGACCATGGTGGGGTTGGCAGGAATAGCCATTTTGATGTTCTTAATGTTTGTGCTGGAAATACCGGTTGGATTGGCCATGGGAGTGGTGGGCGTAGGAGGGCTTTGGTACCTTGTTACGCCGGAGGCGGCTTTCAGTCTGTTAGGAACTGAAATCTGGACTACATTCTCTCAATACAGTTTGAGCGTCATACCCTTGTTTGTGTGGATGGGACAGATATGCTTCTATTCGGGGGTAAATGAAAATCTTTACAACACCGCATATACGTGGATGGGGCGAGTTCGCGGAGGATTGGCCATGTCAACCATCATGGCGTGCGGTGGTTTTGCGGCCATCTGCGGATCAAATACCGCCACTGCGGCCACTATGACGGCTGTCGCCTTACCGGAAATGGAGAAGCGTAACTATGATCCTCAATTAAGTTCGGCTGCGGTTGCCTGCGGATCATCGTTGGGAGTGGTTATTCCTCCTAGTGTAGTGCTACTCGTTTACGGGATTTACACCGAACAGTCCATCAGCAAGCTGTTTTGGGCCAGCGCCATTCCCGGAATTATTCTGACTGCGTTGTTCTGCCTGACTGTCTATGTGATGTGTGTAGTCAAGCCGAATGCGGGACCCGGAGGTCCGGCCTCGACGGCCATGGAGAAGGTTAAAGCTCTACCGGGCGCGTTTGAAATGATTTTTCTTTTTGTGCTGGTGATGGCCGGTCTGTTTTTTGGCATTTTTACACCAACTGAAGC
>CAZVOU010000373.1:0-4009 GCA_964628605.1 uncultured Syntrophaceae bacterium
ACAGCGGGTGTAAATCCGGCCGGATTCTGTATATCCATAAGCACATCGCCGACGGCCAAGGCCAGGATGCCGTTCTTTGAGGCGAAGTTCACGACACTCTCGTCAATGCTGACGGACGCGATAGATCCAATGATTTTTCTATCCCTGTATTCGGGAAAATATTCCCTGGCTATCGCTATGGTGTCTATTAGATCCGTCACGTCTACGGCCTTCAGGCTGCTTTTGGTTTCATTTATCATCACGTAGTCGCTACACTCGGCTACCACATCGAATTCCCTGAGGTGTCGAACATCGCCCCTATGCGCTCTCTTGATTCGTTCATTTGCAAAACAAAGTGTTTCCTCGTCGAAACCCAGCGCCTGCTTCATGACCCTGCATATACTCGGGGCAACTATGTCTTCTATCAGGCGGCCATATTTATTGGCGATGTCGCCCAACTGGCGTTTGAACTCCCGGTTTTCGCGTTTACTTTCATCCCTGAACCGGAGCATTTCATCCTTGAATTCGCGCATCTCTTCTCTGAAAAGGCGGTTCTCCTCCTTGAACTGGGACATTCCTGCGGCCATTTCGGCGGATGTTCTTTCAACCTGAAGGGATGTCCGGGCCACTATCTCTCTCAGGTCCTGCATTGATATTTCGAGATTCTGGACTCGTGTTTTCATCGGTAAACCGCTCATCTGCTATTGCCCCCCGTAGATATTAATTACAAATAAACAGCGCTCAGCTTTGCAGGCGATAAACTTCGCAATTTTTCCTCAACGTTCTGAATTGTGACAGTTTGCATGGCCCTGACTCCCTATTGCAGCCAATAATCTGAAAAATCTCATCGATTGCTCGCACATATTATGATAGATATTCCGATGTCTTTTTGCAATCACTGATTATCGGTATGGAAAAAGCTCTAGTAGAGCCGCGCCTTTGCGCCGTTCATCGTGATTTAACTGAGTCCCAGTTTATAGTTTCATTTTGGTCTTTTGAAAGCGTATTTTAAAATACACCACAATGCTCTGAAACCATCCCGCCACCCTATTTTCTTGCCCTCCCCGTAGGTACGACCGGCGTAGGAAATACCTACCTCATAGATGCGACAATCGAGTTTGGCAATTTTGGCCGTCATTTCAGGCTCAAAACCAAAACGGTTTTCTTCTATATTTATTTGATCAATAATCTCCCTGCGGAAAACCTTGTAGCATGTTTCCATATCGGTCAGATTCAGATTGGTAATCATATTTGAACACAGAGTCAGGAACTTGTTGCCCACATAATGCCAAAAATATAGAACCCTGTGAGGGCCTTCTCCCATGAAGCGAGATCCGTAAACCACGTCAGCTTTGTCATCGAGGATAGGTTGTATCAGCTTGGGATACTCCGCCGGGTCATACTCCAGATCGGCGTCTTGTATAATAATGACGTCCCCCGTAGCAACTGCCATTCCGGTTCGTAAAGCTGCGCCCTTGCCCTGGTTCCGGTCGTGAAAAACAATCCTGTCGGTCATATTACTTAGGGGACCTTTCAACAGGTCACGAGTTCCATCCGTCGAACAGTCGTCCACTACTATGATTTCTTTGTTTTCCAGCGGAGAATCGTTAATTTTCCTCAGTATTGGTTCAATCGTGGTAAGTTCATTGAAGCAAGGCAAGATCACGGATATTTTCACAAAAACCCCCTATTTGCCATACAAACAGAATTAGCGCACAACATACAGATATCACAGTCTTTATAATGTCTTCGGTTTTCAAAACCCCGGGGAATAAGTCACCGGTCTTTTTAGAATAGATCATACCATTAACAACGGGAATCAGTTCAGGAAAAAGCATGAGCGCCCGACATCGACTGAAAGCACACTGCAAGTGGTCGATTTCAGTCGTGATGTAGGCCTCTGGCATTAACGAAGAACAAAAAAAGGACCGCCGGGAAAACGTGAACAATCAGTCGATTGAGTGAGGTGTCAAGATGCACTATGAGGTCCTGACCAGTAATGACGTAAATAGCAAAATAACCGGCTAGCGTCAACGATATGGCTGATAAGGTCAGACATGAAAATGGTCTCAAAGAGGCCTCATTCCTGAATCCTTTAAATACGGCGTAAAAAATCAGAAACAAGCTCACAAATCCCCATCTGTGGAAAGCAAATAATTCCAGCATGAACCTTTTAGCAATAATGACATATCTGTCGAACTGAAATATTTGTTGCCAAATCCTGGGCAAATTACCGGTGGTGATGAAGGCGTTATCGTGCGGGGCAACATTCATTTTGAAGTCGGCAACAACCCAAAAGACAGGAAGGAAACCGATCAGTATGAAACATGCCTGATAAATGGACAGCTTACGGTGAGACACCACCAAGCAGATGAATCCGCTTAGAAGCGCTACTGGAGCCATCATAATTCCCTCATTTTTTGTCCACGACGCCAAACCCAACATTATCCCCGCCATGACCAGGTAGGAAAAATTATTCAGTGAGTATAGTGTTCCAACAGAAATAAGGACTATTGCGCTCAGAAAATAAAAGGCCAGAGGAACGTCGCTGTATTGGTCCGCTCCACAAACCATAAACATTTTTGCGGTTATCAGGCATATACCAGCAATCAGGGCAGTCCCTTTGTCATTCAGTATCCATACCCCTCCCACAAGGACTAATACGCACGAAACTGTAAACAACAAACCTATGCCAATCGGAACCACGACAGAGTTCGTTCCTACGAAAGTCCACATTCGGAAAATCAGACTTGGGATCAGCAGTGGATAGTCCAGGTTTGAATTTGACGCGTTTGTGTCAAAGGCAATAAGCCAGTCCGGAAAGTGCGCGAAAATAAAGCCGGCTCTTAAATTCCAGAATGACCAGGCATCCCATTGACCGTAAGGATTGTTAACAGATTGAATCAGCTGCAGGCAGAAGCCTATCAAGAGAGACAGTATAAATATGGCGGACAACGCCGTTTCCAATCCCGAAAAATCTCTCCTATCAGTCTCGCTCAGTCCATTTGGCTTGCAGGAACGTCCCCTATTCAGAACGTATACAAAACAGGTTGAGGTCATCACGATTATGGAAATCTCAACGATGAAAATGTGATTGGATAAGATATTGGAACGCAGGGCCATGTAAGACAAACAGGACCATAATCCACAACCTAAGCCCCATCCTAATCCCAGAATCAGCATAAACCAGGGAAACCTCACGGAACGGTCGGAGTCCGGAATTAAAGAATGGACCACCATTACCCCGAATGCCAAAGGGATTAGAAACACCGTATAATCAATAACTGTCAAGAGCCCTCTCGAGAATAAATTGCTGTGCGTTCATCAATTTTACGAATAAGTTTCAATTTTTTACCATCTATCTGATCTGGAGCCAAACCTTTTGAGAAATTTCCGATGACGAATCTTGAATGGTCGCCCGACAGCACCCTGATTGGGACAATAGCGTATTGAACATAGCCCTTTTCTGTATGGAATTCCGAGTTTTCTGTTTCCGGGTCCAGGTCCGACACGTAACCCACCTTGCCTTTGGCGCCGACCAAACTTTTCAATTCCGGGACTAGTTCTTGTAATTGAGATATCCTGTGAGGTTTGTCCCTGCTGACAAGTTCTGGATATTCAGCAAACAATATGGCATTGATATTGGTCATATTCAGAAGACATAGTGATAGCAACAAGATAGCGAATGTGAGTTTCTTTGTGAACGAGGATGCTTTCATGGAGCCTCTGTTATTGTTAGATTCCTTTTTTCACATTGAAGAGTTACCACACAGTCGGCGTAAATCCGGCTGGATTCTGTATGTCCATAAGCTCATCGCCGACGGACAGGGCCAGGATGCCGTTTTTTGTGGCGAAGTTCACGACACTCTCGTCAATGCTGACGGAAGCGACAGACCCGATGATTTTTCTGTCCCTGTATTCGGGGAAATATTCCCTGGCCACCGCAATGGTGTCTATGAGATCCGTTACGTCTACAGCCTTCAGGCTGCTTTTGGTTTCATTTATCATCACGTAGTTGCAGCACTCAGCG
>CAZVOU010000374.1:0-3359 GCA_964628605.1 uncultured Syntrophaceae bacterium
CGGAAGTTCCGGAAAATCGACTTTTATCAGTTCACTATACTGTTGGGAACGCCCCCAATCCGGATATACGGTAGTCGCAAGTATGACGAATGTCACCACGGCCAAAAGACCAGATCTCAGTGAAGCTCTCCGGATGCAATGCCTGACAAGCATGACAATGACCACGCCGGATAACATCTCGATCGGCACAGCATACCTGTAGATAGAAAAGCTCAACAACCAGATGGTGTATGAAACCCAAAAGAATACCATGACAAGTTTCTCGCTCCGTGCCATGGCCTCGCGCTTGCTCATTGCAAACCTGCCACCCAAGGACGTGATTGCGCTCTGAAAGACATAAACAATTGAAACCAGCAGGGTCATGCCAACTCGCAGATCTCGCATGACCAGTTCTGTCACCAGGTTGTTGCTCGAAAACCAGTAAAGCGGATAAAACAAATCTTGAGTCCAATCACGGGGAAGAAAACGCTGATCTGAGAAATTTACCGGATCTGCCCACGGTGACAGGAAGATTTTATTGAAGAACGGGAATACCGGGCTTTGAAAAAGAGATTGCATCTTCATAAACCATGGTAATGAAACAATCAAAAACGCAACCGACAGGGCCATGACCATGATCGTTACCCTATACAGGTTTTTGTTTTTCAGCCCCAGGACGGCAGCCGACGAAATTACAAACGCAACCGCATAAATGGCGCACGTCCATTTTAGAGCAGTGGCCGCTCCCAACAATGCCCCGACCTTTACCCAGACCACATTCCCCGGCGCAGGTCCGTCTTCCTGAAGTTCACTCACAACGAGGTAAACACAGTAAAGCGTCACTGTCGCAAGAATGACTTCATGGCTGCTTGAACCTATTTGAGACACGAAAGAACTTCCGCTGGAACCAATCACGACAGCGAGAATGACACCGAAAAGATCTCCGGAACCAGCTCCGTTTAGCAGGATACAGGAAATCCTGAACAGGAAAAGCGCTCCCAATCCGGCTAAACATCCGCTTAGAAAGACTGCTATTGGAACAGGTAGAGTTTGAAAGGCCCCAATATAGAGGACATCCAGTATTGGATTGAAATATGACTGAATTTGGGCCGGAGCCACATCGAAATTGAGCCTTGAGTTCATGGCTGCGTATGCATTGTATGCGTGATAATTCTTCAAATCCCAGTTGGCGTCGGGCCCCAACCATAACGATAACAGCCCAAATGACAACAAAAACAGGACAATCATCAGTTGATTTTGGGGGTTAAATTGGATTGCAGTCAATTTTTTCAAAGTAATTCAAACTAAAATGAACATGTTGAGAAACAATTTTTGGGCGGAAGGGTATTGGAGAAATCCGGATTCAGATCGATGAAGGCACAGCTAGCGGCTCACTGCAGCCCCAGATAGAACAGTCTTTTGACTTCCTGTCGCCCTCTTTTCACAGACTGTAATATGACTCCGGCTACTGAAAACAGCATCGCCAGAAGGAGTGTCACCACGGAATACAGGGCCATCAAATCGTTCCGATGCGTGCCATTAATCAGGTTTTTATCAACATCAGGAAGTCCTATCATTAGTGAGAGCATGAACAATGAGGCGGCAATCAGACCGAAAAATGTTAAAGGTTTCTCCTCACGAAACAAATTGATCACCGCAACAAGGATTTTTATGCCATCCCGATAGGTATTCAATTTACTGTGGGAACCTTCGACACGGGGCTTGTATTGAACGTCGTGCTCGCCGAACGGCGCTCTTAGTTCCAGCGCATGGACAGTCAGGGCGGTTTCAATCTCAAATCCGCAGACCATGTAAGGAAACGTTTTTACAAAGCGTCTTGAGAAAACCCGAAATCCGGACAGCATGTCGTTTACCCTACGCCCAAACATGACTGAAACTATCGAATTGAAAAAGAAGTTTCCAAACGTATGGCCTTCCCTGTAACATGCGCTGTTGACCGGCTTTCTCACCCCCACGATCATGTCACAGTTCTCATGAATCAACTTCCTGATCATCAGGTCGATATCGGTAATGTCATACGTGTCATCTCCGTCAACCATGACATAAACGTCCGCTTCAACATCGGCGAACATTCGATTGACCACGTAACCCTTGCCCTGCCGTTTTTCCTGGCGCACGTGAACGCCCAGTTCAACAGCGGCCTTGATGGTTAAATCGCTAGAATTGTTGTCATAGACATAAATATTCCCCTGGGGCAGCAGCGTCCTGAATTTCTCTATGACAGCCCCGATGGTTTCCGCTTCGTTGTGACACGGAATTATTATGGCTATTTCAGGGGCTTTACTCAAATTAGGCATGATGGTGTGACAATCCGTGATCGGCCAATAGCTTCGCCGAATTACATCTAGGTAACTACCTGTAATCTCGTTATTTCCTGGTTTATTTGATCAGTAAACGCTAATTTCGGCTTGTAGCCGGCAACAAACAAATCAGGTCAGTCGGCGCTCGTTTGACGACAGATAATATCTATCGTGGACCGAGCGCCGGTTGGCCCCCCGCCATCGGACAATTCATTTTTTTGATTTGGTTTAGTTTGGGAAGTAGCGAACCAGTCCCGGATACTATTATCCCCTGCGTTGCATGGCCCGGACGTTTTCCGACCGATCGGATTTGACCCGAACCCCGCCAAATAGGGATCTCTGCACCCGGCAAAAGAACAATCTATATTGACAAAAGTGAAAAAAGACTGGTTATGTCGAATGGTACAAAACATACCACTACTGCCCCCCCGTCAGAGCAAAATGCGCATATAAATACGCTGAAGTCAGTGTAGATTGATTGGCATCAAAAAATCAACAGAAAAAATTTGGTTTGGTGGCTTTTTTTGGAAGTTTTAGTTGGCAGGTCGTAAAACTGAACTATTCGGCGAGTCCTCAATTTGAGTAAGCTGAAAAACTTAATATTTGTGGTTAACTATATTATAGGCATATTATATCAAATAGTTGAAACTCTCGATAGCAGTCATTGCCTGAGTGCCGGCTTACACATCCAGGTTTGAGCACTGACTCTTAGCCATATTTGTTGAAACCCAAGACCGAACCGAACGCGTCGCGCATTTCGATATCAATTTTTTCTATCTGGATTTTCTCCGCTACCACACGGCCAGCCTAAATCCAGCCGGATTCTGTATGTCCATAAGCTCATCGCCGACGGCCAGGGCCAGGATGCCGTTTTTTGTGGCGAAGTTCACGACACTCTCGTCAATGCTGACGGACGCTACAGACCCGATGATTTTTCTGTCCCTGTATTCGGGGAAATATTCCCTGGCCACCGCAATGGTGTCTATGAGATCCGTTACGTCTACAGCCTTCAGGCTGCTTTTGGTTTCATTTATCATCACGTAGTTGCAGCACTCAGCG
>CAZVOU010000375.1:0-2254 GCA_964628605.1 uncultured Syntrophaceae bacterium
GCATTGAGCCGTTCCGAAGCGAATACGGTGGCCCTGATCACCTGGTGGCGCAAAGTGATCCATATTACCCGGATTCGCGCGATCCTCGAAAGAATGGATTCTCGAAAATTCTTGAGGTTCCCATCACGATCAATCCAATAATTCCAAAAATTGACGTTCTTGTAGAAAAAGCGAGGTTCGCAGGACTCCTTTGGAATGACGAATTAGTGCGACTGGTGTCAAGTTTGGTTTCCATACCCGCCCAACCGGCCTGGCTCGGCTTGAGGGCGGCCAAATTTGCCGTGACGCTTCACACATTGAAAGGTGGGCGTTTTCTGACCATATTTTTTCACTCCTCTGAGTTGGCCCCCGGTCTTAATCCACTTCATCCAGACGAGGACTCGGTTCAGAGATTTCTGAAAAAATTGAGAAGGTTCTTCATGTGGTTAACAGAAAAATACGACGTAGGATTTATTACTCTTGCAGAAGCGCCAGCCTGTTTCGTTAAAAAGTAATTCGTATTCAAGTGGTTAGTCAACTCACGCCATCAATCACCGGCCTGCTGTATTTGCGATAAATCCTTTTCTTTACCAATCATCACAAGCACGTCACTGGGCTTGATCACAAAATTGGGTCCGGGTAGAAAAACGAATTTGGGTGGCACCAGTTCCCTGACGGCTATCACAAAGACGCCGAATCTCTCCCTCAACTTGAGTTCTATAAGCGTCTTACCGAGAAAAGAGTCTGGAACTCCCACGTCCATGACTTCAAAATCTTCCCCTAACGGAATAAAATCCAGCAGATTAGGATTGATTATTTGGGCCGCTACCCTTTTAGCAGTCTCTCTTTCCGGGAATATGGTCTCCGTAGCGCCAACCGCTCTCAGGATGGTGGCATGGTCTTCACTTACCGCCTTGGCCCTGATTGTCTTGAGTCCGATCTTACGAAGATGCAGAGTGCATAACACACTTGCTTCCATGCTCTCACCAAGACTTACCACCGCTTCATCAAAATCAGCGCTAACAAGCGAACTCAACCCTATAAAATCACGAGCGTCCACTATCATGGCCCTTTGCACTGACTCTGCAATAGCGTTCACCCTGTCTTCGCTGTTGTCTATTGCCAGAACCTCACAACGGTTTGCCAACTCTCTGGCCAACTCACTCCCAAACTGTCCCAGGCCAATAACACAGATAAGCTTCTTGTAGCGTTTCATCCTATCATCACCGTCCCTTTAGGGTAACTCACATTCGATACGGATTTTGGAATCATCAGCATGACCAGAGTTAATGGACCGAGTCTGCCTATGAACATGGTCAGTATGATCCAAAGCTTTCCGGCCACAGACAATTTTGGGGTAATACCCGTTGACAGGCCTACCGTTCCGAATGCGCTGACCTGTTCAAAAGCAAGAGCGATACTGTCAACTTTAAGATCGGCCTCGGTAGTGAACAGTACCAACACGCCAAGTATGTTCCACAGAATGGCAACTGTCATCAATAGATCGGTTCTTGAAACAAGCTCATGAGGCAATCGTCGGTCATGTAAATGGACCTCTTTCATCCCTCTGAGGCCGGAAACCAGACGCGCCCAGTAAATAGCGATAGAAGAGGTTTTCACGCCGCCGGCGCATGATCCTGGAGAGCCTCCGATGAACATCAATATTATCAGTATCAATAGTGAAGCCGGTGGAACCCGCCCTAGGTCCACTGAATTAAATCCGGCAGTTCGAGCGCTTACCGATTGAAAAAGAGAATTGAAGAGCACATCGAATATGGTTTTTTCGTCCGTAGTCAATCCGAATATCGAAATAAAAATGGTCCCAGACACTATCAACAGCCCTGAAACGAACAGCACTACCCTTGAGTGGAGGGATAATCTGATAGGAATAAGGGAAGGGTCTTCACTGGGTCTCGATCGAATCCTCCAGAATATTTCATACAGAACCGAATACCCTAAACCTCCCATGATGATCAGCGCCATTATAATGGTAAGGATTCCTTGACTGTCACGCCATAACACAAGGTTATCGGTCGCTAAAGCAAAACCGGCGTTGCAGAAAGCCGAAACCGAGTGAAAAATGGAGTAGAAAATGGTGTCAGGGATATTGTCCAACCGAGGGGCAAAGAAAATGAACAGGAAAAGGGCGCCTATCCCTTCGATGGCCAGTGTAAGTGTCAAAATTGTTTTAAAAGCGCTATGAAACTGAGATCCAATGTCCTTCTGGAAAAATGTGTCATGCAGGACCGCTGATGACTGCAGGGAAAATCGGAGC
>CAZVOU010000376.1:0-3736 GCA_964628605.1 uncultured Syntrophaceae bacterium
CTGGGTGCTGGAATTTGATATAGTCGGCTTATTCGACAATATTGACCATGACCTGATGATGCAGGTGGTGCGCAAGCACACCGACAGCAAATGGATGATCCTGTACATCGAACGATTCCTGAAGGCGGATATGATTATGCCGGATGGAACGGTTAAGAAAAGGACTTCCGGAACCCCGCAAGGGGGCTTATGCGAAGCTTTGCATAAACCGCCTTATGCAAAGCAAGTTGTTATGCAAAGTTGAACCCGAAAACGACTGTTTTCCAATGATTTGTATTTGATTTACTTTGCATAATCGTCCACGTTGAAAATAGGAACCGCAGTGGTTCCGAGTATTTTTCGTGGAGGATATCAAATGGAAAAGCAATTATTATCCGAACTGCTCGACGAATTAGAACAAGAGATGCTGCGCTTGGGATACTCATCAGATTCAATGGCTTTCTACCGCAGACGATGGCATCAGCTGCAACAGTTTGCGCAAGAACGAGGCAAAGTCTTTTACAGTGAACAATTAGGCATGGACTTTTTTGAAACGCGATTCCAGATCCTCGAAAACGGCCAATCGCGACGATTGACTCAGCACGAAGTGCAGGAACTGCGCGTCATCCGAACAATTGGCGATTTTCAACTGCACCATGCGATTCTGCGTCGATATTACAAACACAAGGAATTTCTGACAGATCCGTATTATCTGAGTGTCGTCGATCAATTCAGAAGATTTTGTAATACTCGTGAATATTCGAGTATTACAACTGACCATTACACAAAGCAGTCAGCCCACTTTTTCGACTATCTCGTTGCACAAGGCATCGATTCCTGTCGGGAAATTCAATTGCCAATCGTCAACGACTATATCAAGACACTTGCTGGATACACTTACAAAACAGTTGAGCAAAACATCTGTTCATTGCGCTGCCTTTTCCGCTATCTGTATGAGACTAATGAAATCAAATTTAATTTAGCTCTCCAACTACCCATGGTCCAGGCTAGAAAGCAAACAAGGATTCCTTCGGTCTGGACCCGGGATGAGTTGGAAAGACTCATCGCTGCAATAGATCGGGGCAGCCCGAAGGGGAAGCGCGATTATGCCATTATTCTGTTGGCTTGTGTTCTTGGCTTGCGTGTCACCGATATAAAAAATTTGAGTATGGACAATTTGCATTGGGCAGAGAAAAGACTAACTTTTGTTCAGTCAAAAACGAAACGCGAAATTTCCTTGCCATTGGTCCCTGAGGTAGGTTGGGCGATTATTGATTATCTGAAATATGGCCGACCGCATGTTGATGACCCCCATATTTTCGTTAGACATTTGGCGCCATATGCTCCATTTACCGAAGGGGATCACTTGACACAACTGATTTCCACCTACATGGTTCAGGCACACATCCCAAAGTTGAAAAAGAAACGTGGAATGCATTCACTTCGTCATACACTAGCCAGCACCCTGTTGCAAAACGACACCCCTCTGGCTGTGATTTCAGATATTCTGGGCCATGTCGACACAGACTCCACAGCAGTTTATTTAAAGGTTGACCTAAACAAATTGCGGGAATGTGCCCTGGATCTTGAAGGGGGGCACGAGCATGCGTAATTTCGAATATGCTGGTCCATTCAAAGTTCACATCAATGATTTCATCCGGCTAAAGCAAGCTGTTGGCTACAAATACGAAACAGAGGCCGCCCATCTAGCAAGGTTCGACCTGTTTACACTTGAACAATATCCACAAGCCAAGATTCTAACTAAACAGATTGTTTTGGACTGGTGTCAGAAACGTATCTATGAATCTCAGGCCAACCAATGTTCGAAGGCCTCAATCCTGCGTCAATTTTGTCGGTACCTCAACTCGATAGGAATGGAAGCATTCCAGATTCCCAAAGGTTATTATCCTGTCGAAAAACCATACATGCCGCACATTTATACTCCGGATGAACTCATACGCTTTTTCGAACAAACAGGCAAGTGCCATTACAGTCCGGAATCTCCTGTCAGGCATCTGGTCATGCCAGTATTTTTCCGCATGATCTATCTGTGTGGTCTTCGAGTATCCGAAGCCCGACTCTTAAAAGTTGAAGATGTCGATTTGGTTGATGGGGTATTGACTATCCAACATTCTAAGAAAGATAACAGTCGGCTGGTTCCGATGTCAGATACACTCTCTCGGTTCTGCCGAAATTATTCTGATGCGGTTCACAAGCAGGCTTTACCGGAAGACTACTTTTTCCCTGGCATGTCTGGAAAGCCGATGACAAGCCTGAATGTCTACCATAACTTTCGCAAGTTTCTCTGGCAAGCTGGAATTTCTCATGGTGGCAGAGGTGTTGGGCCGCGTATTCAAGATTTCCGGCATTCGTTTGCGGTGCACTGTTTAAAACGTTGGTCAGAGCAAGGATACGATTTAACGACCTATCTGCCAATTCTTAAAACCTACATGGGTCATTATTCGTTTTCCGACACCGCTTATTATCTACGTCTTACCGCAGATGTGTATCCGGAAATAACCATGAGACTGGAACAGCGATTTCCCGGGCTGATTCCCAATCTGGGAGGATATCCTGATGGGACCGACTGATTTCGCTGAACATTTAACTGATTTTCTGACAAAATATCTTGTCAATCAGAAAAATGTCAGCAGGAACACCATTCTTTCCTACCGAGATACGTTTAAGCTTCTCCTGCGCTATTGCCAACAGGTTCGTTCCATTGCTCCGGAAAAAGTCACCATGGACAAGCTGACAAGTGATTTGCTTGTCGGATTTCTGGATTGGCTGGAAATAGACCGAGGCTGTGGTCTGGCTACCCGAAACCAGCGACTGGCTGCGATACACTCTTTCTTTCGTTATGTTCAAGTGGAGGAGCCAGCAGGATTGTTTCATTTCCAAAAAGTCATTGCCATTCCCCAGAAGCGAGCCCAGCCGGCAGTTGTTGAATACCTGACACCGGAAGCTATGAAGATTCTTCTGGACCAGCCCGATAAACAGTCACCTTGCGGCCGAAGAGATCTAACATTGTTAAGCGTACTTTATGATTCCGGTGCTCGAGTCCAGGAATTGATTGATCTTAGAATTTGTGATGTCATTCTTGAAAATCCCGCCGTTATTACTTTGACCGGCAAGGGTGGCAAATCGCGGTCAGTCCCTGCATTGAAAAACACAGTTGAACTTCTAAAACGCTATTTTATTGAAAATGATTTGGATAAACAATGGAAACGTCAGTACCCGCTCTTTATGAATCGCCAACACAACAAATTGACGAAGGAAGGTGTTGCCTACATTGTAGAGAAATATGCCAGATCTGCTCGAACACTGTCGCCCTTAATTCCTGCTAATGTTCGGCCGCATATGTTCCGACACAGCAAAGCAATGCATTTGCTTCAGGCTGGAGTCAACCTGATATATATTCGTGATTTCCTTGGCCATGTTGATCTGAAAACAACTGAGATCTATGCCAGAGCAGACACGGAAACAAAAAGGAGGGCTCTGGAAAATGTTTATCCGGATCTAATCGATAGCGATTTGCCTGATTGGAACAAAGACGAAGCTTTGATTTCCTGGCTGTCTCAATTGAAGTGATTCAGGCGTTATGCAAAGTAAAATGACTGACCAACTCGATGTTTCAGGCACTTGGGGCCGTACTTTGCATAACGCTGAACTTTGCATAAGGGGGCGTCATATCGCCAGTTCTTGCTAATCTGTTTATGCACTATGCATTTGACCGCTGGATGGTCACGAGAAATCC
>CAZVOU010000377.1:0-10159 GCA_964628605.1 uncultured Syntrophaceae bacterium
CCCATTGATAAGTGTTTTGATCCGAGGACAACAAATTCAATAGATCGGCTTTGTTAGCGCTCATACCCGAAAGCTTGTCAATTTTAGGACCATAAACATTTGACAGGTTGGAAGCAAGCAGTGCAGTTTCTGGCAGCCGTCGGAATTTGAAATACCCTAAAGAATTGTCTTCCACGGTAGCCATCAGATTTCCAAAAAACTCCTTTTGTGATGATGAAAGCACGGAACTGCCAGAAGCTTGGGCCCGGTGATCAGACAGATCATAAACTGGATCAGCAACAACCAAGAGTTTCTCGGAGGGTGTGAACGAATTCCTATTGGTTCGTGACAAACTCAGCGATGTGATTGACGGGGCATAGGACAATTGATTGCGCTCACCTAGAAAAACTGTTTTGTTTGAACCGACGGGCCCTGATGCATTCACGTCAGATGAGTCTTTCTGGACCAACAGGGCCTCAAAAGGAATTAAGGCCAGGCAGTCGTCAGGAACTATGATGACACTGCTGTTAGTTGGCAACTTCCCGATAAATTCTTCAATTAGCGTCTGAGCAAGCTTCTGGCTGGTTTCAACATCGAAAGAAGCAAGTTTTTTGTTGAGATCGTCGATTGATGTTGCTTCGAACTGCTCCTTAAATTTTCGGATTAGCCCCATCAAGTCCTTCCTGGGCGTAGGTTTGAAAATCGCGTCCACTAAACTGTTCCCGTGTAAAAGAAAAATCAGTATCCCCGGCTCACTAACATCGTAAACTACGGCCCATTCATCATTACGCAGATTTTGTTGCTGGAGATCCATAGGTTCCGGGTATTTGGCAGCAGCGTAAATGGGGTATTTTTTTCGGAGCATTTGCACGTGAGTTGCCATGGTCTGTTGCAGCTCAGTTACTCGTGGTTCCAGTGAGTTTGCCAGAGACTGGTTCTCTTTTTCTAGCGCCCTTTGTCTATTTAGTTTAAGAGCGTTCAACTTGTCGTTGATTTCCTGATCATTCGTCAAAACCTGTTGTGGAACATTAAAAGTTACTTGCTCTGATCTTTTGGATATCGATTCAGAAAAAACCCTGGCTTTTGCGAATTCAGTTATTTTGAATGCTTCATCTGTCTTTCCCATTTTTTGTTTTATGCGAGCAAGTCCTTTAGACGGATCCACCCGGGAGAAACCATTGAGCCTTACCTCGAAAAACCTATCCCTCTGGTTGGGCTCAATGCCCGCTCTCATTTCCTCCGTCAGGTCAAACGCCATTTGGTAATATTTCTCAGAGAGCTTGTTGTCACCCATGGATTCGTAAACACTGGCCAAGCCGTTATAGGCTAGAAACAAGTCTTCCGATTTTCTATTCTTTTCTGCAGATTGAAGGATAACCTTGTATTCATTCAAAGCCTTGTTATATTCCGCTTTCTGAAACTGGATTCGTGCTTTCACAACAGGTATAGGCTTTTTCCTGGTCAATGATTCAGCATTTTCTAACTGACCTTGTTCCATGTATATGTTTGCCAGAACGCTCTCTGGCCATACCGTCGATATTCCCATGCCCTTCCACATTTCAAGACCACGCTTGACGGCGTTTACAGCATCTGTCGGGCGATTGGTGGTGGCATAAAAACTGCCCAACATGATCAGGACTTCGGCCTCTCCACGTTTATCCTGGCTGGCTGTTTTCTTCTGGAGAGCCTTGTTAAAGTAGTCCTCAGCTTTGTCATTCTGCCCCCAATCGGCATAGATTCTTGCCATTTCCGCCAGAGTCGCTCCCTGGCCGGAAACATCTCCATTTCTTATCTTAATCTGCAGCGCCTTCACATACGTCTCGAGCGCTTTTGAAAACTTGCCCCAATCGCGATACAGAATGGCAAGATTTCCCAGATTAATACCCTGACCCTTAATGTCAGTGTCCTCATGCTTGTGGCTGGGAACACGTTTACTAATATCAAAAGCTTTCTCGTAGAGCGATTCTGCCTTGCTGAATTCTCCCCGTGCATGGCAAATAGCGCCTATATTCCCACTGACGATTCCCTCCACTTTAACATTTTCAAACCGCTGGCTGATTGCTAGAGCCTGTTCGTAGAGGTCATTTGCTTTGTTGTAATCACCCTGTGCATGGTAAACAGTTCCAATGTTCGATAGGACAATACCCTCGCTCCACAAGTCTCCCATTTCCTTGGCCGCAGATAGAGAAATGTCGTAATAATTCATCGCCTTTTCGTAACGGCCGAAGTAGTTGTGGGCGTTGCCGAAATCATTGGT
The DNA here is from genome assembly GCA_964628605.1 of uncultured Syntrophaceae bacterium. Lineage (GTDB taxonomy): Bacteria > Desulfobacterota > Desulfomonilia > Desulfomonilales > Desulfomonilaceae > CAITZA01. Next base: position 2,237 of record CAZVOU010000377.1, read on the forward strand.
AGTTTCTCTGAACATCTTTGGAGATCGTCGAAAGGTTTCGAGAAGAGGCTCATTTAGTTTTAAATAATCGACTAATGATTGAGGACCATCTCTGTCAAGAGGGATTTCTGCCCAGCCCTCCCAGATGAGACGGGGTTGCAACTGTGACGAATGAGAAAAATTGGCGCATGCCAGGATAAAACAGCTTACCATAAGCAATATTTTGAAGACAAACCTCATCATGTTCCCCAATTTACATAATGTTAGGGTGATATCTGCAAGGCGATCAACAACGAAAATAACAATCTTTATCTTATAAAATACTGGTTCCCAAAGCAACCGGAAGAATCTTGATATAAATGTTTAGATCCAAGTGCAGCTTAACAGGGATCTGGTCTCAACTCTGCGAACTGTTTTCATAGTGACCCTAGCCGCTGGAAGCACATGCAGGCAGTAATCAGTGTGAGGAGTAAGACCGCTAATGTGAATCGGCCTTAGTCGGTAAAAATTTTTTCCACGGTTTTGTCCAAAAATCCGCGCTCAAACCATCCTCATTAATTAGTAGCCGTTTCGTTATGTGGCTCGTCAATAATCCGAGTTTTAGGAGTTTGCCATGCGTGGATCACAACTTAGCCGGCAGTGGAAAATCTTGCTTCTGATCAAAAGTAGACGCAAGGGAATCACCGGTTCTGAAATTGCGTCTGAACTCGAAGTGCCTGTAAGAACCGTCTATCGGGATCTCGATGTAATTCAGCAGGCCGGTTTTCCTCTGTTTGCCGAAAAAGAGGGCAAGTATTCAATGTGGAAAATTATGGACACGTTCAAAATCAATTTCGGATTTCAGTAATGCGTCTTGGCCATCCAGTATTTCAAGGAAGGTCGAATGGATCTCTTAGAAGAATACTGCAAGGAAGATGCGGCCAGCACACGTGACCTGTAATATTTCGGTCGTGAAGAGGGCTATGTCTATTATCTTGACAGGGGCGAGCGTTGGAGGGTCCGTGTTAATTGGTAATCTGGAGGTAAAAGAGTTGCTTTCATGGCTTTATTTGTGGCACTTATGTATGAACTGTTCAAGTAAGATGCAGATATTTGGGGTTTCAGCTACGGTCAGAGTCTTACCGTAAGCTGGATGGCTTTGTCCAATTCCGGGGCATCATGGCCCAATACAGGATCGTATATGACTATGGCGTCCAGGATACTGCAAAGGCTTTTCTACAATGAATAGGAATGTACTGGCGCCAGGGACCCGTGTGCTGGTCCGTGACGCTGAATGGCTCATAGAGCGGGTGGATGTAACGTCCACCAGAGGCAGGGCCATCGCTGTTACCGGCGTATCAGAGATTGTCGGCAACAGGGAGGCTATCTTCCTGACCGAGGCCGAGCAATCCATCGAAGCGCTTGGCCCGGCAATAAAGGCTCTGAAACAGCCCAGACAGCGCATCCTCGTCGCTGACGCCGTCGGACTAGGCAAAACACTGGCCGCAGGCATCCTGCTATCCGAACTCATCCAGCGTGGTCGCGGTCAACGTATTCTGATTCTGGCCATCAAGAACATGCTCAACCCCACTGCAATCGCCGATCCCGAGAACTACGGACCTGAAGACATCAAAAGACTGTTAATCCGAAGGTTCAAGAAGGATATACAGTCACAGGTTCAGTCGGCGTTTAAGGAACGTTCCATGCGCTTGATGCGTACACCGGTCTCCTCACTGGGAGAACAGGCCTGTGACAACCTCGTTGGCATAAAATTTGACAAAACTTTAATGAATTAGGGTGATTAAGATGAGTAGAAAGGTGTTGGTCATTGTTTGGTCGTGCTTGATCATGGCTTCAATTCCAATGCATTGCTTCGCCGAATCCGAATATGAGGCTAACGTTATCTTGAAACAGGGGCAAAATATTTTTGCCAAGGCCAAATCTAAGAATGACTTAGAAAAAGCTCTCAAAAAATATGAAGAGGCTTTAAGAATATTCGGGAATGTTGGCTCGAATCAACCCAAGGGGGTTGTCTTGAACGAAATGGCCGGAGTTTTTTTCTCTCTGGGCCAATATCCCAAGGCTTTAGAATACTTCCAGAAATCCGTTGATATAAGCGCTGAGCTCGGAGATCGAAAAAGCGAGGCTGCATCCCTAAACAACATGGGAACTGCATACGGCGCCATGGGCCAATTCCAAAAGTCAGTCGAATTGTATGAGAGATCTCTTAAAATCAAATACGAATTAGGTGATGTTCAGGATGAAGCGCAGACACTGAAAAACATCGGTACCGTCTACCACTACCTGAGCGACTACAACAAGGCTTTAGATTTTCTTCAAAGAGCCCTGTCAGCCGCTGAAAGGACCAAGGATTTAAAGACCCAAGAGATTACGCTCGAGGAAATGGGATCCGTTTTGAGATCCATGGGCCTGTATAAAAAGGCTTTGGAATATATCAACGAGGCCCTGAATACGAACAAAAAGACTGGTGACGCTAAAACTCGAGCACACATGCTGTTCAATCTCGGGGCGGTTTACTTTTCCATGGGTAATTATCAAAAGGCCCTGGAATGCTATGAGAATGCACAGGCGGCTAGCCAAAGACTCGGAGATCTGCGGTCTCAGTCAGGAGGGTTTATCAATTTGGCGTCAGTTCACCATTCCTTGGGACAAAATCAAAAGGCTTTGAAACTCTACGAAAAAGCTTTAGCCATTGATCGCAGGATTAAAGATGTCCATGGAGAGGGTACGGCTCTTTGGGGATTAGGTAGACTGTATTCTTCAATAGGGAGTTATGATCAGGCGGAGGAATCTCTACAGACGGCCATTTTGTTATTTAAGGGAATAGGCTCATCTACTGTGAGGTTAACGGACAGCCTAGCCAACTTATATCTTGACAGTGGTGATTTGATCAAAGCCGAAAGTGTTATAAATATTGATGACCTTTCCAAAATCAGTTCTCCTAAGGATAGGCGCAGTCTTGCCTCTACAAAAGGCAGATTGGCCTTGATGAAAAATGACTTTGTAGCGTCATTGGAGTCATACCAGAAAAATCTTGAATGGGTAGAGGAGTCACATGATTTAGAAGCCATGTTTGTCATTTACACTGGTATGGCCAAATCATATGAGGGATTGAATAATTATCCAAAAGCCGAGGAATATTATAAGAAAGCCATCAAATCAGTCAATGAACTTGGCGCTGGCATTCCAGATTCTGAGCTTTCTTCATTTCTCCAGGTTAGATCAGGCGGCTTTGCACGCTCTGGACCAGCTACTTGTCTTGAGAAACTGGAGAAAAAAGGTCTTTAGAACTTGACAGTAAAGAGCTAATGTCGCCGAGAGAGATGTCAATTCTTAACGTTTTTCCACCACCTCGGACTTTAATGTGAATACTTGGCGGATAAACACTATTCTGATTCAAGATGGTTTTATTCTATTGCTGCATCGATTTGATGCACTGCGAACCAATCTCATGGGTGAAATAGCATGCTTCCGGATAGCCCTAGAATACTAGTCGTAGATCACTCGTCAAGTATGATGTGCCACATTAATGACATTTCGAAATCTAATGGTTATCAATGTCTGGATACTACAGATCCAACTGCGGCTTTAGAATTGCTCTCAAAAGAACATTTCGATCTAATAATCCTTGGAAATGACCCTCATGAGATGGATGGAACAAGATTCATTAGAAGACTGAAAGAACTCTGCCCGGGTGTTCAGATTGTGATCACTGAAGAATGCGGCACGATAGATAGCGCATTAGAGGCGTTTAGAAACGGTGCAATTGATTACATTCGAAAACCCTCAACCATTGAAGAGCTAAATTTAACGGTTAAACAAATTTTTGAACGATTTCATCTTTCGAAAAATGATTTTAAGCTTCCTGCACCCTTGATCAAGTTTCTTGACCCCTCGCTTGCAGTGGCGCGATCGACAAAGATGAGGCAAATTTTTCAAACTTTAGTCTCTGTAGCTCCGACAGAGGCATCCGTGTTGATCGTTGGCGAGCAAGGGACAGAGAAGGAACTCATCGGCGAGGCACTGCATAAAATCTCAAACCGGAATAATGGGAAACTTTTAAGAGTCAACTGTTCAGCATTTTCGGAATCGGGGCTCGAAACGGAACTCTTTGGCCCGGAAAGTGGGTGCGCTGATCGTTCACCGAAGAGCAAGCCGGGCAAATTGGAATTGGTTGGTAAAGGCACGTTGTGCCTGGATGAGATTGGGAAAATGCCTCCAACCACCCAAACAAAACTCTTTCAAGCAATCAAAGAAAACCAGTATTGGTGTAGTGACATAAGAAAAAAAGTGGTCTTGAATGCAAGAATTGTGGCTTCAAATGAAAACGCCTTGATTAATGAAATAAATAAAGGTTATTTCAGAAAGGACCTACTGTACCGCCTCAATGTTGTACAAATTCAAATTCCTCCGTTAAGAAATCGCAGGGAGGATATTTTCCCGCTCGCCCACTATTTTCTAAGATATTATAATGACAAGAACAATCGTTGTGTTAAGGGATTTAATGAAGATGCAATGAACGCTTTAGAAAGATACTCTTGGCCAGGGAATTCAAATGAATTGATGAACGTCGTCGAACGTTCGGTAATTCTGACCCGAGGTGATCAGGTTCAGTTAAACGCAATTCCTGACAATGTCAAGACCCAATCTGACGGATTTAGCAGAAGCGAGGTGGAGTTAGAAGATTGGTACGGAATGACGCTTCATGAAATCGAAAAGACCCACATTATCAGGACACTCAAACGAAATAATGGAAATAGAACCAGAGCCTCAATAGACTTAGGGATTACCAGAAGAACTTTGCAAAACAAACTTAAGGAATACAAGATCGAGATATTTAGCACTGAATAGGCTCTAGAAGCTTTGGCGGCGGAGAAATAACTATCTCAATGTGACTGTCTAAAATGTGAGCTGGCCATGAAAAGAATATTTCCTTTTTTTATATTATTATACGTGATCTTGTTCGTGTACACGTCTATTGGCCGAGCCCAGTCCAATGAACAGGGCATCGCTATCTTTAAACAAGCGGAGGAATTGGAGGCAAGCGCCAGGTCCAAGGAGGACCTGGAAAATGCTCTCGATAAATACCAGAAGGCCCTAAATGTCTTCCAGAGTGTTCATTCGGAGAGAGAAGCTGGCGACACGCTTAACAACATTGGTCGAATCTACAGCTCTTTGGGCCATTTTCTGAAGGCGCTTGATTATTTTGAGAAATCATTGGCCATACGTAAGGAACTAGTTGATATCAGTGGTGAAAGTGCAATGTTGAACAACATAGGCGCTGTCTACAGTAACCTAGGCGAACATGCCAAGGCACTGTCATATTATGAGCAGTCGTTGGCAATACGTAAGAAGTTAGGTGACACACGTGGTGAAGGAGAAGGTCTCAACAACTTAGGGTTAGTTTACGAAAATCTCGGTGAATATTCCAAAGCCCTAGATTGCTTCCAGCAGTCTCTGGAAATTTTTAAGAAGATCGGCTCCGTGAGTGGTCAGGGTTTCAATCTTAACAACATAGGCTTGATTTACCTGGCAATCGGCCAATATAATAAGGCTTTGGATTACTTCGAGCAGTCTCTGACTATAATCAAGGAGTTGGAGAATGTAGGTGCTGAGGGCACAATTCTCAAAAACATCGGGTTGATATATCTCAAATTGGGCCAATACACCAAGGCCCTAGAATATCTTGAGCAATCTCTGGCTATAAGTAAGAAGATAGGAAACGTGACAGGCGAGGGGAAAGCATGTGCCGATATTGGCTCGGTTTACCTAAAACTCGGCGAATATGCCAAGACCCTGGAATACTCGGAACTTTCTCTGTCAATATCTAGGAAGATAGGTGATGTAGGAGGGGAGGGCGCAAACCTCAACATCATGTGAGCGGCCTATAAGGAACTAGGGCAATATAACGAGGCTCTTGACTTCTATGGTCAATCTCTGGCGATACGAAGAAAGATAGGTGACGTAATCCGCTCTCAAAGATAACGAATGGGTTTTAGAATACCATGTTACTGACACAGGAATCCTAATTTATCTCATAAGAGGCAAAGAGATCGTCAAAGCCCTTTTCAAACCTCTGCTGCGGGCCGAGCTAGGCAAACTCATTGTCAGATTCAGGCAACCACTTGAAATAGTATCCAAACGTGACAAGTTTGAAGAAAAACTTAAAGCATTCGACCTGTCTACAGGAAAGACGCTCTTTGACCTTCTACTTGGAGACATTTTGGCTCTCTTGCCCCGCGGAGCAGCAGTAATCATCGTACCGGATGATGTTCTTGGAATATTGCCTTTTGAGATGCTCGTGATGAACGACACCGGTACCATTGAGACAGATAGCACGCTACCTTATGTTTCGGGCGTAAAGTTCTTGGGAGACAGGAACCCGATATCCTATTGCCAGTCTGTGAACGCCCTAACTCTGACTAGGATTTACAGCAAGAGAAAAACCTTGGATGGAGGTTTACTCGTTTTATCTGACCCCGTATTTGTTGAGAATGACAAACGGACAGCTCAAGACACTAAGATTGAGCCACAGTTTGGTGTCTTGGCTTCTCTGTACAAGAGTCTAATGGCTGGTGAAGAGAGTGGACAGATGGGAGGTTTACAGTTTCAGCGGCTGTCTCGAACCAGTGAACTCGCAGAAGACCTTGCGGCAATGTACAATAAGAATTCGGTTGTTTACACTGGGTTTGCCGCCAGCAAGCGCAACTTCTTCGAGAATATTAGTCCGTCACTGAAGAAATTTAACGAAGTGGTGTTCGCCACGCACGGCTACTTCGGGAAAGATCTACCTGGAATTATGGAACCTGTGTTGGTTCTTACACTTGTCCCTCCTGGTATAGACGGTTATCTACGTATGACAGAAGTGATGGGACTGCACATGAACGCTGACATCGTGGCTCTTACCGCATGTCAGACTGGGCTAGGCAAGCAAACATCCGGGGAAGGAACCATGGGAATGGGAAGGGCCTTTCAGTATTCAGGTGCCCGCAGCGTCCTAATGAGCCTTTGGTCGGTGCATGAGGTCGCATCGATGAATCTTATTAAGAGTTTTTTCCGTAATATGAAAGAAGGCAAGAACAAATCCGATGCGCTGGCTGCAGCACGATCAGAAATCCGGAAAAATGGGTTCGATCATCCCTTCTTCTGGGCGGGATTCATTCTAGTAGGCGAGGCACAGTGACCATCAGATAAATTACTGAGCCCTGCACTTAACTGATCATCCCTATACTAAAAAAATAAGACCGTTTCTCTTCGAACCAGTAGAATTAAGATAGGCGTTTCAGAAATAAGCCCACAGCCTCGACTATTGAATTCCGTAAGACGCTATTTTGCTCAGCAGAGTAGGTCTAGAAACTTTTTTTGGGCCATGCAAAAAAATTTACAATCAGTCAGAAAGCGGCTGTAAGCTTAGCGGAAAGGAAACGGAAATTAGTTCCATGATTTGATCTCTAATTCCTGGGATAACGGGAATCTTCAACCCGCTGGCCGAACCCTTGAAACAATTCCATCCGTACAGAAAAACTCCCATCTCCGACCCAAAAAACCTCTTTTCCCACCAATCTTACGCGCCCACCTTTTCCAGTTACCCACCCCGTTTTAATCCCAGGTAAATCTCCATAAATTGATAAAACTGCAAAAGTATAATAGTAGCTATAGGTTGCAAATGCTTTGCCGTTCACTGACTGCTTTAACGCCACCCAGAAAAAATCATTCCCAGGCAAAAAAATTACTTCATCAAAAAAAACTCAGTTTGATTAGTCCTTGGCTGGCACACGTCAGTCGTAAGATGAATGATAAGCCCTTTGGAAACCGTCTGGAAAGGAGGAGCAGATGGGGTGGGTCGCATTCGTGGTAATAGGATGGTTCATCTACGGCCTGCTGGTGAACTTCGGAATTAGAGACGATGATGATGACGAAGATGATAATGATGAAGGCGATGAA
>CAZVOU010000378.1:0-5161 GCA_964628605.1 uncultured Syntrophaceae bacterium
GAAGTTAATCTTTCTGGCAACACACTGGTGATCAGGGGTGAGAAAAAAGAGGAAAAAGAAGAGAAAAACGAGAACCGACACACTTTCGAAAGGAGTTACGGTAGTTTCACCAGATCACTGACCTTGCCGTGTGATGTCGTGCAGGACCAGGTTGAAGCTAATTTTAGGAATGGCGTATTGGAGCTAAAACTTCCCAAAGCGCAACACGAGAAAAAGACGACACGCAAGATCGAAGTCAAACAGTCGTAGCTACCGGCATTTCATCCTTCGACATTCATCCTGATAATTCTGCATAACGGGGGCCGTCTCAAAACCGGCCCCCGGATGGCACGAGAAACTCAGTTTCCACCAAGCTTTTTTCTAAGCAAGTCACCCAGTGTTCCAAAAGATCCACTCTGTCCAAGTTTCGTCCTGAATTCGTCAATTTGTTGCTTCTCGGCCTCTGCCCCAAGCGCCTTTTGACTCAATGAGATTCGACCTGATTGATCATCCATGGACAAAACTTTCACATCCACGCTGGATCCCGGAGGAAATTTTTTCTTCAGGTCGGCTGATTTCTGCGCGTCAATCTCCGAAAGATGAAGTAAACCTGTTTTCCCGTTCTCAAGTTTCAGAAACACTCCATATTCCTGAACAGAATCTACTAGTCCAGTGACCACTTGCCCCGGCATGATGACCACTGTTTCGGCGACATTTTCATCCGCAGGCGGCTTTTCGATTTCGAGACCTATTCTCTTTCCCTCAGGATCTACGGATATAACCTTGGCCTCTACGGACATGCCGGTGGAGACAACTTCTCGTGGATGGCTGATTCTTTTTCCTTGGCCCAGGTTAGAGATATGAATCAGACCGTCCACACCAGGTTCCAATTCCAAAAAAGCCCCAAAGTTTGTGAGTCGTGTTATGTGACCACGGACGATAGACCCGGAAGGATACTTTGAGGCTACCGAGCCCCATGGATCCTCTGTCGCCTGCTTCAGGCTTAAGGAAATACGATTGCGCACCCAGTCAAGGTTGATGATTTTAACAGTAATTTCCTGGTCCGTGGATAAAACATCCGAAATATTCTCCACCCTACCCCAGGCGACCTCAGAAATTGGAACCAATCCCTCGATTCCACCAATATCAACAAATGCCCCAAACGGCTCGATTCTCTTGACTGACCCGGAAACCACATCATCGACCTTGAGGATGTTTTTCAGCTCTTCTACCCTGGCTTGCCTCTCTTCTTCCAGCATTTTGCGACGGGAAAGAACGATATTTTTGCCTCGGTCCGAGTACTCAGTAATTTTGAACGATAGTTTTTGTCCAATGTATTGTTCGGCTGGGACACCAGATACAAGGTCGATTTGGGAATATGGACAAAAAGCCATTTTTCCGAATACCTTGACCGAAAAACCACCCTTTCTCTCCTCCATCACCAGTCCCTCGACAGGAATGCGACGCTGAAAGGCTTCTCGAGCCGCTTCAGACGAAGCCGCCATGGTCATTTTGCGGCTCAGCAGAATTTCACCATCCGTTTTCCTTATGATGTATGCAGTGATAGGATCGCCTTTCTTGACGGTCATTTCGCCGGCGTCGTTCTGGAATTCCCCTTTGGATATCATACCTTCGGTTTTTCCACCTATGTCAACGAAGATCCACTCGTCTCCGATGGAGACAATGTCAGCGACAACCTTGTTGTCTGCCGCTGAAGAATTCAAGGAGCTTCTCTGAGTGGCCTCGAACAAGGACGCGAAATCTTCGGAATCGTCACTTTCGTCAAAATGTGTTGAATGTTTCTTACTCTCTGTGTCGTTCATTATTAAGCCTTCCGATGTGGGTTCAAACCATAAGTCTTAAATATATTTTTTTTCTACGGCTTGCAAGTCTTGCCGCGCTTTGATAAGCTCTAAAGCCTTATAATTAACAGTTGATTGAACGCCTCTGTTCCCGACAATCCAGTATTGATTAGTTTTATATTTTTTTTGATATGCGCTAGGGACGATTTTTGTGCCTCAAATGATATTCATTTCCTTAGTGGTCAGCGAAAGGTAGTTTTTCATGCCGTTTGTGAGACGAAATGAAATTAGTTGGAACGAACGTTACCGTAGATGTCTTTATTTTTTCTTGAGAGATGAGCTTGACAGACTGTTCATAGCTGAGGGTTTGATTGAATCGTACAAAACATTCAAGGAAAAAAAGGAAGAATATCCCTTTGTGGAAATGAGGGAATTGAAGCCGAGGTCCAGGAACGTCGGTCATGAATATGTGAACCACAAACATTTCATTGTGATATTTTCCGAGGGCTCTATTCCTTCTGAATCCAAGATACACATCAGATTTTTTGACTCCAACAAGGTTACCAAAGAGAATCTTCATCACTTGGGAGTGCTTGACCTCAAAGACGTTTTTCATCACAGAATGCGCTTTTTTGACGACTCTCAGTTCCCGGATCTATTAAGGTCACTGCTGAAATCTGACTTTTCGGTCTTACTTCAGCTAGATCCCTCCATCAAGAGCAAGTACCGGTACGGCTTGTCACATTTTCACGTTCGGATCGATTGGCCTGTGGCCTACGCTGCCGAAGACCTGGGAAAATCTCTCAGGTATATCTCCCGGGAATTATATGAGAAAGGAGACAAATTAGCTGACAATCTTCAGCAGAAATTATATGAATATTACGGTTTCCACCATACAGTAGGTGGCCGCCGAACGGCTGCGCTCGTGGCTGCAAGGTATATGTCGAGGTTTGATTTCATTTCTACCGTTTATATATGCTCATCAGAAGCTCGCTCATTAATTCGACTCTCAGAGCAGGGCATCTCCAAATTTGCATTGATAAAGATCAGCAACGAAGAAATCGTTGAATTGGCCCAGAATGCAAAAATGTCGGAAGACGATTTCGTGGCAGCTTATCTAATCGACCGAACCGATGAATATGGGGTCGGCATATTCCTGGTTTCTTACGAACACAATGAACATTCCACGCCACCAATTGACGGAAAACTGCGAGACCTGAACCCAGATTATCAGTGGCTCAATGTTGATTTGCAACTTCTGGCCCCACCTCCTTGCAGAGGAGATGTAAGGCCAATTTCGCTCAGGAAGGTATACGCTTAGAAAGATTCCCGAAAAAATGACCTGACGTCAGTCGATTTCACTTCCAGTAGTAGTCATTGTTATTTTTCCATGTTTTACACCCCTGGTGGAGATCAGGAGTTCGCCGATTTTCTTGACTTGGTCAGCTTCCCCTCTAACTATAAGAACTTCAAGGCAGTTATGGTGATCCAGGTGGACATGAATTGCTGAGACGATAAGATCATGGGTTCTGTGCTGAATTTCTGTTAGTTTCTGGGCCAGATCACTTTGTTCGTGATTGTACACCACAGTTACTGTCCCCACAACCTCGTGACCGCTTCCACTCCATTGATCCTCTACAAGACGATCTCTTATGAGGTCCCTTATTGCTTCGGAACGGTTCGTATAACCTTTGACGGAAATGAGAGCATCGAATTTTTCAAGTAAGTCTTCTGGGATAGAGACACCAAATCTTACAAGTTCCGGCATTCCAGATTCCTTTGTAAACAGCTGGACACAACAATTTGAGGAGATGCGCCCAGTCGTACAGCTTCAGAGCATTAATCGCTGAATCATTCAACCTTGACCACAAACTTGCCATGACCAGGTCATTTAAATCTAGGGTCTTTCTGATTCCTCTCTATGTTATCAATGACACACTTTGCCCAGTTGTTGTTAACTGTGTAGACCATCTCCAAGCCCTGACGTTCGGAGGTTATTATCCCGCGACTCTTCAAATGAATCAGATGCTGGGAAACGGTGGCCTGGTGCAGTCCCAGACACTCCTGCATGTTCTTGACATTACATCCACCGACTTTTAACAGGCCATAAACTATTTTTAGCCTGATTGGGTGCCCCAAGGCTTTGAAGATTTCCGCCTCCCTGGAAAATTCCATCTTCTTGATGTCATGGAATACCTGATCTCGTTGCTCATCATCGATCGGAGATGAGAAATCTTCGTCTGTGGATGGTTCACCAGAAACTACATCTACATTCTGGTCGTTATAAAGGTTTTCCAAAGAGGAATCAGAATTAGCTTCCGTATCATCAGATGACTTTTTTATGAAAAGTTTCATCTCGGTTTATCCTCGGAATGACCCATTTCGGGGCCGTTCCTGTCAGTGTTTATTTTTATCACCCCTATCCAAGGGGGAACAATTAGGAGACATTCAGGTGGAAACTCCCATCTTCGGAAGAACCCATTTATTTATAACAATCCAACCCACAACAATTCCTAAAAGTAACAATATGTCTAGCATGATACCCCCTGACATAATGAATCTTGGCCCGTTGAAAGCAATTACTACCGAGCATTGGAACTATTTTAGCGAACTCAAATTAATTTCATCCGGCGATTTCATCAAATCACTAAGCCAACCAGGCCTACTTTCGGTTGTGGAGGCTTTTTTCTCCTGGCCGGATTCCGCCTTCAGGAACAGGCGCATGGTGTCGTGAACCGTAGGAGCGTTCCAATTTACCATACCGGTGTGCCCCGCGACTACCTTACCCTGTTTATCAAGAACGTAGGTAGAGGGGAATCCTTTTATCTCGAAAATGGCCTCGTTCGATTCATTTATTACATAATAACCCATGAGTCGTCCTCGGACCACATTTTCCACAAAAGACTTTCTTCCGGGCAAACCCGTGGCAACCCGGAACTGAGGACCTATCTTTGCCGCCTGGTCCTTTACCCACGAAGGATCGTCCCACAAATCCACGCTTATGACTTCCAAGTCCGATCCACCAACTTTCTTGGCAAAGTTTTTCAAATGGTCCTTTTCAACAACACAATAAGGACAGTCTTTCCGCCAGAAATTAAGTATCACTACTTTACCCTGAAAATCAGACAGCTTAAACGGTTTTCCATCAATTCCGGCTAGCCTGATTTCACCTGGAGCGGTCGGAGCTTTGAACAAATCGAATTTCTCTCCTCCAATCACGGCCCCGTCAACAGAAGACGATTCCAGAAACGCCAAAATTAGAATGAATAGGAGCGACGATGTCCTGACAGCAAATTTCGACAAAACCCATTTATTCACTGAGCCCTCCACAGGATTACTATATATATGTGAATATCTGAATATAACGTTTATGTCAAGAC
>CAZVOU010000379.1:0-3725 GCA_964628605.1 uncultured Syntrophaceae bacterium
GTGAGCATAGAACTTCAGTTTGCCGACGGATCAATCGGGACCGTTCATTATTTCGCCAATGGCTCCAAGCAATTTCCAAAGGAGAGACTCGAGGTCTTCTGTGAGAGTAGAGTTCTTCAGCTTGACAACTTTAGAAAAATGAGCGCCTACGGATGGCCGGGCTTTAATAAAATGAACCTGTGGCGTCAGGACAAGGGGCAGAATTTTTGTGTGAGTTCATTTATCAAAGGCATAGAGAGCGGAGGTCATGCGCCGATTTCCTTTGAGGAAATTGTCGAAGGAACTAGAATCAGCATCATGGCCCAAAGACAGGATTCGCTTTAACGCAGAAAAACCGGCGTTGATCAAACAGGTCTTTTGAGTAGTTTTGTCAGCAGTTTCTTGTAGATGGCGTACTGGTGCGACCAGTCGTTCACGCAGGCTTTCTGGTAAGCGTTGGACACCAGACTCTCCCTGAACGATGGAGAGTCATGGATTTCAATTATGCTGGAGGCCAAACCCATGTGGTCCTCCGAGTCGTAGAAGGCTATCGCCTCGTCTCCATAAAGTTGTTCCAGCACATCTAATCTAGTGGAAACCATCGGCAGCCTGGCTAGGGCCATTTCCGGAATTTTCAGGGAGAGGGCCCAGTCCATGTGACAGTTCCTGATCGCAGGGTAAATACCGACATCAGCGGACGCCATTATCCCGGGCATCTCCTCGATGGGCGCAGGGTCCACCACATGCAGCAAATCATCAACGCCCAGTTTCCGGGCAAGCATCACGCAGTCATCCAGGCCTTTTCCCTCTTCCTTTATCTTCGGGACAATCTTGAACCTGATTTGGGGAATTTTTTCTCTCAAGGTGGGAAGCGCCCTAACCATCGTCTCGAGCCCGTACCTGGTCGCAACTGTGCCCACATACAACACAGTGTAATGATCCGGGTCCCTTCTCAGCCTGGATGCGATCACATCCGGAGCGAAAAGACGAGAGTCCGGCATATTCATGATCACCGTTATCTTGTCGGGAGGCGTCCCTCGAAATATCAGTTGACGCCTGAAGGATTCCAGGGCCGTGATGACATGAGTCGAGAATCTGCATGAGGCTTGCTCAAGCAGGCCCAAGGCTCTGATGAGCAAGTGGTCGGGCCCGACATTCAGCTTGGACTGACCTAATTCCGGCATGGGGTCTCCGATGTGCAATAAAACCGGTTTGCCGGCCAGCCTCTGTATTAGAGCGGTAAATACAAGAAAATCGGGCATATTGTGAACGTGGATCACATCATACCTGTTTTTTCTGTCGAGCCTGTTGAGGTGGTAAAACATCGCAAGCACGGTAGATGCCCAGTCCAGAACGTGGCCGAGCCCTTCATGCCTTGTGCGGGTCTTGTTCAGTGTGTAGCATCGGATAAAAGGAGGCCGACTCTGATCTGAACCATCATCCGACTCCAGACTGATGACGTCAACATAGTGCCCGTCACCGGCGAGCGAGTCCGCAAGTCTTCTCACCCTCACATGACGCGCGAAAATGTTGTGCAGGATCATCAATACCCGAAGAGGGCGAGGTTCAGATGAATCTGTAGACCCATTTGGGGATATGTAGTTCACGTTTGTTAAGCACCATGCCCAGAATGTTGGTCCTGGCCGATTTTGTCTTGTTTATGGCGAATTCAAGAACCTGCTGCTTGGTAGTATTGGCTTCCACTACAATTATTGACCGATCCACCTGCTCACTGATTATTTTTGAGTCAACGTAAGGGATCATCGGGGGTGAATCCACCACGATCAGGCGATACCTCTCCTTGAGTCTGGCCAAAACTGCGCCAAGATTCTCCAGGGACAGCTCAATGGTAAGCTCTCTTGACGCCGAACCTGCGCCAGACGCCTTGATAGCCTGAATATTGAGAATACCTGAGTGCTCAATATTGTCAAAGACGGTCTCTGGAGCCTGAAGGGCGGCGTTTAACGATTTCCCGGATGACAGCCCCAGAATCTCCATAAAACAGGGGTGCCTAAAATTCGCTTCAACCGCTATCACACTGTTAATATCCCATAACTCAGATACGAACTTGGTAAAACCTAATGCGGTGGATGATACTCCCTCGGTAAGTCGAGAGGCCGTAATTTGCACCGCTACATTGCCAAGATCACTCTCAGGCTGGAATAGCGCCCAGTGGAGACGGCGAAACTCATCCGGATATGAATCCACAATTGTTTCGATGGTTTGTTGAGTCATTTCAATATGATTATAGAATAAAGTGATAAATAAGTCCATCCAAAACTCCTGAGCCCATAATTCATGTATTACTTTAATTTATCGTTATTTCTAGTTGACTTTTTTGAAGTTTTAGGTATACAGTGTAAAAAACGGAGAGGACGCTTAGTTAAAATAAATCTTATGACAAAGACATATGAAGCCAGAAAGACTGTCTATTAACATTTGGATCATGTGTAAAAACTGACTTCATTGAATGCGTGATACGACCAAAAGCCCCCTGAAAATGGCTCTGCGTAAGAAAATTCCCCTGGAGCCACACATACATTCCAGGAATGTGAGGAACGCGCCATGACGCGCTGGAAACCTAACCTAGCTCCTGTTGAAGAGGCATCCGAGCCAAAGCCGGAAGAAGCCAGGCTTTTGAAGATAGACAAGCCTGCTGAAGCGGTTTCGGGATGGCAAGCGTCCACCGATGTCTCCGTCTCAGAAGAAAGCCCGGATCAAAAGCGATCGTGCGACGCTGCGCCTAAGACAACCCAGACGCAACCCAAATCATCAAGTCCGCACAATCCGCTTGATGACGCTTCCATAGATGACTTGGGAAGTTTTCTCGAATTACCGTCTGATGAACAATCCAAAGAGAGTGAAGCGCCGGCAAACAAAGTTCAGAATGCTCCCGCAGGCGCCTTGGCCCGTGTAAAGCCCTACCTGAAATACGCGTTAGCCGTTGTGTTGTGTGTAGTGTTGGCGGTTGCTGTTTACACTGTTCACAAAATTTACTTCACCGACACTCAGGTTTCGGCCACTGTCTACATTCTCAACAACAATCAGCCCGTTCACGAGGAAGCCCTAAAAATCTCGGATCCGGCTTCCATGACAAACTTCGTCCAGAGATTTTTTATCACTACGCTCCTTGAAAGGGGTCTGTCCAACAACACTGAAAACAGGTTCGCTTCGGCCTCAGCGATGCTGGACTGGTTCAGAAAAAGTCTGAAGATCGATCGGGATGTCAGTGAACACGCTGCGCGTATATCGTTCAACCTCACAGGTAATGACCCGATGTTGATGAGCCGTCTGGTCGATGGTTACATCAGTTCCTACATAGAGTCCAAGGCTTCCATCGACGCTCAGACTCCGATAGTTGAAACCTCGATGACCCCAGGGGCCCCTCCGGCTTCGAACTTTGCGGGCAAGAGCGCTTCGACTCCAGCGCCGGAATCCGACACAGTCTCCAACAGCCTTAAAGTCGTAGATGAGAAACTTCGCAAGCTGGATGAAACGGACCAGGAATATGTTTCGGCCCAAAGGCTTCTGAGCAAGGATCGGCTGATAGGCTCCTCGGACAGCAATGTGTTCCGTGGTTTCATGCCGGAATCGGACCTGGCCACCAACTCGGCCCTGGCAAAACTTCAAAGCAGGGTAGTGGAACTGGCGGTCCAGAAAAACGCTCTTCAGGTAAAGTTTGCGCCTTCCAGCAGGGAAGTGCAGGCGATCGAACAGGAGATACGGGGAATTCGTGAGGCGATGAG
>CAZVOU010000380.1:0-3010 GCA_964628605.1 uncultured Syntrophaceae bacterium
CCCGACATCGAGGATTCTCTTGAGGTCGAGCCTCCGACCGATAGGTCTGCCGTGGATATCTTTAGATATGAGGATGACACTCGTCATGTCTGCCGTCTTCGTGAGCTCTCCACCTGCCATGGCAATCGCCTGCAAAGCGGAAACGGGCTGTTTGATTTCATACGCTCCCGGACTACCGACTTCGCCCATGATGTAAACTTTGCGTGACTTTGCCTCCTTCAGCGACAGAGAGACAACCACATGTTTTAGAGGCCCATTCCTGTAGAGCCTGTTCAGGGTACTCTCCACTTCACCGACTGTATGTCCTGAGGCTAATACTCTCTCCGAAAGCAATGGAACGTCAATGGTTCCGTCAGGGTTCACCAAGGTTATGCTGGAACCGCCACTGGCAAGGCTTGTTACAGCGTTGAGGAGTTTCTGGATCTTCTGGTAAAAGTTTACTACATGAACTGTAACAAGAGCGTAATTCTTTAACGCGGCCCTAGTTTCATCACGTGTGAATATTTCCGCGTCTATGTAGCGATCTTCTATCTTTTTGGAAAGCTCTGCAGGACTAAGGCCGGCCGCCTTGATTTCTCCAACGCCCTGCAGCGTTATCATTCCATCCGGTCGTATGATCACCTTTTCATTTAGTTGGGGATCGAGAATGAACTTAATGTCCAGTTCATCAAGTGTGTCTAATTTGAAACTCCCGGTAGGAACTGTCCATTCCGCCTGAAACAGTAAACCCACCCTATCATCGGGCCCCAGGCGATAATTCCGACAAACCACATCAAAAGCTTCAGCCAGGTCATTTATCTGGGGAGCTTTCTGAGGCCCAGGGGAAGGCCTGAATGGAGAAGGAACTCTACCGAGGCACCCCGACGCCAATAACACTGCCAGAATAAGGAGAAGCAAAAATGAATGTCTAAAAGTTTGCTTTAACATTTATTTACAACTAGTCGGAAAGATATAATTATTGCACTTTGGCGAATTATAGCATTTTTTGTCCGGAATTGTAAATAAAATAAACCGGTTTTGTGCAGCTTAAATACTATTTTGTGCCGAATTCAGTCTGTGTGATGAGTATGCATGGAGCAATGAGTGGGGGAGACGAACATGGGAAAGCTGTCCGGAAGCAAGACTTTAAGAGCTTGATTATGCCTTTGTCTGCTGATCTGAGTAATATTTCTCGTTCCTGTAGTAATACCCGCCGTAGCGGTATTTGTAACCGTAGGCGCTGGGGGCATTGAACATATTCATGACAACGCCCAATACGCGTGCCCCTTTTGCTGTTTTCAGGATAGCTAGCGCTTCTTCGACTTCGTGTTTGGATGAACTGGCATGCTTTACTACGAAGATGACGCCGTCAGCGTAAGAACTCAAAATCACTGCATCGGGAAACCCCAGGGTAGGGGGAGCATCAAGCACAACGTAATCGAAATCTTCTGACAGCTGCTGGACAAGCTGATTCATTCGATCTGAAGCCAGCATATCAACTGGATCGTCCATTATGGGACCCGCTGTGATGTAATATAAGCCTTCTATCCTGTGTTTATTTATAATGTCATCTATCCGAAGCGACTTATCCTTGACGTAATTTGACACTCCCAGTTCGTTTTTCCGATTCCCAAGGACCCTGTGAAGCCTGGGTTTTCGAAGGTCACAATCGACTATGACGGTTTTGCGTTCTCCTTTGCTGGTGAGTATGCTTGCCATTGAAACCGATATGGTTGTTTTACCCTCACCTGGAGCCGCGCTAGTCAGCATGATCTTACGCGCAGGGTGTTCCATATGAGAAAAATATATGGAAGTGTGAATGTTCTTGATGGAGTCAGATAAAGGTGTCCTTGGCCTGTTGTAAGCGGCCAGCGCAAGGGTGGATTCATCACCGGCCAATTCTCTTGCTGTAAAGTTTTTTGAGACGTCCGGCACCAAGCCAAGTTTTCGAACCCCGAACTGCCTCTCAATGTTTACAGGGCTCTGTATGCTTGAATCGAGCTTGTCGATGCCAATCGCAAGTACCAGGCCTCCCACCAGCCCGCCTAGAGCGCCTATCAGTAGAAACCGCGTAGTATTTGGCCAGGCAGGCGCTTTGGGGAGCGTAGGTGGATCAATTATGCGCGCATTGTTCGTCATGGTCCTAGCTTTTATTTCGACCTGCTTGTATTCTTTTAAGAGTATCTTGTGGAACTCGGTATTGGTTTCGACTTCTTTGCGTAGTAACGTGAAGTTAGCCTCAAGGGCCTTGACCCTATCCGTCTCTCCGCGGGCTTTCTCGAAAGACTCTTCCAGTAGTCCCTGTTCCGTTTTTGCCACATCCAGAGATGACTGGACCGCCTGCTTTTCAAGCGAACTGATCTTTTCCTGAAGGAATTTTATCTTCTGTCTCAATATCTGCATTTTTGGGTAATTGGCCGAATACACTCCCTGCATCTGGGTGTACTCTGATTCCATGAGGGCTACATCCTGTTTCAGTTTCCCGATGTATTCGTTATTCACACCCTGTGGAAGCATCTTGCCTTCATGCATTTGAAGCGCCTGCATTCTTGTCTGGGTTTGCTTTGACTGCTGCAGACCCTCGAAGCTGCGACTGAGGTTCTTGAAGCTGAAGCCTTTTCCCTTCTCATCATCGTCCACAATAATTCCATTCTCGAGCGCGAAAATGAACAGGTTTGACTGAGCCTCACGGAGTTTTGATTCAGACTTTTCAAGTTCTTCTTTGAGCCATTTGGCAGCCTCAAGGCTCTCACTCCTGCGCAACTCGAGATTTTTTTCAAGATACAGCCTCAGGTAATTCCTCAATATGGAACCCGATAGCTCAGGACTCTTAGACATGATGGAAACAGTCAAAAAATTAGTCGAACCCTTGACCGGAGTAACTGACACCATGGACGAAAGAGACGACGCCAATCCAGTCAGTCTGGGATCCAGTCCTGTCTCCGATTCGGAAAGCATTTCCTGAATGTCAGGTTTTTCCCTGACTGGGCCATTGCCTCCATTGAGCTTGATCTTCTCGAGTAATTCAAGA
>CAZVOU010000381.1:0-2621 GCA_964628605.1 uncultured Syntrophaceae bacterium
ATCCAATGCATTGGACTATCTATCCGACATGATTAAAATTAATTCCGTCACAGGAAACGAAGGCATTATCGGAGAATACATTGTGAATGTCAACGAATAAGTTTACCAGATGACAGTGAATTAGTTTACCACCAGTGACAACGAATTAGTTTGCCAAAATCCTGCACATTGACAACGAAATAGTTTACCACCCATCAAGAGGGCTCAATCGCGGCAGCGTAATCTGCTCTGTAAGGATGTTCCGAATTCATGTTCAGAACATGAGAACGGAACGTTAGACGATCGATCAGCGCAGTCACCATTGTCGTATTCTCAAACATGCTGATCCAGTCAGAGAATTTCAGGTTTGTTGAGACAATGACGCTTTGACGTTCCGAGCGATCGGCAATCACTTTAAAAAGCAGTTCTGACTGATGCCGATTGAAAGTCAGGTAACTTAGTTCATCCACGATGAGGAGATCAGCCTTTCCGATCTGCCGCTCAAGTTTGATCAGACGGCGGTGGTCTTGCGCTTCGATCAGCTCATTTGCCAGATTGGCAGCGGTGTAGAATCTGACGTTCATACCGCAAAGACAAGCTTTGAGCCCAAGGGCGATGGATAGATGTGTTTTTCCGGTTCCCGGATTTCCGACCATGACGATGTTTTGCTTTCGGCCAATAAAGTCACAACTGCCAAGCTGCCGCAGGAAAGCTTCCTCAACATTGTCGAACCGGGAGTAGTCCAGTTCATCCATCGTCTTCAGATAAGGGAAGCCGGCGGCGCGGATCTTCCGTTTGTGACTGCTTTCCATTCGTGATTGGAGTTCCAGCTTCATCAAACTGATCAGGAAATCATCGTAGCCTTTCTCCTGATCCAACGCTCTGATCACTTCCTGGTACTGATTGAATGCCGGAATCCGCAGCTGCTTGGCATAAAGTGCAATGGTTTGCCGGTTCAGTTCACTCATGGAATGCCACCCCGCATTTCCGGTCATAGCTCGAAAGATCTGTTTGCAGGATCGGAATATCCCGGCTCAAATAAATAACCTGTGGTTCGATCGGTTCATGAAGATAGCTTCGAATCATGTCCACCGTAGGGGTTAGCTGGGAAGGAATCTTGTGTTTGATGGCAAGAATGTTATCTTCTCCGTAATCAACACAAAGTCTCAGCAGCTTAACCATTTCTCGGTTTCCTCCCGGAAGAAGCGCTCCCCACTCCAACAGTTCCTTTGTCACCGTTTCTTTCACAGGTCGGGCATTGAATACGGAACGAGGCTTAATCTCCAAAAGATCCAGATAATGCTCCAATCGGTACTGGGTGATCCCTGATCCGTAAGCCCGCGGGAACGCTGCAATCTCGGCTCCATCGTAGAGGATCTTCACTTCATTGCCGTATCCCTTTACAGTTAGTTCTCTGCCAATGTATTTGGTGGGCACGGAATAGAAGTTTCGGTCGAAGCGGATCGTTGAAAAATCATCCGGTTTGCCCATATGAGTCTTTGAGGTGTCATAGCGATAGGGCGGCACCTGGCGCAGGCATTGATGCTCCTGCCGGTAGAGGATCAATACGGGATGGCTTCTTCCCTGAACTTTATGGGTAGCCCTGTATTTCAGACAACGTTGGATCAACTGATCATTGAACACATCAAGGGATGCAATGTGCGGGACCGGCACAAAGAAGTTACGCCTGGCATAGCCCACCAGATTTTCCACCAGTCCTTTTTCGTTGCCTTGGCCGGGATTGCAAAAGTCCATCTCAAACGCGTAATGAGAGCTGAACGAGAGGTATCGAGCCTGTGGTTTTGCATAAACCCCGAAGCCTTCTTTAACCGCCACCTTGGCATTGTCGAAAATGATGCGTCTTGGAACCCCGTCGAAGAAGTCGAACATCTTCTGCTGGGCTTCCAGAAAAGACTCCTCATTAGCCGAACGAAAGAGGCGGACGAAAATGTCACAACTGTTGCAAAGCCGGGCACAGAACAATTGCAGTTTCTTCTTGTGGCCGGATTCATAAACTGTGACCTCGCCCCAGTCGATCTGAATGGCTTCTCCCGGCTCATAAACAAGTGGCACCATGCTTTTAGCCGGATACGTCTGCAGCCCCCGCAGGTTGCGCACTGCAGAGCGTATGCTTGAGTAGGAACCGGAAAACTGCTTTTCACTTACAAGCCGGTCATAGATACGCTTTGCGGTATGTTGTTGCTTTTTAACACCTTCCCGATGATCCTGGGCAAGGCAGGATAAAATGAATTCCCTCACCTCACAAGTTAAGATGGATGCCTCTCGCTCGTAGGTCTTTCGCTTTTCGGGATGGTGATCCCCCCTACAGTATTTTTTAACAGTTTGCCTGGATATCCCAAGATTGCCGGAGATGGATCGTTGGGAATCACCCGCTAAATAGCGTTTCCGAATCTCCGCATATAAGTCCATTTCTATGATCACACCTTTCGCCCTCCTTGTAAAATGGTTGGCTCCATTCTACAGGAGTTGACTGGTAGGTGGTAAACTAATTCGCTGTCATTTGCTCTTGTTTTGGTACACTATTACATTATCATTCACAGAAATCGTAAAAAAATCTCTAAGTAAAGAGAATAAAAAAGATAAAGATGATGTAATTATTAAGCAGTTATTAGATTTAAAGG
>CAZVOU010000382.1:0-2703 GCA_964628605.1 uncultured Syntrophaceae bacterium
GTTTCTGAGTTCGTGGACCACTCCATTTTCGGACTAGGTAAGGTTATCGAAATCTCCGGGGCGCAGAAGATTACCGTAGCGTTCAAGGACGGCCGAAAAACACTTATCTGCAACAAACCGAGAGCCTCTCAGGACTAGGCAATAGGTCCTTGTCGAAGGCTTGTCGTTTTTTGTTCCTTTCAGTTTGTTTGCGCGACTTCTTGGCTTTCGGTTTCCTACTCGGGTTTATCACTGTGATGGAGCCTATTTTTTCGAATCGGTTTTAGATTGATTTTCTGACGCCTTCGGGCTACAATATGGGCTATATGAGGAATGGCTGATGAAAAAGAAACTCTTGGTTACATTTTTACTGCTTTCTTTAGGATGCGCTGTTTTTGCCGGAATCGTGTCGGCCCAGGATTTTCCATCGCAATCCACTCAGGTTCAGGAGTCTACCTCTGCCCGTCAGTCTTCCCTTAATGAGCCTTTTTATGGGTACGTCCCACCTCCCCCGATCAGGCACACGTGGCCCGGCGGCTATAAAGTGATCTTTCACGAACTTTTGAACACCCTCAGTGAACACATTCTCGGCCAGTACTAATATCGCTCTTTCGATCTGATCCCGAATCTTTTTTAGCGTCCTGTCATCTACTTTTTCAGGTAAAAATTTTTATCGTCCTGATGACTTCGGATTTTACAGGAGGCTAAAATGTCTCTCCAGATTATATCGACAGGAAACATTGGCGGCTGTTCTCCATTGGGAGATCCCAATTCAGCTGCGGCCTGCTCCGGTTGCGCTCCCAAGATGGCTTTGAGTCATGAAGAGGAAGCCATCCTCGGCCGCATGCGTGCCGTTAAGAATGAGGTCCGGCCGATAGCCGGGCGTTTGAAGGAATTGGAATCTCGCATCGCCGTTGAGAGTGGCTATCGCGCTGCGCTTCTCAAAAACGAATATTCGGACTTAAACCGGCAATTGTCTGAGTTGAGGCAGGATTGGATTGAGTGGTCCAGTCGGCTGGAGGATGCCACTGAACGGAAGTTGATTCTCCTGGGTCACCGTGAACCACCTACTGGACAGACCAATTTCAATTAGATTGTTAGCAGAGAATTGAACCGGTTTCAGACAAATTCGACAGCGCCATCGGGATTAGGTCCAACGACCTCACCTATGACCGATGATCTAAATGTGGAATTTGCGTTAAGTTCTTCCAGCAGTGCTGGCGCTTGAACTGCAGGACAGCCTAAGATCAATCCACCGGACGTTTGAGGGTCAAACATGAGGTCACTGATTTCAAGTTTGACCCCTCTTCCTATGTTTACCCATGAGCTGAAGAACTTTCGGTTGTTGTGAGCCCCGGCTGGAACTAAACCCATCCTGGCGTATTCATCAGCGCCTTCTAGGACTTCCACGGAACCCGACTCAATAATGACTTCGCAAGACGAGGCTCTGGCCATTTCAGCCAGATGCCCTGCAAGCCCGAATCCGGTCACGTCCGTGCAGGCTTTCACGCTCAAACGGACTGCTACCTCGGAGGCGTGCCTGTTTAGCGCACACATTGATTTCTTCATGGCTGAGGATGACTCGACGGATGCCAGACCGGCCTTTATCGCAGTGGCTATGATACCCGTTCCTATCGGCTTGGTGAGTATGATCTTATCTCCTGAAACCAGGCCTGAATTGGTCATCACCTGGTTGGGATGAATCAGGCCGGTTACCGATAAACCGTATTTCGGCTCATCGTCCTCTACACTGTGCCCACCAATAAGGGAGACCCTAGCCTCTTTAAGGACATCCAGCCCACCCCTTAGAATTTCTTTTAATGGCTCAATTCCGAGCTTCGCTATTGGAAAACATACCACGTTCATAGCTGTCACAGGTCTGCCACCCATGGCGTAAACATCGCTCAGGGAATTGGCGGCGGCAGCCCGACCGTAATCATACGGATCATCCACTATCGGGGTAAAAAAATCCAGGGTCTGGACAATCGCCAGTTCATCACTGATTCTGTAAACACCCGCATCTTCCGAGCCTCCAATCCCCGTTATTACATTTGGATCAGATTGTATATCAAGACCACACAACGCCTTGTCCAGGTCCCCTGGACCAATTTTTGCCGCTCAACCCGATGTCTTGGACAATGTGGTTAAAAGAATTTCCTTGCCATTCATGGTTTATTCTTTCTGTCTATTACAAGATTGCCGATTTAAGGAGCGGTGAGAACAATCATAAATAGTACGCTCCTATGCCAATCATAGCCCATTGCGCTGTATTTCTCAACAGCCCAACCTACCCTAAAATCTTTATCCTCTTTTAAAATTTATTTTTTTCAACACGGAGCAAAACGTCACTTTAGTTGTCCTATAATCAGACATGAAACTTAGGGAGATTTACCCAAAAAAAATTGTTTTTTTGCAAATTTTTTGTTGACAATTATCCGGCTTCTGTTACTTGTATATTTGGGGTTACAGTCTCTTTCTTCAGAAAGTCGGTTTTCTGGCCCTCGGGGTCGATAGGAGGACCGGCCATGTCACAGGACAAATGTTTGGAAGATTTGGTGGAAGCAGGCTGGCATGTCATAGATTCCGAATTTGACAAGGCCGCCATAGTCAACTGGAAACGCAGGGCGTGCGATTTTCTGGTAGAGTTTCTAGGTCCGGAACACGCGTCAACCAAAAGTTTTTTAGTTTGTTTGAAGCATAGCGAGGCGATGTTGATATCCAGGA
>CAZVOU010000383.1:0-7769 GCA_964628605.1 uncultured Syntrophaceae bacterium
CTGTCAATAATGACCCTGTCACCGAAACGAACCATGTTTCTATATTTCAGGACTGAGTATTCCAGGAATGACAGCTTGAGAAAATTAAAAAGAGAATCCATGGCAGTCAATCCGTTTTTATGTCGAATTTCCCTATTATACCTGTGATTCAACAGTTTTCTGGCGCAGTCAAAAAAACTGTAGATAGTTTTGAATTTGTCGATTCCCGTTATGTTCTGGAAACAGGGTTTTTGGTTTTCCATGTGGCTCCTTTGTCTGCCAATCGGGCTTTCTTAACCGTCCTGATCAGTTCACACGAATTCCCTGATCATACTGTAAGTTCCTCTGTCAGGACATTTGCTGCTTTTTGTATGTCTTCATCGCTATGTGAACTCATCAGTGTGAGTCGGAGTCTTGCAGAGCCCTCGGGCACGGTGGGATAACGAATTCCTTGAACAAAAATACCTTTTGCGAGGCAAGCGCGACTTATCTCCATGGTTTTTCTGGAGTCTCCAACCGGTATTGGCGCTATGTGACTGTGCGACGAATTGTTCCCAGTGAGCGGAGAGATCAATCTGTTAAATAATGAAACATTCTCTTGCAGTCGGAGCCTTAATCGGTCACCTTCGTCTGAAGCCACAATTTTTACGGCTTCCCGGGCTGCGCAAAGCACGGCAGGGGGTTGAGCCGTGGTGTAAATAAACGAGCGAGCCTTGTTAACCAGAAGATCGACCAGCGGCCTACTGCCTGCGACGTAAGCTCCTGCAACTCCGAGAGCTTTTCCCAAAGTGCCCATCTGTATTTCAGGAGTAACACCAAGCTCAGAGGCCAATCCTTTACCCTGAGGTCCGAGCACCCCGGACGCGTGGGCCTCATCGACCATCATGAATGCCCCGTAGCGTTGACAAATATCCTGCAATTCCCTCAACGGCGCGAAATCTCCATCCATGGAGAAAACTGACTCGGTTATTAGGATGCGCCTTCTATAATTGCCATTTCGGAGAATTTCCTCAGCGGCGTTTACATCCAGATGGGGGTATACAATGACTTTTGCTCTCGAGAGCCTGCAGCCATCGATGATGCTGGCATGATTGAGTTGGTCCGAAACTATGAGGTCTCTATGATCGGTCAGGGCCGTAATTACTCCCACGTTGGCCTGATATCCGCTGCCAAAAACAATGGACTTTTCGGTTCCTTTCCACTCGGCAATGTAGTTTTCAAGTTTTCGGTGCGGCCCATTATTTCCCACAATCAACCTGGATGCGGTGGAACCGGCCCCACAGGCTGCCACTGATGCTTCCATCACTCTCATGATTTGTTCATTAGCGGCCAATCCAAGATAATTGTTGCTTGAGAAGTTTAAAGCGTGATTCCCGTCAACTGTGACAATACGACCCGGCGTGCCGTCTATCTCAGGCATGGATCTGAGCAGACCAGCGCGTTCTATTTCCATCAATTCTTCGGTCCAATAAAAACTTTTCTGAAAATGAGCCGGCATTCCATGGACTCCCGATTAAGTGATGATATATAATAAAAATAACAAGCTACTCAATAAGCCTCAGTCCTGTAATAATTAGTTGAGTCAACCAATCTGATGGCTTATGCTTAATCGCATGGATTACAAGTGTCCATGCGGTGATCTGAAGCGGTTAGACTAATATATTTTTATGACAAAAAGTATCAAGAGAATAACATGAAAATCAAATTTTGGGGTTCTCGAGGATCGATAGCGGCTCCCGGACCTGAAACGGTGATTTACGGTGGAAACACCACATGTGTGGAGGTTGTGTCAGACTCCGGCCAAACGTCCATCATTGATTGCGGCACTGGCATCAGAAATCTGGGGGACCGTTTGATCAAAGAGGGGCGGCCCCTCAACTTCAATCTTTTTATGACTCACATTCATTGGGACCACCTGTTGGGGCTGCCTTTCTTTGGTCCATTGTTCAATCCCGACTGCCATCTCAAGGTCAACGGCTGCCGACAATGTTTTGCCGGTCTCAAAAGGATTTTCAGCAGCGATTACATAGACGGCGCGTGGCCTGTTCGTTATGAGGATTTGAAAGCCAGGATTGACCCTCAGGCTGATGTCCCTCCATCATCCTACCAGGTAGGGGATATGGCCGTATATTCCCATCCTCTCCAGCATCCACAGGGAGGACTTGGTTTCAAGTTTGTGGAAAATGGAAAAACCTTTGTCTTCCTCACGGACAATGAATTGCTGGAAAATGGCTGGGTGGGGAGCGCCTTCAAGGATTTTGTAAAATTTTGCGAGGGAGCGGATATTCTGGTCCATGATGGCCAGTATTTGCCAGAGGAAATTGAGACAAGAAGAGGCTGGGGACATTCAGATTACGAGTCGGTATGCCGTTTAGCCCATCAGGCCGAGGTAAAGAAGCTTTTTCTTTTCCATCATGACCCGTGGCGAACGGATAAAGGAGTATCCGCAATAATTGACAGGTCATGGGAATACCTTGACTCGATGGGGTATCAGCTAGAGGTTGACGCGGCCCGGGAGGGGGCTACCATTTATTTGTGATCCCAGACCTTTTTAACTGATGGCCTCCTTGGCAGGAATGAAGAACGCTTCCATGAGACTGGGAACATTCGAAAACCTCGGCTTCCGGCTGATTTAATGCCGTAAAGCGATATCAACGTTTGGCGCGCAGCAATGACCCCAGAAAACTTATTTCGGAGCACCGGAAAAGAAAAGCCGCAACAAAAAATATTACTATGCCGCCAGCCATCAATCCGGCTAAAACCAGGCTGTTTTTCACATTCAATCCGAGACTCCAACTAGCCATATCCCTGAACATCCACAAGAATATTCCCATTACTGTTGATGCTGCGAGCGTTTTGGTTAAAGACATACCGAAATTACTAATTGGGAAGAATCCTATCCTGCGTACCAGTATGAAAAAGAGGATCGACACGTTGAATGCTGCTGAAATCGCGGTTGCAAAGGCTAATCCGCCATGCCTCATGGGACCCATGAGCGCCAGACCTACGCCTACATTGGTGATCACGGCGCCAATGGAAACCCATAACGGTGTTTTTGTGTCTTTGAGAGAAAAGAAGGCCTGAGTCACCACTTTAAGCCCTGAATAAGCCCAAAGTCCTGAGGTGTAAAAAAGAAGCGCATAAGCCGTCTCCTGAGTGTCCAGGTATGTGAAGAGTCCTCTCTGAAACAGGATGGCGATAATGGGTTCCCTGAGAATTATCAATCCAACAGAGGCGGGTATGGTTAGAAATGCGATCAGACTGAGAGAAAAAGCCAGGGACTTCATCAAAGCCCGGTAGTCTCCCTGACCTGCCAGACGTGACATGGAAGGGAGCACAGCGGTTCCCAGGGCTATGGCGAAGATTCCTAACGGAAGCTCCACCAGACGATCGGCATAATAGAGCCACGAAACTCCGCCAACCGGGAGCATTGAAGCCAGAATGGTGCCAATCAGAACATTAATTTGGTAAACGGCCCCGCCCAAGGCTGCAGGAACGAAGAGGACCCCCATCTTTCTCAGCGCCGGATTGGAAAAATTAAAATTCAGTCTTAGCCTGATGCCCATGCCGGGCATGAAAAGCATTTGCAGTAGCAACTGAAGGAAACCGGCCATAATGACTGCCCACGATAGAGGATAGTAAGCGGGATGCTGGTAATGGCCGCTAAAAAAAAGCAAACTTCCTATCATGGTCATGTTCAGCAGTAACGGGGCCGCAGCCGATGGAGCAAACATGCCCAGGGAATTTAGCGCTCCGGATAGTAAGGCGACCAATGAAATGAAAAATATGTATGGAAACATGATTCGGGTAAGTTCAACGGTCAGAGCGAATTTTTCCGGATCAGACCCGAACCCGGGGGCTATAATTTCCACGATATAAGGCGTCAGGGTCACTCCCAACAGAGTAACTACTGTCAGCAGCATGGCGGAAAAAGTGAACGCTACCTGAGCCAATTTGGCTGCTTCTGAAATACCCTTTTTCTGAAGGATTTCTACATAAGTGGGTATGAACGCTGCCGTCAATGCCCCCTCCGCAAAAAGTCTTCTTAGAAGGTTGGGTATCCTGAAAGCAACGAAAAAAGCGTCCGCTCCCGGACCTGCTCCAAGGAAAAGGGCTATGGCCATGTCTCTGATGAAGCCCGTTACCCTGCTCAATGCAGTCCAAAAACCAACGACTCCGGCAGCCCTGGTCATCGCACGCTTCTCGGTTTCGGCGGCTTGAGTTCTTTTGTCTGAAAACGCTTGACTTGATATCGGTTTTTCTGTCATAAAGTACAATTCCGTCAGTGGCTAGGTTTGGCCGCGAAATGGTGGATGCTGCTCGAGAGAACAGGCACGACTATATACCATGTTATTAAACACAATGACTTATATAAAATAAGGAGCTTTTCCATGGCTAATCACCCATCAGCGCTAAAAAGAATCCGACAGAACGAGAAAAAGCGGCTTCGAAACATGTCTTACAAATCCAAAGTTAAAACGGCTTTGAAAAAATATCTTGCAGCAGTTGAAGAGCAAGGTCAGGAATCTGCGGAATTGTTGCGATCGGCAGTGTCTCTTTTGCATAAGGGAGTCTCCAAAGGCATATTCCACGCGAACACGGCATCCCGCACGGTGGCGCGCCTGTCCAAAAAACTGCCGGCATAAATTGATTCTGGTGTTGTTAACGCCTGGATGGATGTCTTGATAATCCTCTGATGCAACTCACAGATGATTATCTGGTGGAAGCGGGTTTTTGGGCCGCTTCATTCCTCAGAGTCATGAGAATGCGCCTGTCAGTACAGAAAAACACTCCGGCGATTTAGTCGGAGTGTTTTTATTACCAGCCTGATTACCGGTTTACCGCGCTCATCAGATTGCCGATCCGGCGATCAATTTTCTTTAGCTTGTCGCCCTGGGTCTCCGTGTAAAATCCAGCCGGCCCAACTGGGTGGTCTGCCTGTAAATGATGAATCAAGGCTCTGGGGTAGTTCTATGCTGAAGGACGCAATTGCCTGCCCGGGTTTTGTTTTTTCCGAAATCTTCTTCAAAGCGTTCATCAGAAAAGGTTCGTCAGCCCCCCAATTTGGATCAGAGTAATTTATGAGGCTCATTTTTGCGCCGGAGTAAAAAAACGCGAGGCTCAGAAACAAGGGCCCTTCACCCACCGGCGCGTCCCTGTCCTGAATTTCAAACCACGCCACAGGATTGACCAAGAGGTTGGTATTGACCGAAGCTGAGAAAAATTTTCGGGATGGAATTTTTCTTTGTCCCTGTTTGTTGGGTGAGAAAAAGAAAGAAGGTTGAAAATCTCCCTGAACTACATCGGGAACACCTAAAGGTAACGCCAGAATGATAACACTTTCTTTGCGGTTCTTAAGATCTGCGAGTCTGTCAACGGTGGCTGTAGGCCCCACCCAGACTTCGAAGTTTCTAAAAATGCGTTGTACGCCTATGACTATGTCTGATGGTTTAGGGTAAACCGGATTACTCAGGATGAGTTTCTCGATCTTTTCGCTCTCGGTAAGTTTCCTGGCAGGGGTTTTCTTGGGCTGATTCTGTTGAGCCGCCGGCTGTTTGGTTTCATCGTTTGAAATCCAGGGTATTGACTCAAAAACCAACAAACTGTTTTTGGCGATTAGTTGGTTTTCCGTTTTTGCCATGGATCTTGTGAATTTGAGCATGTCAACCGATGGGATCATGGTAATGACCCGGTCCTGGCCAAAAGGCCTGTCTTCAGAATCAAGCAAGGCCGGGAACGGGAGATACCAAAGTGATCGATCCGGAATTATGAATATGACCTTTTTTTCCTGAGCCGGGGTTGGCAAACGACCAAAAAGGGAGCGGTAAACTCTTCTACATGGCTCTTTCCATGCGTGTCCCATGAAAGATGATTCACTGCCGAGCATGAATTCGCGCAGCCTGTCCTGAAGGGTGAAAACCCCTTTTTCCAGTTCCTGTCGATTTACCGGAGCCTGATAGTAGATGGCTTCGTCATTTGTCAGCATCCCGACGACCATTCTGTCGGAAAACAGGTTGAAGTCCATTATCAACTCGTGTGGCGCAAGATACTCTCTCTTTATCTCGGCCAGCGATATCGGGAGACTCTTTCTAAGAAAAGAATACTTCGGGGATTTCTTGTGGATCGTTTGTCTGAGATCAATCAGCCGATTTTTTATGTCTTCCTCGGCTTTTCTGACTGCAGTCGTGGGGGTAGCCCTTTGAAGCTCGTTAAGTTCAATCAGTAATTCGGTTTCCTGCGCCAACAGTTCGGGCGGCACATCAAAAGGCTCTATAGGTCCGGCCTTTTTTATGGTGAGATTACGCCTTGCGAGTCTGCGTTTCTCCATTAAATGAAAGATCAGACCAGAGTCTTCTTCTTTGATTTCTGAATTAACCGGTCCGAGGATTCGGACAAGCATTTCTTCGAATACCTGAAATCGCGATTCAAGGTCTCGAAGTGGCTGACTGCCGGCCGGAAGGTCATCCAGGATGGATTCGAAAAGATCCAGAGCGTTTCGGTATTCAAGGATGGAGTTTTCTTTCTCTCCAGCCAGATATAATTTACGAGCTTGTTTGACAAGTCGATCGAACTTTTCAAACTGACCTGCCGGTTGATCAACGGTTTGAGTCTGCTGCGCATCACGGTCATGGAAAAGCCATTTGTATTTCTTTTTGGCGTCGTCTTTGGAGGGAGATGTCTCTGTTTTTAGCGGCGCCTGATTCCGAGAGGCCGTCTCCTCATCGCCGGCGCCACGCATTAGGGGATGAATGTCTGAATCTCCATCGTCAGCGGCCAAATCGGACGAGTCTGCTAATATTGGGAAGATTGCGGTGAACACCAAAATTACCAGACACATGGGAATGAGCCTGAACAATTCGGTGCGGCGCCTGCAATCCAGTGAATCATTATCAGAGTAATTTAAAAGAATCATGGAGCCCCCTGTTTGCCAACTAAAATTCTATTTGTGAACGCGACGATGTTTACTTCTCACTGGGGTAGTTCTTGCCGGCGTGAACCCACCAGTCGTCATCTTTTTCCTTGAACCACCAGGCGGAGAACTCTGTGTTTAGCACGCTTCGAGCCAGTCTCTTGCCATCCTCGGTTCTGAGTCTTTTGACAGCGGCTAAAATCCATTCCCCGGCATATTTGTTGCCCAAGTCGCCCAATTCTTTTAGTTCCAGAATCATCTCAAGCTGGTCAGCGTCGTTGGCGTAAAGAGATTCGACGGTTTGTCTTTCATTAAATTCTCTGGTTAAATCACGAATTTCATCACCGAATGGTAAGCCGCTGGTCATGTCTTTTACAGCCAGATCCTCATCGGCAGTCACATAACGTTTATTGACGTAGTTCAAATCCCCGGTTCGAGCCTCGACCAAATCATGAAACAGGCACATTAAAGCAACCCGCTCTGTCAATATTGCTCCGTTCATTTTTGCCAGCGTATAGCCTATGACGGCGCATCTTAAACTATGCTCGGCTACTGTCTCCCCACCCGACCCCAGGAACTGGAAACCCGATCGGGGGGTTCTTTTCAGCATTCCTACTTCAAAAAGAAAATCCGCTATTGCCTTGAGTTCCAAGATTGTACCTCAACAGAATTCTCCAAGAATTGGCCGTATGTAACACGGCCCGGACAAGTTATCAAGAAACTCTTAAATCACGATTTAAGAGTTCCATGATAAGATGTCTTGATAACGCATATTTTGTGTCTGTAATCATCCAACGTTACAGGCTGTTTTGATTTTATTGCAAAAAGTAGTAATTTTGTAAAGCCACGCTTCATGATTCATGATCACCTGATAAAGGTG
>CAZVOU010000384.1:0-19665 GCA_964628605.1 uncultured Syntrophaceae bacterium
TGCCGGCCAAGAAACCCAATGTTTCTACTGCTCAGCATGTGGCGCATATTGCCGATCACGCTTTCAAGTATCCTCTGATCTCCCAGATTTCGAGTATGAAAAAATATACAATGACCACTCTCAACGAGAAATCGAAAGATAATCAACTCTATTCAAATGATAGGCTCCTAGACCGAAACCTTCCTCTCGCAGGCGCCAAGACAGGCTTTACCAACATGGCCGGTAAGTGCATAGTGGCTCTGTTTAAAAACCAGGACAAAGAGCACCTCGTCGTTGTCCTCAACACTGCTCAGCATTTCAAGGCTGCGGAAAAGATTTATCGTTGGGCGGCCAAGAGCATGTAGCGAGATCCTCCCGCAGACGGATATTCATCATATTAACATCACCCATAATCATATCCTGCCTGTAATGTTATAGTGCCGACTAAATAAATTCGTTTCCGGATGTACAAAATGTCTGTTTCAGTTTCATGTCTGAGGTTGATGGGTTCCATTTTTGTGAGCTTCATCCTGATCATAATGGTGTCGCAGACCTCCTGGGGCGCCGATGCGGACAATAATTCCATAGAGTGCAAGGTTCTCAGGGTGTTCTCAGTGAAAAAGTCGCCTTATTACCATAAGCCTTGGAAGTCTC
The DNA here is from genome assembly GCA_964628605.1 of uncultured Syntrophaceae bacterium. Taxonomy (GTDB): domain Bacteria; phylum Desulfobacterota; class Desulfomonilia; order Desulfomonilales; family Desulfomonilaceae; genus CAITZA01. The sequence goes on from CAZVOU010000384.1 coordinate 634, forward strand.
CAGATTTTTCTCAGGTAAAAGGAAGTGGCTTCTTCTTTAGGGACGACAGGAATTTCCCAAATCGAAAGGGACTGATACTCACCAACGCCCACACCGTGTCGATGTCTGAAAGCGTTCAGGTGTCAAATGGGAAAGAGAAACGAAGATATGAAGCAAAGCTTGTAGGGATATGTAACTCTGCTGATTTTGCTGTTCTTGAAATGGACCCGAATGAATTCAAATCTTATGAAGAGAGAAACGGGGAAGTCGTTCCACTGGACTTGGGCGATAGTGATCAGTTAAGGGTTGGAGACAAGGTCCTGGGCTGGGGATACCCATTGGGAGGGGAGAGAATCAGCAAATCCGAAGCTGGGGAGATAAGTCGGATTGAGGTTAGCCGATATGCTTACTCTCAGGAACTGTGGCTCATGGTAAAGGCTTCCTTACAGCAAAATCAGGGTAACTCCGGCGGACCGGTTTTAAAAGACGGAAAAGTGGTGGGTATATCTTTTCAGGGTATGAAGATCGGTGATCGCATCAATTACTTCATTCCCATCAACATCGTAAAAAATCTGCTGCCTACTCTAGAGGACGAACGAGCCATTCCACATTGGCGTTATATGGTTCAATTCATGTTTCCTCGTTTAAAAGACTATTTTGGATTGAAACCTGATCAGGGAGGCATCCTGGTTGATTTCATCATACCCGAAGGAGGTCCTTACAAGTTCGGAATTCGCAAGGACGACATCCTGACCGAAATCGAAGGGCGTTCTATCGACAGTTACGGAGACATATACTTCGAACCTTTAGGACAGAGGGTTTACTTTTCAGAGATACTCAATCGCAAGAAGGTAGGTGATCCACTGACGATCAAGGTTATCAGGGACTCAAGGACCATTGAATTAAGCGGAGCAGTGACTCAGGGTTTACCCAAACTGGTCCCCAAAATCTTCACCACCGCAAATTATTTCATCATGGGAGGAGTGGGATTCGTTGAACTTACGACAAATTGCATCGAGAATATGGGAAAATCAGGAGAACCATTCCAGTACAAATATCATAACGAGTTCCCTAAAAAGCCTGGAGAAAAAATTGTCATCATATCTGAAATATTTCCCGAATACGGTTTAACTGAAACCTCAGGATTCCTGAATCGGGTTCTAAAAGTGGGGGATCAGGAAATTCTTAATATAGAGGGTCTTCACACGTTACTGGAAGAAAAGAGACGTAACGGGGAAAAGAGGGTGCTCCTGGAGCTAACGGGAAACATGAGACTGCCGCTGGATCTCCAAAGCGCCCAAGAGCTGGACGCTCAAATCAAAAACAAGTACGGCATTCTCTACATGAAGACTCCGGATGGCTTCTTCAAATAAATGAACTAACCCTCTAACTGCTCAGTCGGCAGACTCCTCTGAAGTCTTTGTAACATCTGGAATGAACGAGTTGATGACCTCAAAAAGCTCGGTTATGTTGACCGGCTTTGACACATAAGCGTCCATTCCAACGGTCAAGCATCTCTCCCTGTCATCTTTCATTGCATGCGCTGTCATGGCAATAATGGGAATGTGACCGCCAAACTCGTTTTCCATGTCACGTATTCGACGGGTAGCCTCAAAACCGTCTATTTCCGGCATGGAGACATCCATCAAAATCAGGTCAAAATACTCGGATGCCAGCAGCTCCAGGGCCATTCTGCCATTTTTGGCCCAAGTAACACTGTGCCCTTCCTTTTCCAGAATTTTTCTTGCCAACATCGCATTTACAATGTTGTCTTCAGCCAGCAGGATACTTGCCCCATCAACTCCGCTTTTCGCCCGGTTGCTCCTGGACATAATCTTTCGGGGTTGGCGTCCGGCAGAATCAAACGCTTTAGCCAAAGCTTCACATAGTTCAGATTCCTGCGCCGGCTTTGTCAGGTAAGCCTCAATACCCAGATCCTTGCATTTTGCCAAATCCCCCATCTGACCTGCCGAGGTCAACATGACCAGACTCGTCTTGAATAAGTCTGGGCTCTCTTTTAGGCCTCGCGCCAGTTCGAACCCATCCATTATGGGCATCATTCCATCCAAAACGGCCAGATCAAAAGGCTGTCCCATCTTTACTGCGGCATGGAGCTTTTCAATGGCCTCTTCACCACTGGAAGCAAGCTCAGGTTTCATGTTGCGGTGTTTAAGCTGCTCTGCGAGAATTTTCCTGTTTGTCGCATTGTCATCGACTATCAAGACCTTTTTTCCCTGAATCCTCGACAGATCAAACGTTGGTGTTTCAATCGGAGGACCAGACGGCGGCTTGAATTCCATGGTGAAATGAAAAACGCTTCCGACACCCTCGTCGCTATGAGCCCAAATTACGCCTCCCATCAGTTCAACCAAGCGGCTGGAAATAGTCAATCCCAGCCCTGTCCCTCCGTAACGGCGTGTAGTCGTTGTGTCAGCCTGTTCAAAAGGCATGAATATCTTTTCGATCTTGTCTTTTGGAATACCTATCCCTGTGTCTGTAACGCTAAAATGAAGAATTATACCGGAGGCGTTTCTGTCCAATAATTCAACAGCGACAAGAATCTCTCCTTTTTCAGTGAACTTAATAGAGTTGCTCACCAGATTGTTGACCACCTGCACCAACCTGACCGGGTCACCACGAAGTTGCCGGGGCACATCATGCGCTACATCAAAAACCAGTTCCAGCCCCTTTTCGTCAGCTTGAACCGCAAGAGCCCTTGAGGCGGCTCCAATGACCCCTCTGAGATTGAAATCTACCGATTCGATCTCAAGTTTGCCGGCTTCAATCTTTGAAAAATCGAGAATGTCGTTGATCAGTTTTAGAAGAACTTCAGAGGAAGACTTCACTGTGAATAGGTATTCTCTTTGTTCGGCGGAAAGTTCAGTTTCTAGAGCTAGTTGTGTCATCCCAATAATACCGTTCATGGGAGTTCGTATCTCGTGACTCATATTCGCCAGAAATTCACTTTTTGCTCGAGCCCCTGCCTCCGCTCTTTCCCTGGCCTCAATCAATTCAGCTTCAGCGCGTTTTCTAACGCTAATATCCCGGATTATGAGTATGAACTTTCTCTGATCGTCTATGCGCATTTCACTGACTGAGACTTCAGCCGCGAAAATGGAAGCGTCCTTCTTTAGGGCGAACAACTCCCGTTCCAGCTTTACAGGGTCATCTCCATGATGTGAAAGGATTGTCTGAATGAAGGTGGAATTTCTTCCGGCCTTTGAATGAGGGATGAGCGTTTCAATACTCTTCCCCACTATGTCATTCGATGTGTATCCGAATGTCGATTCGGCCGCTGGATTAAACGATTCAATGAACCCGGACGCATCCAGGGTGATGATACCCTCGACTGCATTATCCACAACCAGTCGCAAGCGGACTTCATTTAGTCTGAGAGCCTCTTCAGCAGCTTTTCTTCCGGTAATGTCCTGTAAGAGCATAACCGCGCCCTGAAGACTGCCCTGAGTTACTATCGGAGAACAAATATATGCGACGTATTTAAGTGATTCATTCTTCGGCGTCTGCGCTCCGATTTCACCTGCAAAGGATTGAGAAATATCCGGAACAGAACCTTCAAAAATTCTGCGGACATCTACAGCTTCATCCTTAGTCACCGAGGTTAACATCAAGTCCTTTAGACTCACGCCGAGTATCTCGTAGAAAGGCATGTTTAAGAGCTTTTCCCCGGCAGGGTTTACAAAGGTGATTTTGCCCTCATTGTCGATGACGTACAACGCCTCGCCCATGTTGTCGGTTATATTACGTAACTGGCGATTGTGGTTTTCTATCTGCCTCTTCTGGGACTCCTCAATTCGTCTTGAACGGTAATTAAAATACACAGCCACAAGACATGAGACGATGAGCAGGCTGAATCCAAGTAATTTCTGCAGAAAATCATCAAACAGGTTCTGAAAACCCGAATCTTCAACATAGGAAAACAGGTAGGCTACCTGTGTTCCCCCGATGTTTTTAATGGGAAGGAAAGTCGCCACGTATTCTTTACCTTCCAACTTCAGGCCTGCGCTGAATGTTTTCCCTTCCTTAAGAAAATCCCCGTATTCAGCGCTTATTTTTTTGTTGAGCGCTATTTTAACATTGTTGCTAATCTTTGATCTGCCGCGGCTCAGTAGACTGTCGCCCTCTATCGTCTCATATAAATATAATGGGCTGAGGTCACTCGTGCGGTAAAATTTTGCCTCATCCTCAAAGACGGTATTTTCCACAGACGAGCGCTTTATCATGAAGGCATATTCGTTCGGCGCATATAACTTCTCCATGGTTTCCTTAAAAGCGTTGAAAGCCACACTAAGCTCTACGCTCCCAATGTTTTTCCCTTCATAACTAAGTGGGAAAATGTAACGAAAACCACTATGCGCCCTACCCTCCTCGAATCCCTCTACGGGCTTGTCCTTTATGTTCACGATCCTGAGTGAAGGTCTGATGTCCAAAAGATTGTCGCCAAACTTGGTGGGCTTGTTGAATCGTAGAAAGCTGGTCCCATCTGGAAAATGAAAATGGAATTGTCTGAAATCCTTATCAACCAGGCGTTGGAAGCAGTCGTTGAGCAGAGCGAACAGTTTCCCCCGGAAAACCGCCTGATCCAGCTCATCGGCCTTCCTGGCTTTGCTCATTGTTTCCAACACATCGGGCTTATCAACAACCTCATTGAACACCGTGCTAGCCACCAGGCCGTATGCCTTGAGCATTGCGTTATATTGATTGCTGAGACTTTCCGTGTTCACCCTTGCCAGTGAACGTACTTCATTCCTGTACTTTTGGTAGAAAATTACAAAACAGAGAATTAACAAAACCAAAAACACTACTAGAAAATATTTCGACTTTTTGAGGAACTCGAGCATTAGGCATACCGTCTGGGAAAATCGTAGCCCGTTGCAAAGGGTGGTCCTGCAGACTTCTGAGTAGCCTTGCAATATTCTAATACAGGCGAAGTGATAAAGTCATCCGTTAAAGTCGTTATTAAACGGAATGGAGAAGAAATCGGGGAATTTTGAAAGCCCCGGAAGTTAGTCGTTGCAGCCGACCAAATCAACTAAGGTCGGCTGCATTAATTCTGGCCGCTGTTCCTGACCCTATGGCCACTCCACTTTTAGTTCGGATATGTCACTTTTGTCCATGTACAGGACATAACCGTGGTTCTTTCCGAACTCGTAAAGGTCACTGGTCAATTTTACATCGTCTCGACAGTATTTTTCGATCAGATCCATCTTACCCTGTTTGTACCAGCGCGCCGCATCCAGACCAGTACCTGATTTTCTCATGCCCAGAGTGTACTGCGCGAAATGGTCCAGACTCAGCCGGAAACCCAGCCTTTTTTTAATGTCCAATAACAGGTCGAGGTTATTGAGGTCTTTCAAGTTCATCGGAGTGTATGCCGACAAAACCTTGTAATCAAAAGAAACGTGATTGAACCCGACCACCAGATCGGCTGACACCAGGTTTTCAATCAAATCGTCCACGTTCTTTTCGGTAAAGGTCCTGAACCCATCTTGCAGCGAATAGGTTACGGCTAAAGACAGAAGCATTTTTGATATGTTCTTCCACCCTCCGACATCTTGGGCAAGTTTCTGGGTTTCCAAATCGAAAATGACCGTTTTGAGTTCTTTTTGACTGATTTTTTTCTCCGAATCCTTGAAAGAGAATTGAACCCCATGAGCAGGCGACGGATCCTCCAAAGTCGTGGCAAGATCATCATCTTTGGTAAGGTTGACAGACGGGTCGTTTTCGTTCGATGGTTTTGTTGGATCCGTCTCAGGGTCCAGAAGTTCATTCAGTATCATCAAACAGGCTAATTTATCCAGGGGCTTGTTCCCGGAGCCACACTTAGGCGAGTGAATACAGGACGGGCATCCAATTTCGCATTCACAGTTCTTAACGAGGCTTCTGGTTTTTTCCAGAAGATCGGTAATCACATCGAAGGCCTTGTGAGCCAATCCAACACCACCTGGATGACCATCGTAGATAAAGACTGCTGATTTACATACCTGATCATGATAAGGAGTGCTGATCCCTCCAATGTCATTGCGATCACACAATGCAAACAGTGGGAACATTGATATTGCGGCGTGTTCCAAAGCGTGAATTCCCCCCATGAAATGTAATGACGATTTTTCAACTTTCTGTTTTACATTATCAGGAATTTCTATCCAAATGCCAACGGTTTCAAAGGGGTCAGGTTTTAAATCCAGAGGTTCGGTTGCAATCAGCTCCTGTCCGGACGTGCGCCTTTTTTCATATCCGTGAATAAGTTCAGTTACCTTCAGCCTCGCCTCACGAACTGAAAAGCCGTCGAAATCTCTTGACCTGATGGGAGCCCCAAGTATGCTCGTCGTCTTTTCGGAAAGCGTCTTGGTGTAATAGTTGTAGTTTACCGGCTCCACAAAAACATTTCTCTTTTCCTGGTCAAAAGCGGTCACGACATACTGAGTGGACCTGTGAAGGTAAATTGCTCCCAGATGGGTCTCGTGATAGCCGCGATTTCCACCTGAAACGCCGATCAGCTTCCTTCCTTCCCTGGAAAAGATGGCGAAAGAATGACCGACCGACCTCAGGTCAACGTTCCTGTGAGGCCGAGAATTCATGCATGTTATTGTTCCAGATGGGCCTCTGTACAAAACGCCGTCTTCAATGAGGCTTTCCAGAGCCTCCTTAACAACTTTATTTTCAAGCCAGGGTTCTTTGGGTGATAAAGGATGCTCTGCTGCAGCGCATGGAAGATGGCGTTTGAGAACTTCCGCATTGAACGGGTCCAGAATCGCTTCCTCGAACCCTCTACGAAAGAAATCCCCCGGGTTCTTCAGAAAGTATTGATCAAGGGCGTCAGCTCCGGCGATCAATATCACGGCGCTTGGCCGTCCCGAACGACCAACCCTGCCGCCGCGCTGCCAAGTGTTGACAATTGTGCCGGGATAGCCAACGAGAATGCATACGTCCAGTCCGCCTACGTCAATTCCCAGTTCCAGCGCAGATGTGGAAATGACACCATCAAGGACGCCACTGAAAAGTTTCTTTTCTATTTCCCTTCTCTCCTCGGGAAGGAAGCCGGCCCTGTATGAACTGACCCTTTTTCTAAGTCCGGGAGCGTCAGACATCACCCAGAGTGTTATCAGTTCCGTTATCTTTCTCGCCCTGGTAAAGACTATTGTCTTGAGTCCTGCGTTTATTGATCTTACAAATAATCTTGCAGCTATGGTGTAAGGGCTTAGGTGCGGGTTGAGGAATATGAAATGCCTCATTGAAGCCGGGGCGCCGGACCGATCAACGACCGAAACTTCCTCATCGATCAGCGTGCTGACAAACTCACCGGGGTTCGCAATGGTGGCAGAGCAGGCTATAAACCTTGGCGTAGACCCGTAACGAGAGCAGACTCTCTTGAGCCTTAAAATAAGCTGGTTAATGTGGCTTCCAAAAATCCCCTTGTAGGTGTGAGCCTCATCAAGGGCGACATACGCCAGACTGGAAAAGAATTTCTTCCATGAATTGTGAAAAGCAAGAAACCCCAGGTGCAACATATCGGGATTGGTGACTATGACCCTTGGCGGGTTGCTTCGAATCTTTCTACGTTCAGTTTCTGGGGTATCACCATCATAAACCGCCACATCTATACCAGATTTACCGGCAAGGGAGGAAAACGCCTCACTCTGATCGCGCTCCAGAGCTTTCAGGGGAAACAGGAACAGCGCATGCGCCTTTGGGTCTTTAATCAGTTTGTCCAGAATGGGGATTTGATAGGACAGGGTCTTGCCGCTGGCCGTGCTTGTTGAGAGGACTACATTTTTTCCCCCCAAGGCCAGACGTATCGACTGAGTCTGATGCGAGTAAAGCTTATCAACACCAGAATCCCTGATCAATTCCCTCGTACGGGGATCCAGTTCATCAGGAAAGGATTCCATCATCGAAGGCACAGATTGAAACACCTCGTGATGCGCTACATCCCAGTCCATGTTCGCAGGCTCTTCGAGCCATTTTAGATAGTCCTTAAGCACAATATATGATGATTCCCAGCTCGATTGCTGTGTTGGATTAAAACGTCAGTCTTATCACTTTTTCAGTCCTGCAAGTCCTTTGCTCGATTTTAACTGTTCATATCCCAGTCCGGAAAAATCAGCATCTGCCCCAAAACCCATGCGTCCTCTCCCTCAACAGGATCGCTGAAATGTTTGATTTCCCCCAGAGAATCCCTGAAAAAATTCTGTGTGACTATGTACGGGTTCAGTCCCCTGACTGTGGTGGCTATTACCAGGGTTTCCTCGAATTCATTCGAGCGATAATCTACAACCTTGGCGCATGTGATGGCGCTCACCGCATAAGCGTTCTCCTCCACTGCCATTGTCTTCACCTGCTCAACCTGGTCTCTTCTCTGGGTAGTGTCCTGAAACGTCATTAGCACAGGAATGGCGCCGTTCATGGTGTGCAGAACAGCGGTGGGAGAATGTGAGCCATCCCGAAGAAGAGTGTCCCTCGCTATCGGAAGTATCACACTTACGGCTTTTTTAACCGCCTCATCAACAGCGACAATACAGGTTTTCAATAGAGTGTGACATGACATGGGATAATCTCCGGACTATCAACTTTCCTAATTATATTAGTACGGCTATGGAGCTAAGGCCATAGCTCAGACAGACTTTTAATCCGGAAGGTTGAACTGACCGCTTTGGGGCGCGACCACCCTAAAAAACTGATTCATAATAAAATCGACTACTTCCTGGTTAACGTGAAAATTTTCCTTACCATCGCTAAAAATGGATTGCCCCAACATGGGACGGTAAATCGTTGCCATCTCATATGCCGGGAAGTAGTGAACTTTATCATGCCGGGCCACAAACTCATTTGCCACCGCTCTCAATGTTGATTTTGAATTGCAGCTTGCGCTTATGACATCGAGATCATGCCTGAAAGTGGCCCACAGATGCACTGGTGAAACGGTTACGATTAGATCAGCGTCCGGGTTGAAATGAGACAACAGAGAGTAAATTCGTTCGAGGTTGGCGAGGTTCTCGTCAAAGCGGGAAACCCTGAACCTGTAGTCGGTCATGTCTCCCCCCTCATTTACATACGGTCCCGATGGAAGACAGATCACTGAGCCGTCCGACTTGCTCTCCCATATTTCGGTCAGACCCAACGTTATGATTATCACCCTGGCTTTCGTGAGGGCACGCCTCGAGCACTCCACATGATGTGAAAAATCGTTCTCGGCCTCCATTATTGAATCATATAGTATTATTCGTCGGAAAGGGTCTTGAATCCTGTCCGACTTCGGAGACCTCCACCATCTGACCTCTGGGCTGAAATCATCAAAAGTGTATTCAAAAATCTGCCTCATGGAAAACGTGTTGTAAGATCTCTCCCATGCTGCTCCTGCATGTTTTGAAGAGGGATGGTCAGGCTCTTCATTTATGTAATTGAACCCATGTCTCAGCAGAACATTTTTTATTTCCCTGGCAAAACATGATCCCATGGATGTGATTGGGGTCGATTTGTTCAGAGTCGGTAAACAGGATGGGGCCAATGGATAATCTCCACTGGCGACTGGGTTGTCATAGGATCCGGGCCACACCTGCCACGGCTCAAAGATGTGGACCGGATGAACATCAGATTTGGACATGCTGTAAGCGCTCTTCCCTCGACAGCCTTTGGCTGTTAGGCTCCGTATTTTGTCTGACGCGAGGCGCAGGCAGTTATAAGTCTCATCAGGGCAGACGCGTTGAACTGCCCGAGCGCCCCGTTAAGACACTGGGTTTCGCCGAAGCCCGTAACATTAAGGTTGGACCTGGTTTTCCCCGGAGCCCACAGAATCAGGGGTATCGGATGCCAACTGTGGGATTTCAGAACCGCCGGTGTTGAATGATCACCTGTAATCACCAACACGTCCGGATTAAGTTCCATGATACGCGGAATGGCTTTGTCGACTTTTTCTATTTCAGTCACCTTGGCATCGAAATTTCCGTCCTCACCCCTGCTGTCAGTATATTTGTAATGGAAAAAGAAGAAATCAAAAGAATCCCAGTTTGATTTTAGAGCTTCTAGCTGATCATCAAGGTCTGAGAGTCCCTGAACCAGAGACATTCCTACCAGACTCGCCAGACCCTTGTACATGGGATAAACAGCCAGCGCCGCCGCTTTTAACCCAAATACCTCTGAAAATCCCGGTAATCCCGGCTCCCGTGACCACCCTCTGAGCGTGACCATGTTTGCCGGATGTTCGCCCTTTATGCGCTCTGCTACTTTTTCCACCCACTTGTTTACTATATCCGCCGTGGCCCTCGATTCGGCCGATCCGTCCTGAGGTCTTAGCTTGAGTGGTTTTAGGCCTGTCTTCTGAGGATCCGTCTCGTTCAGTGCCGGCGACAGACCAGGTCCGCGCAACAGGAGCACAAACCTGTAATCCTTGACCGGTTTAACAATTATCTCTACACCATCCACGGTTATGTTCTCGATCAGACTTACCATTCTTGCGCATTCTTCGGTAGATATCCGGCCTGCCCTTCGGTCTGTAATCACTCCGGATTCGTCAACGGTGCAAAAGTTGCCCCTGGCTGCCACATCCAGATCGGTCAATTCAATACCTATTCCAACAGCTTCCAGGACTCCTCGTCCTATGAAATAATTCAGGGGATCGTAACCAAACAGGCCCAGATGTCCGGGACCGCTTCCCGGGGTGATACCAATGTCCACTGTGTTTATGAGGCCTAGCGAGCCCTCTATGGCCAACTGGTCCATGTTGGGAGTATAAGCAGTCTCAAGCTCGGTCAACCCACCAGGTTCCTTAGGTAACCCGCCCAAACCATCCAACACCAGCATTACTATCTTTGTATCCGCCGTTTGTTTCAAAGACTTGCATAAATCGATGCCGCTCATGATGCGCTCCTTTGTATTTACTCCATTATTAATCGCAGATTCAAAAACTACATCAGGTTTCTTCACTGTTTCCCCGGGGAACACTCCGATTGCTTCCAACCATAATTGAGGCGTTGCCAGGGCTATTTCCCAAATTTTCATTATAAACCAACGGGTTCTCCATCAATAAACATTTTTCACAACCCACCTCAAGCCCGGTGGGATTTTCTATCAATTCAAACTCTCTCTGAAACTGTTAAATCCACTTTTTTGATTTGTAACTTCAGCCCCCTGGGTCCGCAAAGTTATGCTACCCGGTTAGAGCCTGATTGTTTGTTATCAACAAAACACCAGATTTACAGGAGAGTCCATCTGTGGTATCTGCCTTGTTGGCTCAGTCCCTTTAGATGAACTCAATTTTGCCTGAGCCACGCGAGAGAATAATTATATGAACAAATTATTTTTGCTGATCAAGCTAACGCGCCCTACTCAATGGGTCAAGAACGGTTTTGTCTTCATGCCTCTCGTATTCAGTGGAAGACTTTTTGTGTGGCAGGATGTGGCGCCTACGCTCTGGATGACCCTGGCTTTTTGTTTTGGTTCATCCGCCGTGTATATAATTAATGATTTCATGGATATGGACCAGGACAGAATTCACCCCCTCAAAAAAAACCGGCCCTTGGCCAGTGGGGCGGTTGAGCCCGTTTATGCCTTGCTTTTAGCCGCAGCGCTTGTCTGTCTCATGTTTGTCGCCGCCCTGGCTGCTCATGCTCCATCCATGGGTATGATAGCGCTCGGCTTTTACGTGGCTCTCCATGTTGTCTATTCATGGAGACTCAAGGATTTCGTGATTATTGATGTCCTGGCAATATCGGCAGGCTTTCTTCTTAGAGTGCTCGCCGGATCATCCGTACTGATGGTAGGCATGTCAAGCTGGCTGGTGTTATGCACCTTTTCCATATCAATTTTTCTTGCCCTCGGAAAACGCAGACACGAGGTGGTCATACTATCAGACGACGCAGCATGCCACAGGCCCGTGCTTGAGAATTATTCCGTCACTTTACTGGACCAGCTCCTTCAGGTCGTCACAACCTCAACATTCATTTTTTATTGTCTCTACTCCGTCAAGAGTCAGCTAACCGGAGGCGATCAATCTGAAAGCATGATGCTGACAATACCTTTTGTAACATATGGCATTTTTAGATACATGTTTCTCATCTATCATAAGGAAGACGGCGGCTCTCCCACTGCGCTGCTACTGACTGACCCACCTCTCTTGACATGTGTCACACTGTGGTTGATTTCCTGCATTGCCATCATTTATTGCAAATTTTAAGATCATGAGGTCAAGTATGTTCAAGAAAATGCTTCTGGTATTCTACTTCGTTGCGCTGGCCGGTCTGGGTGTGCTCATCGGATGCTTCATCCACGGACAAAGGGTCAACCAGACTACTGTTATGAGTGGAGTAGCCTTCGTGCGCGAACTCCCTTACGGTGAGCGCGTAGTCGGCTGGATTGAGACTACCGTATTTTCCTACCAAGAGCGGAGAAATCTAGAGAAGTTTAGAGAAAAACATAAAGACAACATTCACATTGACCCAGAAGTTATCAAAAAACATAAGGAACTTTATCGAGATAACCATCCAACAACAGATCAGTCCAGTTACTACAATAATAATGATAAGATGAAATAAATATTTTAACCATAGCTTGACAAAATAAAAGTCGCGTGATAGCCGTCCTATCTAGGCCGATGTCCTATCGGCCTGTTTCGAATCGCTTTTGATTTATTGTATTTTTGTATGTTAGGGAGCAACCATGAGTGTGGATAAATCCATCCAGGATATAGACCTGTCGTCAATTCCCGGAGAGTTTCGAGAGAATTACCGATTCTTGAACGAACTTATAAGCTGCAAAGAGAAAAACCAGGCTGTAGGCAAATGTTTCGACGAGTTTCTGGAGAAGCGTCTTAGTTCCCTACGCGGCAGGCTTAACAGACGCCAGATAAAATTGATCAACGATTACCTGGCCTATTGTGATGATGAGGATGATTACGGAGAAAATTACGACCAGAGCCCCGAGCCACCGGTTCCAGTGGAACTTGAGGCCTCAATCAGGATCAGGAAAAGGTCCACCTGGTTACCGTGGGAAGCGGAAGCCATAAGAAAGATAGACAGGTGGCGTGCGGACCTGAAGCTGATTAACGCAGTATGGACAGAAAACGGCAGCAACCTGAGCGCTAAAAGGGTAATGGTCGCAGGGAGAAAAACAAAAGACTGATTTGAAATGAGATAAGCTTATTTATATTTGTCTACCGCTCTCGATCACCAGCTTCTTGAATTTTGCCGCCATTTGAGCGGCAAACGTGTTTTCGGTCAATTCTTCTATTGAAAAAAGGTTCTTGGTTACCCAATTTGGATTTTCCCATGTGGTGCCGGGCAAGTTCTGTTGCCGGATGTCCAAAAAAATGTCTTCCTGATTTATCAGAGCGATTGCGCTGGGCGTCCTGAACACAAATGACAGGGCGGCCGAATGCAGATCGTCGGTGGGAAATGTTTCTATCCAGGCCTGGTGGGCGGTATGGGCAGGAAGCACGCCGTCAGAGACTAACCTTTCAATTATTTTGGCTTTGTGATTGGTTCTCTCTGCTCTAAACTCAACCTCGTCTTCCGATTTTATACGACCTATCTCAACGCGTTTGTCTATGTCCAGGCTTGACCAAAATCCGGCGAGGGTTGGCAAGTCATGCGTGGAAAGTGACACCAGCGCACGTTCCGGATACTGATAAAAAGGCAGAAGGTTCCCCCATGAATCCCTTTCAAAATAGAACAGCCTGTACGACAGCAGACCTTTTTCAATGAGTCTCTCACGGAAATTATGAGGCACGGTTCCGAGGTCTTCTCCGATGATGACATTTTTGGCGGCTATGCTTTCGAGCGCCAGCACATTCAATAAATCCGCCTCATAATCCTTGACGTAAACTCCCTCTGATGCAGAGCCTCCCACTGGGATCCAGAACAGGTGATGGAGTTGCATAACATGGTCAATTCTCAGAGCGCCTCCATATTTGAGATTAGCGCGTAGAATTTTTCTGAAGGGTGTATAAAATGACTTTCTGATCTTCCATGAGTCCGGAGGACAGAAGCCCCAGTCCTGTCCCTCTGGAGCAAAGGAGTCCGGTGGCGCCCCGACTGAAAAACCTTCAGTAAAATATTCCCTCCAGGCCCAAAAATCGGCTCCATTTGAATCCACCGCCAGGGCCTGGTCATGATACAGACCTATCATCATGCCCATTTCACTGGCGTGGTCCTGGACTTGTCGAAGTTGAATGTCAATTTGCCACTGGATGAACATCCAGAAGGAAATCTCATCACAGTATGTCTGAACGAAGTGCTTTACCTCGTCAGACTCCGGGTTCTGGTATCCTGCAGGCCAATCGCGCCATGCCTGGAATCTCGAATCCTGGCTTCCAAGCCAATCCCGAAGTGCGCAAAACGTGGCGTATCGTTCCAGGAAAATGCCCTCACCAGCTATATACCCCTGAAAATCGTCCCAGTCTGTTTTTTTCTCGAGTCGGTCCCTGTTCTCCGCGCAGAAAGACTCGAAAATCATCCGTAAGACCCTTATCTTGATCCTGGAGACTTCCTCGTAATTGACGTGCTCCTCTTTTCTTAGCCTTTTGAGTAATGCCTGGGTTTCAATAGAATTTACAAATCTTTGGGCTTTGTCCGAATTCCGGTAACCGCACACTTTGGTTACATCAAGGTATACGTGGTTTCTGTACAGACGGCTTGAAGGCATGTAGGGACTGCTGTTGAAGGGACTCTTGTTGAATATTGCATGCAGGGGGTTTATGCCAACGACATGCGCTCCCAATTCCGAACGTGCCCAATCAGTAAAATTCAAGAGGTCGGTGAAGTCTCCAATGCCCCAGTTGCGAGATGATTTTAGGCCGTAAACAGCCACTCCCACTCCGGCTATTCTTTGCCCGTTCATGATGCTTTCAGGCAGGTATGCGGACTCCGGGCAAACCAGAAGCGCCAGTTCAACATTGTAACTTTCTGAATTTGTCTCGAAGGTTATCCTGAATCTGAATAGCCCTGTTTCAGTTATCGCGGGTGTTGGAACCGAGACGGACGTGAGTCCCGTTTCTTCGTCAATACACGTACAAACTGAAGGATTGCTCATATCCCATTGCACAGGTTGTAATCTGCCCCTGACTTCCTGCATGATTATCTTTCCGGAATTGCAGTTGTGGACAAACCTGTTCCAGTCCATCTCCACAACAAAGTTCACACAGTCGGGAAGCCCGGAAATGCTGATGACCTGAATCTGACTGTCCAAGGCCATTCGATCCGTGTTGACTGTGATTCCTTTGAGAGCCAGAATCTCCCTGGCAATATCAGGCCTTGTCAGGAAAGTTCTTCCCCAATTATCAGTGTAAGATTCTTCAATTCCAAATACCTTCCCAAGCTCTTTCAAGGCCCTGTAAAAATCCGTCAATTTTCGCTCCTTCAGGTTCGTAACGATTTCCTTGGTTTTTTGATTGACTACACTTATATTTCGTTAATATTAATAGTATAGAACCGCGTTTTTACACTGAGCATCTGTTTGACTCTATTATAACATTAACTTTGTGATTGTTGATCGGCTTTTTGAGTGTTTTTCTCATTAGCCTGTTTATCTCCAATCAGGGGAAATCCTTATCCAGCCCTGTTCGATCTTCATGGACCAGTTTTCCGGAGAGAATCATGGATTTTAAACTCAATGACGAACAAAGACTGATCAGAAAAGCCGCCAGAGACTTTGCCAACAAGGAATTGGGGCCAAACTCCCGTGAGTGGGAAGAAACCGCCACATTTTCCAGGTCTACTTTTGACAAAATGGGCAAGCTCGATTTCACCGGACTTTATGTTCCGGAGGAATATGGCGGAACCGGTGTAGGCCGGCTTACGGCTGCCGTAATTTTCGAGGAGCTTGCAAAGGGATGTTTCCCAACCGCAGTTTATGTGAGCGTCCACAATATGGTGGTCAATCTGGTCTATTCCTATGGCAATGAGGAACAACGTCACAAATGGGCAAAGCCAATGGCCATGGGCAAGAAACTTGGCGCTTATTCGCTGACGGAAGCTGACGCCGGTTCTGACGCGGCAAACTTAACGGCCTCAGCTGTCAAGGTGGACGGGGGTTATCTCGTTAACGGTACAAAGCTCTACGTGACCAGCGGCGGAGTGGCCGATTTCTACGCCGTAATGCTTCGAACGGATGAGACTCAGAAGCAAAAAGGAATCAGCGCGTTTATTATTGAGCGTGACACCCCCGGTTTCAGCTTTGGCCCTCATGAGCCTAAAATGGGAATGAACGCGTCTCCAACTACTGAATTACATTTTCAGGATTGTTTCGTCCCCAAAGAAAATTTGATCGGCGAGGAGGGTAAAGGGCTCAATATGGCCTTGAGCGCGCTCAACGGCGGCCGTATAAGTATCGGAGCATGCTCATGTGGACTCGCCCAGCAGGCGTTGGACTATGCGCTGAACTACGCACAGAAACGCCAGCAGTTTGGAAAGCCAATAATATCATTCCAGGGACTTCAGTTCCTAGTGGCTGACCTGGCCACCGAAATTGAAGCTTCCAGGCTATTGGTATACAGGGCCGCTTCTTTGATGGACGCCGGTGAATCAAGCGTCATCGAAGCGGCGATGGGAAAAAGATTTGCTACTGACACGGCCATGAAGGTGACGACAGAGGCAGTCCAGATACTGGGAGGATATGGATACATGAAATCATATCCTGTTGAAATGTACATGAGATTTGCAAAGGTCGCTCAAATATTCGAAGGGACTAATCAGGTTCAGCGAATAGTCATCGCCAGAGAGTTGACAAAGACCAAGGGCGGAAAGAGACC
Organism: uncultured Syntrophaceae bacterium; assembly: GCA_964628605.1. GTDB lineage: Bacteria > Desulfobacterota > Desulfomonilia > Desulfomonilales > Desulfomonilaceae > CAITZA01. The sequence continues at coordinate 17,372 of CAZVOU010000384.1, forward strand.
GGATTCGTATTAAGTCATGACACCGGGCTGACACTGAGTTCCGCATCCTGAAAACCAACATTCCTTTCAATATTCTGCAGGAGAATCTAATGGCAAAGAAGGCCTCTAAAACTCAAAGCGTAGGTGAGAAAATTCGAGAAATGAGGGAGAAACTCAAGCTCGACATTGAAAAGCTGGCAGAAAAAACAGGATATGAACCGGAATATTTGAGGGAGCTTGAAGAGGGAAAAGTCTCACCGGCGGTAGGAGCCTTGATTCAGATATCACGCGCCATGTCCCTGGATTCCTCTGAACTGCTGGCAGATGAGAAAAAAGAAGCCCGGAGAAAAAGCCACCTGAAAAGAACAAAGGCGTATTCATACAAGAGCTTGACTCCAGAGGGAGAGGATAAGCACCTTTGGGCCTACCTAGTCACACTTGATCCCAAGAAAGAACATGAAATGGTGGCTTATAAACATGAGGGAGAGGAATTCATGTTTGTTATAGACGGCAAGGTCGAAGTTAAGGTGGGTGAGGATATTCATGTCATTAAAAAGGGTGAACATCTTCATTTCAACTCCGGCATTGAACATCATCTCCGGAACCTCAGCTCAAAAATCTCCACGCTGATGGTGGTGGTCTACACCCCATGAAAATGGCCTTGGCTCTGGGTGTAACGAACATAGAAAACCGGCAATTCGATCGATTCAATGTCGCCTTTTTTATTTTTTTATGAATTTTATGAATTGTGGAACCTTTCATGCATAGACGTGTCCTATTTTACAAGGGGTTACCTGAAAGTTAAACCTGAAGAAAATTGCTGAATCTCTAAAGCATACTCCGCTCATTCGAATCTTCGGGTTTACCCAAATCAAAAGACCCCATATCCATACCTCCTTTCACGCCCCGAGTCCCCATCGGGGCTTTTTTTTTTTATTTTGCTCTGATATCCTGTAAGGGTCCGTCAGCATTGACGGCTCGCTAACCCGTTGGTTAGAGTCCTTATCCAGTTTCCAAACATCATCATAGTGGAGGCAATATGAAACTTGAGGGAAGAGCGGCTATTGTGACCGGAAGTAGTAGGGGAGTCGGCAGAAACGTGGCTTTGGCCTATGCCAAAGAGGGAGCGGACGTTCTGATCAACTATTCGTCCAGTGAAGCCCCGGCTCTGGAAGCTGTGGAACAGATCAAGGCCATGGGACGAAAAGCTGTTGCGGTTAAGGCCGACGTCGCCAACAAGGCCGAGGTCGAAAATATGGTCGCAATAGCGAAAGAAAACTTCGGTCGCGTGGACATACTGGTCAACAACGCAGGCTTTACAAGGCCAGCAATGCTAGCCAAGATGACTGAAGACCAGTGGGACGCCGTCGTTGACGCGCACCTCAAGGCTCCTTTCCTCTGCATTCAGGCGTGCTTCAAACTTTTTGAAGAGCAAAAGTACGGTAAAGTGATCAACGTCAGCTCCGTTGCCGGACTAGTCGGAACAGTCGGACAGGTTAATTACTCAGCGGCCAAAGGCGGAATCCTCAGCCTCACCAAGAGTGTGGCCCGAGAATTGGCGCGTTACAATGTTTGCGCCAACGTCATCTCCCTGGGTATAGTAGAAACCGACATGACGGAGAAGATCAGGACCGACGAGAAACTTAAGGACATCTACATGAACAGGATATTGCTGAAACGCTTCGGCTCATCCGACGACATCAGCCCTGCTTTCGTATTCCTGGCCTCGACAGACTCCGATTATATAACCGGCCAACTACTCTGTGTAGACGGCGGATACGGTATGATATAAGGACCTTATCAGGACTGACCCACCGTAAGGGTCAGTCTCTGCTTCTTTATTCCTCCGAATCACTAAACTAAAATGAAGGCTCTCGGGTCTCAAGATTACCGTGGTGGCATTGCCCGTAATTGCAGCAGTCCGGTTTATCACACATCGAACCCCGAAACACCCTCCCCGTGATCAATCAACCACATATTTCCAGCCCGAAAAAAAACCTTGACTAACTACACATACTTTGTTAAAACTCGATAGCGTCAATAAACCTTTAAATGATTGTGGCCTTAAACAACGTTTTTTTCGATTTAATTTTTAGGTAACAATAAAAATTAAGTCGTTGAAAAAACCTTATTAGTGGGCTAAAGACAGGCTAAAAAATAGCTTGACATTTAGCGGTTAGTTTGATACCAAAAATACATTCCGGAATATAATCGGATTTTTATCCGGGAATGTTTTTACGGGTCTCTCGAACGGTGTTCGAGAGGAACTGTTGAAAGGAGGATTGAGGGTATGGTTAAACGTTTGTTTCTTCTGA
>CAZVOU010000385.1:0-6254 GCA_964628605.1 uncultured Syntrophaceae bacterium
CTAACTACATTCATTTCAGGCATTCATGCGACCGGGCTAGCGGACTTTGTCCGGCATGCTGTGCAATGGGTTTGATCCGGCTACCGGTTTTTGCAACATCGGGCGGTAGAGGCAAGCCTCCCGGAATCAATTCAAAGCCGCCGTGTTATCTAATCCCCGTAGGGAAAAACCTCGCCGCTACCTTGCGATTGTCATGGCGACCAGCCACATGCATAGGAAGTCCTTTCTGGCAAGACCCGGGATTCGACAAGCCACTGGATACGGAAGTGACCATGCTCACAGGAATGACCTGGGCTCCCCGAAAGGTCTGGCTAGGTGAGCCTGATCGGGAAAAGAAAGTCTGCATTTCGTGTGGGGACAACACTTACCTCATCAGGTCGTGTGTTTTTGACGGTATCGGGAGCCAGAAAACCGAGGAGGATGGTCCCCAGAGACAATGGAAAGATCCTCATGTCCTCTACGTGGAACAGGGGACAAAGACCAAGACCCTAATTTCACTGGGAGAGCGAGACGCTTTAGGCTCGACGGACGCTACGGCGGGGCAATGGAAATCATTGGTGGCTGGGCTACGACTGGATGACAGATCCCTCGAGTGGGTAAATCATTTGGTAACGTCTCACAGAGTTGATCCGCGAGAAATACATTACCTGGGAGCCGGTTTTTCGACTGTTAAGAACGACAAATACCTTGAAACCAGGGAATACAGAATTGCTCTGGTCGATTTGGCGGCTTATGGGTTTCAGAACTCGGGTGAGTTCATCGATCTTTGGGATGAGGAATTACGCAAGATGCCTAAAAAACTTGTAAACAGGGCGATTGGCAATCTAGCGAGGTCTGAAATCGAGGGTAAAATAGCTATGGCTGCTGTCAGGCCCCATCTGGAAAACAATCTGTCAGATTACATGGGAGAGTTGATTTCCGGTGGTGAAAAAGGTTGGTCACAGGCCATGGCCCAATACCGTTTTATGATGAGAGCCGTAAGCCGGTCTTATTCCCCGGGAGTCACCACGGATGCTGTGGAGCGCCGTGTTCAGATAGCCAGACTGAAACCTGACCTGAATCCAAAAGAATCGCCCAAAAACAAACAAGTCGTGGAAGGAGGGGGCATATGACTTCGACAGAAAAATACATTGAGATTCTCACTAACCTCAAGAGCGGTGACCTCGGACTTTTGCGGACTCAGGTTCATGGCGGACTGGACCGGTCTGTTGATAGCTTCGATCTGTTCGCTGGTCTGTGGTGGCCTTTGCGTCAACGCAACCAGAGGGCTCCGCGTCGTCAAATAGCCTGGCTAATAGCGAAACTGTATGGCTATTGCCCTATCAGGCATGTCAAAGGAGCCTATTTTGCGCAGCAAATGGGAATAGCCAAACCTTCAAACAACAGGGATTTGCTAAATTACCGCAGAAGATTCAACCAAATACTGAACTCACCTGTCAGTCAGCAGGAATTTCAGATGCAGTGGGCGCTCAGTTGGCTTCAGGAGCGGACCGGGCAAATCGACTGGGTAAAGCTGACTGACGATCTCTCCGTGTGGGAACGCGACACGACTCGCCTGAGATGGGCGACAGAATACCTTCAGCTAGAAAAAAGATATGAAAGGACACTCTAATGCTAATACAAATACATGCTATTCAGAATCACAGTCCAGCCAATCTTAACAGGGATGACCTTGGTTCCCCCAAAACATGTTACTTCGGTGGAGTTATACGCTCACGGATTTCCAGCCAGTGCATCAAACGCAGTATCAGGACAAGTGACGAGTTTAGGGACCTGTGTGGAGGTGTTCGCACACGACAATTATTGAGGATACTTTCAGAAAAGGCTTCAGCCTGTCCCGCCGAACAGAAGCGGATCGAGCGGATACTGGGGCTATGCGGTTTCAAGCCCAAAAATAGCCGGTCAAAAAAAGACAACGACGATCAACAGGATGATGACAAGAGCAAAATGCTTATTTACACGACCCGGGATGCTATAAACGAAATGGTGGAACTTTTGAAATCGGGTCCGGATACACCTGACGCAGAACTGGCACAGCAGTTCGGACAACTCATAGCGGAGCGAACTGCCGCTCCTGACATGGCCCTATCAGGACGCATGCTAGAACCTGACAGGGACGCCAGGACGATATGGAAAAACCTCGAAACGAAAGTCGAGGCCTCACTACAGGTGGCTCATGCCATTTCGACTCACGAAGCAAGACCATTGGTCGATTACTATGTTGCAACTGATGACCTCCCAGGCGATGACGCCGGCGCCGGATATGTGGACGAGGCAGTCTACGCTTCAGCCTGCTTTTATAAATATTTCTCCATCAACTGGGAAACTCTTCTTCAGAATCTTCAGGGGTTCAACGGTTCAAGGGAACATCTGGCAGCACACACTGTGGGGGCTTTCATCAGGGCCGCTGTTCTTGTAAACCCGACAGGAAAGCAAAACAGCTTCGCTGCGCACAACCCACCGGATGGGATCATGATTGAAATCGGCAAAACCCCGATCAGTTACGCCAACGCGTTTGCTGAACCTGTTTCAGGGGATGTTCGTAATCTTGTTTCCCAAAGTATGGCTCAACTGGGGCAGTATGTTCATGACCTTGATCGCGGATATGGTCCTCCTGCAAAAAGGCTCTGGTTTTCGCCCAATCTGCGCTACCGATTGAACGCCATCGAATCCGGTGAAGGCGCGCAACAGCAGATAGACCTCACAGATTCCAATTTCAGGTCCCTGGATGAGCTCATCGAAAATACAATTGCCGCGATCGGCTACGACTGGCAAACCGTCCGCAGGGTCAACGTCAATCCGGAGTATGATTCATGATGGAAAACACTCTTTTTTTGAGGATGGAAGGCCCATTACAGGCGTGGGGCGCACAGGAGTCGAAATTCGTTATAAGGCGGACATCCGAAGCCCCTACCAAATCCGGTGTGCTGGGCCTGCTGCTGGCGGCCCTTGGAAAGACACGGCAGGAAGCCACCCAGAAATGGGTGGCAAAAATTAATTCTCTTGCCATGGGGGTGCGCATTGATCGCCCGGGTGTTCGATGGTGGGATTACCACACGGTTGGCGCCAACATGCTCATGCGCACTGCCGAGCATGAGGATTCGACAAAACCTGGCGCAATGTTGACCCGACGGGAATATTTGTGTGACGCTTCCTTCCTGGTAGCCCTTCAGGGCGATCCATCGCTAATCCATGAAATCGGTCAGGCTCTCGACAAACCAGTATTCACCCCATATCTTGGCCGAAAATCATGCCCGCCATCGCGCCCAATTCTTGGCCGAACCGCTAATGCGGGAACGTTTGAAAACCTCGAGCAGGCGTTATCGTCCAGGCCATGGGAGCCGAGACAAAAACAGGATAAGAGCCCGGAGCGACTCAAGACCATCCTGGAATGGCGGCCATCGCCCACTCAGTCCGAAGCCCCCCTTGACGCTCTGGTATGTTATGACGCTCCGATCAGCCTTGAACCCCCTGTTCACGGTCCCAGGTTTGTCCTGTGCAAGTCCCTGGACGTCGCTCCCGCTGGTCATGTCACTGTCGAGAAACAACCGGCTCAAAACATGACACCATTTCCTCCCCGGACACGAGCTGACTACACAAACGGCCAATATCGCAAGGCAAGATCTGAAAGGCTTGCCCAGGATAATTACCTATGTGTGCTGTGCAAACTGCCTGCAACCACAACGCATCATGTCACCTATGAACGAGCTGGTGGAGATGAGCGCCATGGTGATCTTCGATCATTGTGCAGGCTTTGTCACGATGCTGTCACAATGCTTGAGTACGGCTTCGGCATGGGTATGGACCGTATAGACCCATGTAGACCCGAGTGGAGAAACGCAATACTTGAGAAAAGGGATGCAATTGTAAAATACCGTTCTCTCGAAACCCGTCGAAGGCGTCTTCAGGCAGAGGAGGTGGAATGACAATGTATGTTTCCATTCTACTCGTTGATACGGGTTCTAACCCCGATCGTCCTAGACCAGGCCGGCTATGGTTAAGAAACCTCTACAGGGTCCATCAAAGACTATGTATGGCGTTTCCTTCCAGCGCCAGAAAACAGGAGGATCCGGATTTCATACGACCCTACGCCCCACAGGATTTTTCGACGGCAACTGACGCAGGCGCCTCGACCGTTACCCAGTACGGCAATTCCTCCAAAAAGAACATTCATGTCCGGCGCAATAACGACCAGGGCTTTCTTTTCAGAGTGGAGCCTCATACTGAAGTTGCTTCGGCCGTGATAATCGTTCAGTCGGCAATTTACCCTGACTGGGAATACGCCTTCAAAAATGCGGCCATACTGCTGTCCGCTAGACCTGAAGTCAAATCGTTCGAGCCGCAACTCGCCGACAACCAGCTAAAAAGGTTCCGTATCCTTGCTAATCCTGTCAGAAAAGTCAGCCACAAATCGCTCGATGCCTACGGTAATCCTTTTGATAAACGCTGGATTGGTAAAGATGTACCGGTCCCGGACGCGGAACTGCCAAGATGGCTGGAGCGAAGGGCCGAGCCGGGATGGTTGCCTCCCGGAAACTCTCTTCACAGTCAACCTCCTCCAGGCTTTCAACTCATAAGGATTTTCGACATCCAGCCGGGATATGTCTATGTGAACAGGAGTCTGGAAGCTAGGCACGGCCGCAACATCAGATCAGCATGGTATGAAGGAATCCTGAAAATCACGGACACCGGCAATTTTTTCAACACCATCACAAAGGGAATTGGCCCATCAAAGGCATTTGGTTTCGGGCTCTTGAGCATGGCAGACTATTCTGGCCCGGATGGTCTACTATGAGAGTACAGAATCTTCACATACTTCCGAGGTTCAGGGACGGATGGAGCTACCTCTATGCGGAACACTGCAAGATAGAACAGGAAAACAGGTCAATTGCCCTGATTGACGCTTCAGGTAGGGTCCCCGTCCCATGCGCCACACTGTGCCTGTTGCTATTAGGTCCTGGAACCTCAATTTCTCACGCCGCTGTGTCAGCTCTCGCAGACAATGGCTGCCTTGTCGCATGGTGCGGTGAGCAGGGTGTCCGATTCTATGCGCATGGCCATGGAATTACTCGCCATTCAAACAACCTGCTTATTCAGGCCAGGCTCTGGGCCGATAGTGCTTCGCGTCTTCAAGTAGTCAGGAAAATGTACCTGATGAGATTCGAAAGCGGTCTTGACGAATCTCTATCGTTGAAACAGATCCGTGGGAAAGAAGGGATAAGGGTCAGGGAGGCTTATGCTACGGCAGCAACTGAATACGGCGTGCCATGGCATGGCCGAAATTACCGACGCTCAGACTGGAATGCAGGTGACCAGGTTAACAGGGCCCTGTCAGCCGCTAACAGTTGTCTCTACGGAATTTGTCACGCCGGAGTAATTGCCTTGGGGCTTTCTCCCGCTCTCGGCTTCATTCATACAGGCAAAATGCTCTCCTTTGTGTACGATGTCGCCGACCTTTATAAAACCAGTGTCTCAATTCCCATTGCGTTCCGTGTCGTAGCACAGGGCCAGGAACAAGTGGAATCCACTGTAAGAAAAGCTGTTCGCGATCGGCTGAAAGAATCAAAACTGCTAAAATCTATCGTCGCTGACATACAGTTTATACTGGACCTGAAAAACATCTCCAGGTCAAAAACTTCCAGCATCGATTTTGACTCAGATCCCGCAATTCCCGGCGCCCTCTGGGATCCATTTGAAGATTGCCCATCGGGTGGCATCAACTATTTTGACGAATTTCCTCAAGAGGATGAAAATGATCGTCGTGATTCTTGAAAAAGTCTCGGTAAGCCTGAAAGGCGAACTCACAAAATGGATGCTTGAACCAAGATCAGGAATCTTCGTGGGTAGCCTGTCAGGTATGGTCAGGGAACATCTATGGGAAAAACTGACCAAGGAATCCAAAAACGGGTCATGTGTCATGATCTTCTCCGATAATTCCGAACAGGGATTTTCCATACGGTCATCAGGAGTTGCAAGCAGGCAGATCGTTGACTTCGACGGCCTTTTACTGATAAGAATCCCCTCGTGATGCCGTATTTGGTAGTGTTGTCCCCACAAGCGTGGGGGTGAACCGCCGCATTCTCTGACTCGATCAGCGCCCGAATAGTTGTCCCCACAAGCGTGGGGGTGAACCGCTCCCATATCCAAATGTCGCTTTGAGTTTTCCGTTGTCCCCACAAGCGTGGGGGTGAACCGAGCCAGGATGACTTGAATATACCGTTATATTGGTTGTCCCCACAAGCGTGGGGGTGAAC
>CAZVOU010000386.1:0-2504 GCA_964628605.1 uncultured Syntrophaceae bacterium
TGTTAAATGGAGGAAATGTGGCATTCCCGTGAAAATGGGAAGGCAGGAAAGATGGATCCCCGATCAAGACGGGGATGACATGAGCAGACGAATATTATTGCAAAACATGTAAATAATTTTCTTGACTGAGCGAGATTATAACTTATAATCTAAATTCAGGGACATTTAAAAAGCTCCATCCTCAAGCAAGGGAACATCGTTGCTTACTATTGGTAAAAACAAAGACTGGCGCCACCAGTGTGGTGTAAGTTTTTTGGATTTGACCAGTCGCACAATAAATCCTCGGTAACATTACAACCTAATTCTAACTTGAACTTTTGGTTCAATGGGGTGATTATCTGGCAGATATTAACGCAGCGACGTTAGAATTGCTTTGATCGGTACGTTACAATAATTTATTTGTTTAAGGTCTCATTACCTGGACCACAGTTTTCAAGGGGGGTGATATTCAGCATTGTGAAGTCTGGCGCTTGATCACAATGTGCATGAAAACAAAAGGATCTATATCAATATGGGGAAGTGGACTGACAATAGCCTATTCAGGTTTCTTTACAGACTTAGAAATTCGTCTGCACGGTACTATGTCAGTCACGACAGATTACTGGCTATTGCCATTCTGATGTGGGGGGCGCTTAGTGTTACGGCCTCTTACTACATCAGATTCGATTTCAAAGTGCCAGAACAGCAGTTAAACAACATCAGCCTGGTAATACTCCTGGTGGCGACTCTCAAGACAATGGTCTTTTTTCTTATGGGAGCGCACCGGGCGAACTGGCGTTATGTAGGGGTGTCCGAGCTAAAGATCCTCCTGTATGTGTCTATCTTTTCGTCTGTACTGCTGTTTGCGCTGGCAAGCTTGTTCACTCAGCTACACGTTCCGCGAGGCGTCATAATAATTGATTTCGGACTGTTCTTCTTGGGGGCTTGCGCCATCCGTCTGTCGGGAAGAATTATTCGAGAGCAGGTGGTGCAGAATTACGAGCGCCACAGGAATCAGCTCAAGGACACAATTATAGTCGGAGCTGGAGACGCTGGAGAGATGTTGCTGCGTGAAATAAGGCGCAATCCGGCTTCAACATACCATGTAAGAGCATTTTTTGATGACAATCCGATCAAGATGGGCCAGTTCATTCACGGTTTGAAGGTCGTTGGGGACACAGATTCCATTCCCGAATACGTTGCCATAAACAACATTGAAGTTGCCCTTATAGCAATTCCATCTGCCAATCGTGAGCAGATGAACCGGATATACAATAAACTTAAACCACTTGGAATCCCAATCAAGACACTCCCGCCGGTTCTGGAGACCGTTGAGGGTGAAAAACTCACCACACGTTTGAGAGACATCAACATTACGGACCTTCTGGGTCGGGAAGAAATAAAGGTTGAGCGTTCAAGAATCCATGATCTTATCCGAGACAAAGTAGTTCTGGTTACAGGCGCTGGGGGCAGTATCGGCTCGGAAATATCCCGTCAGGTATGGAAAAGCAACCCACGAACTCTCATACTTTTGGACAAGAGTGAAAACCTGCTATTCCACATTCACCGCAATCTTGATCCGCATAACCATCACTCGGCCAATATGAAGATCGTTCCCATGCTTTGCGATCTGAGAGACAGAAAGGTCCTGGAAGACGCAATGAGGAAACACAGGCCGCACATTGTCTTGCACGCTGCAGCTCACAAGCATGTTTTCATGCAGGAAATGAACCCTACAGAATGTTTCAGAAACAATGTTGGCGGGATCCGTAACATAGTGGAGTTGAGTCATAATGTGGGTGTGGACAAGTTCGTGCTCATTTCGACGGACAAGGCCGTCAACCCGACGAGTGTGATGGGCGCTACGAAACGATTATGTGAGATGTATTGCCAGGCGTTTGCCGTCAAGAGCCCTACATCGTTCTTTTCCGTCCGTTTCGGAAATGTTCTTGGATCGGAGGGCAGCGTTGTCCCGATATTTCTGGAGCAGATCAATAATGGCGGACCGGTGACTGTGACCCATCCGGAAGTGAAACGTTATTTCATGATCATACCAGAGGCTGTTGCGCTTGTCCTGCAGGCCACTGTTATAGGCAAGACCGGTCAGATCCTGATGCTCGACATGGGTGAGCCTATCAAAATAGTGGATCTGGCGCGACAACTCATAAAAATTGCTGGAAAAACCGAGGATCAGATTCCAATACAGTTTGTTGGGCTAAAACAGGGAGAGAAACTGTTTGAAAAGCTGTCGTGTGATTCGGAATGCTGCATGGCGACGGAACATCCCAAAATAATGCTTTATACATCGGAATTTGAGCCGGACCCGGAAGAGTTCAGGGAAACCATAAACTCATGGGTAGATAAAATCGTGTTGAATGGCTCTAACCTAAACATTCGCGAGATCATCAAGAGTCTGGTCGGGGAGTATGACCCAGTCATGCCTTCGGCGAATTCACAACTGAGAAAGTTCCCAAACGATTCAAAGCTGTTAGTATTAGACAGCAGGAACATTCAAAGAAAAGTCC
>CAZVOU010000387.1:0-1891 GCA_964628605.1 uncultured Syntrophaceae bacterium
GTAAAAACACTGTGCTGAAAATAACCCGCATGACAGGAAAAAGCCTCTTTCAACTTGTTTTTGGGCCAAAAGACAACATTGCTGTCTACAACAGCTATTTTCCCAAGTCAACATCCGGTTGCGGAATTGAGAGTTTGAATCAACAGGGACACAGGAAGGTTACATTTACCTGAAACAGTGGGCTGACTATTGTCCGGCAGTGTTTTGATCCCGACTCAATGGCTTATTCCAGAGGAACCGGTTTTTTTTGAATTCACTTTTGGGAAATCGCCACTTCGAAAGCCACTCTCCTGTTAAGCTCCAGTCCAGGCTCAGTATTTTCATGTGAAATGGGCTTGGTAGCGCCAAGCGCTTCCAAAGAGAACAAATCTATTGGCACACCTCTGGAAACGAGAAACTCCATGATCCGTTCCGCCCGTTGTTGACTAAGGTTTTTATTCCTTTCTGCTGTCCCGGATTGGTCAGTGTGTCCGTGGATGGATATTTTCGCCTGGACCTTGAGTATTTTAGAAAGATCTACCAACCGCCGCATCTGTCCGGCCAACACTTCCATTTTCTCAAACTGACCCTTTGTCGGCACATTAGTGTCAGATTTAAACAGTATGCTCTGAGACTGTATTTCCCGTTTAAGGTTTTCCATTTCAACATAGTCAAGATTTAGTAAATCCTTATACTTCAGGCACGGGGACACCGGGACAGTTTTTAGCCAACCCCTTAGTTCCAAAAGCCAATCATTGGACGCAGCCCCGGAGACCTGAATACAATTGTCAGAAACCTCGAGTTTAACCGTTTCGGGAGGGTTGAGCAGTTTCCTGATCCGCTTTAACAATATATAAATATCGCTTGACTGATATGGCTCCCAGCTTAGATTCACTTGCGACTCATCGAGCCCACTTGAGCGCAATAATTCTCTAGGATCCACAGCAAATGGATCCAGCAGTCCGGAAACCGAAAACTTGCCGTTCTCCTGGTTGTAAGAGGTGATAACCACACCTTTCTCCGCTCTGAGTTTTCTTAGAAATTCCATGAATGAGTCGTGTAGGGACTTGTCCAGGATTGTCAGAGAATTGGTATCGAACCTGTCAACACCGGGAACATTTTTTACAGAGTTCCGGGCTTGCAATAGCCATTTCAGGTCTGTTTTTCCATGAGCGGACAGGACACCCTGCTTCAGAGTAAGGGTCACGGTTTCTCCGGGAGTCAGCATTTTATTCGCCCTCTTGAGAACTATCTCATCGGTGAGAGCCTGATACGGTGTCCAATGAAATGTGACCCGTTGCGGATTAATACCGACTTCCGCCACTATTTGATCGGGATCGAACGACAGTCCGTCTCTGAGTCCCCGTATGACATAATTGCCATCTTCCTTTTGAGCCTGGGTGACAACAATCCCTTCCAGAGCATTCAAACGGACAAGGAGATCCTGCCATCTAAAATGCTCTTTCAGATTGACCCAAGTCCATACGGCCAGGACGCAGGTCAAAGTGGCCACAGTGGCTACTAGAATTGGGGAGGTTTTTTTCTTGTCTTCCACGTAACGTGAAACAAGGCAGGTTTCAAGGATTGGGGACGTAGATTCGAACAGGGCTGTGTCCCCATCAAAATTCTGTAACTCTGCGCCAAACTCGACATGAATTCTCTCCAACGCCTCTTTCATCACAGATCGTAGGGTGGCAGGAGCATTTCCCCTTATCACAAGCGCCAGAATGGCTTCCGGACCATGCTCAATCCATACGTTGAGTTCACCGACGAGGATGCTCTCGAGCCCCTCCCCTTCTTCAACACTGAAAGAATCGGCCACAAAATCCCGTATGGCTGTCAGCATCCCTGAAACCATGTCTGCATCCTGAAATTCGAGATCATCCTTAACTAAATGTTTGAGAAGCAGGCC
>CAZVOU010000388.1:0-2081 GCA_964628605.1 uncultured Syntrophaceae bacterium
GATAAAAAGCAGGTTCACATCGTCGGGTCCGAACGGCGCCACGGACTGAACCTGGGGAGATTCAACCGCCATGCGTCGGGCGTCATCAAGACCGATGTAGACATTTGCCACAGCCATTTTTGGAGCCAGCGAAGCGTTAACGAGACCGACAACTTTGTAGTTTGCCCCACCGACTGACAGGTCATCGCCGGTCTTTATGTTGAAACGTTCGGCAAAGGCCGATTCCACTAGGGCATCAGATCCGGACTCGCCAAGAAATCTGCCTTCTGAGACGGAATCCTTGAGATTCACAGGACCGACAGCAGCGCCTTTCTCAATGCCAAGCACAACCCATGCCTGGTTTGGATCGAATACCCACAGCAGCAAAGCCTTTCCAATGCCGTTTACCCCCTTCAAGCTCGCTATCTTTTTTGTCTCTTCAGCCTTAAGGGTTACGGCGGAACAAGGGAATACCGCTCCGACCATGTCTCGAGGCACATCTCCGGAACGCTGGACAGTTATGTCGGCTCCGATTTCTGTCAGTGGCGCCCTGGCCGCTTCACGGTAAGCTGTGGACAAGGCATTGATGGTTAACAGTAGCGTTACACCAAGGGCCAATCCTGTTATTGACGAAACGGTCCGACGCTTCTGGCGCCAGAGTTCATTCTTCAGGTAATCTATATTCATTCAGCCTCCGATGAATTCGCCGCAATTTCGCGGCTCCACTTTGATACACTATCCGGAGTATCCAGTGAGGTTGTGGATTCCAAAACTGGTACCGCCTCGAAAACAGAGCGGTCCATGTCCTTCAAAAATACCTGATTGCTGTGGCTGGAAAGTTTTTGGCGGAGCGTTACTCGATGACCACAGTGATGGTGTATTGTGTCCCACCGTCAAGTGAAGCCACGACATTAGCTAACCCAGGGGTCGGGCCACCTTTGACGTGAACCCTTATGATACCGAGACGAGCCTGACCTGGACCAAATGGTTCGGGCCGCATTGTGACTGGAACCCCTGTTGAAACAACTGAACCAATAGGTTTTCCATCACTGAGGATGGTCAAATTTCCGTCTGGGGCGGACTTGAGGCTGATGTACGACCTGCAGGTATCTGGAAGGTTGACCAGGAAATCAATAGGTAGCGCAGTCTCCTGCCCGGGTTTGACACGTTGCCAGTTCTCATTGCGCGATTCATGCAATGAATTGTAGGAAGCCACATTGGGTACGGGTTTGGGAGTAATTGCGGCGACGGTCTGGATCTTCCCACTAATCGGGCCGGCATCTACAAACTCTATATCTATTGGATAGTGTCCTTCTTTTTCCGGATTTAGTAAGCTCGTTCTTAAATGTATCGCTTTCAAACCTGGGGCGTCTGCATTTCCAGCAGCTATGGAGTCTTGGAATTTTATGAGCACTACCCGAGGATCGGATGGATCCTCTCGGGTGGTGAATTTTACTGGAATGGGTTTTTGGGACCATCCGTAAAGCATTACAGCGCCAAGCGGGTCCCTCTTGACTGGCTTAAACTGCTCGGGAAAGGAGAATCTTATTGTTGCCTCTGCAGGTATGGCATGTCCTGGCACGTTTGGATCAGACCATTTGTCAAACACAAACCACGATTCATGAGGATGACCGGCAGCCAAACCAGTGCTCACCATTGGCTGATAAAACACGGACATTGATGGCGTATCAGCAAACCCTGAACCCGCCAAAAAGAACACGAGAGCAAGGGAAATAAGGCAACCGATGGCCCGTTTCTTCGAAGCGGCGCTTCCATAGCCAGCAACTCCTGGATGCTGTTCCATGTGAATTCCTTTTTAAAAGATTGTTTGGTATATGCGGCCTCAATGAGCGGTTGTAACTCCCAACATTTCGCATCAGTAGATTCGATATACGGACCCATCGAGTCGCCGGTGATTACTCACACCATTTCAATACAATTCCTGAATTGATTACCCGCGCAATGCTGTAAAAAAGTTTCGAGGTGTTCCTGGCGATTTTGTTAAACCCGCGTTTTATGCAGAAGCCCTAAATTGTTTTGGTCCGAAATATTTTCGAATAGCGACCCGAACAAGCCATAGTAATGTTTTTTGAAATCCATCC
>CAZVOU010000389.1:0-14531 GCA_964628605.1 uncultured Syntrophaceae bacterium
CGAAAATAAATGTTCACCCGCATCCGAGTAAACACCGTCCATGAATGTCATGCCGACCTGTCCGGATGGCTTGAGCAGTCCATAGGCCTGCCTGATACTCTCTTTGAAATCGGGAATGAGAAATATTGAGGCGCTGTATATGATGGCGTCGAAATCCCGGTCCAGACATGAAGTCAAGGCTGAAGCGTCCCCTTCAACAAAAAGGATTCTGTCGTGCGTGCAACAGTTATCCCTGGCCTTCTGGAGCATTGCCGGAGAATTGTCCAGCCCTACTATGCCGGCCTGCGGACAGGCTTGAGCCAGTTGAAGGCAACTGGCCCCTGTGCCACACCCGATGTCAAGGATACTTTCAGCTCGTTCAGAGTTGATTGACTTTAAAAGGGCGGCGTTGAGGCTTTTGAAGAAACCATACCTTGCTTCAAATTCGTCATATTGAACCGGGCTTGAGTCAAAATTACGCCTGACGGCATCCTTGATTTTGTTTACTTTTTCCGGGTCCATTATTTCCACCCACTTGGATCAATCAACTTTATATCTTGCAATTTCATTGGGCAAAACGATCAGCCTCTCGAGTTTGCGCTTGAAACTCGACTCGCTATGGTCATCACCGTGCTTCCACTGCCTGAGGAGATCTTTGGCCTGTTTTTTGTCAATACCGAGGACTTCCCTGAGTTGTCCCATGGTAATACACTCTTTTTCATAAACATACCTTGCCAGAACTTCCAGTGGTGTTTGCCTGAGCGTGTCAATGGGGATGTTTATGCCGACACCGGCCAGGTAGCCACGCAAGGCCGGGTAAGGATCAACGGATGGTTTGGGCGCCTCCCCGTCCTGATCGTCTTTCTTGTCTTTACCGAAATAATTGGCCGATCCATCGATAAAGTCCTGCCTGACAGGCGAAAACACATCCATCACCTTGCAGCCTTCCGGGCCGCTTCTGGCGCTATGAGCTTGAGATGAAGGTATAATAAGAACATCGCCGACTTTTAGTTCAACATCGTCTTTGCCCGGGAAGGACAAAAACAGCGTTCCTTTCTGAACCATAGTCATCTGCTCGGAAACGTGGTCATGAAGAGGAACCCTCGCGTTCGGGGCCAACTCAATCATGACTGCCATCACATTTTCTCCCCACACCATTTTTCGGGATGTGCTCTCATTTAATTGTTCGGGCTCGATGTCCTTCCAGGATGTCAATTGCACTGTGCTATCTCCATTAGGTCTAATTTTATGTTAGGTCAGGAGTTTCCTGCGTTCTTTCTTGGAAAGTCCAGGATGGCCACTTTCGAGTTCTTTAGGTCCAGCCACTTGTCACAATGGACGCATTGAATTCTTACCCCTGATTTGCTGATTATTTTCTCTACAGGCCTCTTACAGTCATCGCACCAGATTTCAGCCGTTTCCAGCGCATCCAGCGCATAGGCCTCCCAAATTTGACCGCTGGATTTTTCTATTTCAATCAATTTTTTTACCGCCAGAGTCATGCTGGCTGCGTCACTTGACCCGAATCCGTCCCGAGCGCAGATATTTTCAACTATTTCAACCAGCTTCCGGTATTCCTTGCTTGTTTTGACCGGCTTCTCCCTTGCGGGCGAAACAACGTTCGGATGTCTGGCCACTTTCGATTCTGTCTTGAAAAACGCAGGCATTTTGTCAGGGTAGTTCCTGGCGTACCATACTACAAAGATGATTACCCAAAATGCAGCGCCTAGAAGTATTTCCATCAAGGGTTCCTGATGCCTCACTAAAATGGATGACCGATGAGTCAGGTCCGGGACGAGGCCATCGACTTCAGAGTCTCGAGCGCCTGTTCGAATCGTGTGCGAGTATTATCCAGGGAACCGGAGTTGTCTATGACCAGGTGAGCTTTCTTCCTTTTGTCATCGAGTGACCATTGTGAGTCCAGCCTCGCCTGCGCTTCGGACTCCGACAGGCCATTACGCCGGACCAGCCTGGAAACCTGGAGATCCTTGCCGACATAGACCACGACTATTACATCTACCTCGTTATTCCAACCGGCCTCGAACAGCAAAGGAACGTCCACAACCACCATTGGATGGCCTTGAGCCGAATATCTCTCCAAGAGTCTGTTCTTTCCATGTTCAACCACCGGATGGATGATGTCCTCCAGCCTTTTCTTCAGTTTGTGATCGGCAAAGACTTTTGCCCCGAGGGCCAATCGGTCCAATTCTCCGTGTTCGTCGAAAACGTCATCACCAAAAAGCTCACGAATCTTAACCAGGGCCGGAGATCCGGACGACACCGCTTCATGAGCCAGTTCATCAGCGCAAATCACCGGCACACCATGTTCCCGGAACATGGAACTCACAGTCGATTTACCCGATGCTATCCCACCGGTAAGACCTATTATCAACAAAATATTCCTGCCCCACTGTTTCCGCGAAAAAACCCTGTCAGTCTTTTTTCTTGATCTCTTCCCATGCAGCTTCCACTGCGCGATCTATTTTCTTGCCCGTCTTTTGCATGGTGTCACAAAAGACACCCCACTGCTCCTTGAAAATTTTGGCCATCTGGTCTGTGTGTTTCTGGGCCTCTTTGACATGGTCCTCACCTATCCTGCCAACAGCCGACCATTGCTTGTCCAGGACTTCCTTGGTCTGGTTCACGCACAGGTCAAAGGTCTCCTTGGTTATGTCTCCAATTGCCTTGAGCCTGTTCTTGAGGTCTGTAAGAAAATTGTCCCAATCGAGGTCCTTCTCTTTGTCCAGAATCTCCCAGGATTCCTTGATCTTTTCAGCGGCTCTCTCAATGTCATCCACCGCCATCTTCCCCGATTGCTTCATGGTCTTGGAAACCTGGTCTATAGCTGCAAAAAATTCCTCCCTCGATGCGCCCCAGCTCTTCCTCAGAAAAGCCCTGGACTCTCCTAGCATAAAAACGCCTATCGTTCCAAGATTGGTCATCAATTCTACAATGGATTCTTTTACATCCGGGGCCTTTTTTTCCATCACATATCCTTTCCCTGATTAATGGCCGGACAAAGATTCCCTGCCTAACCGATGCCAGTTTACAACATGTTGCCGTCCGGCTCAATACAACAAATTGCGTCTTTAGGCGCACATGGGCTTTTGTCGATCTCTTTTGCATATATTTGGTGACAAACTCGCAATAATCATATAATAAGCATGTTTTATAATCTTATTGAACTTATACAAACAAAAGCTTCGGTCTTTGTTTATAATTGATGTCTCCGGGCGTTTCCCTACTACGAGGTCGCAACAAAAGGCATAATCATGACAGATAAGAATCCTGTTTTCCGGGTGGTGAAAGACGCAGATGCTGAGGTACTGAAGGATTTACCCCACCTTGAGTTGATCACGAATTCGGACTCACCAAAGATCAAAACCGTTAAGAACAGCGCTGCTTCCCCAAAGCAGTCAGTTACGTTTTCAGCCAAAGAATCCACCAACCTAATGAAGGAAACCGGACATGTCCAGGCTCCTGACGTGCAACCCTCGATCATCATGCAACCTGTCGGGGAAAGTACATTTGCGGGCTACCCACCTTTGCCCGCTATGGTTATAGGATTGTTCCTACTGGTTTTCATGCTGCTTGGTGACTGAATGGGACGGCTCCTGACAGCTGAATGTTCCGTGTCCTCCAATCCGGCCATGTCGGCCGTTCTCATTGACATCTATTGGATTTACTGATAAACTTTTAGATCGGCATAGTATCGTTCGTAATCTAGCAAAAAACATTGATCCTTAAAGTATTTATGATAGGTGAGCGTTAGCTTTGGGCTTAGCTGTCCTATTTTGTCGTTTTGAGGCCTGTCCGCCCGAAAGGGTAACGGTGGTGTTTACCGCGACCGAGAAAATTAGAATGTAACGATTCAGGAGGTTTTTCCTAGTGAAAGTTTTGGTTTCAGACAACCTGTCAGAGTTGGGTGTCCAGATTTTTAGAGACGCCCCCGGCATTGAGGTGGACGTCAAAGTCGGACTAAGCCCGGAAGAATTAAAACAGATCATTGGGCAGTATCATGGATTGGCGGTAAGAGGGGCCACAAAAGTTACCGCTGATATCATCGAAGCTGCTACCAACCTTAAAGTGGTCGGTCGCGCTGGAACCGGTCTTGACAATGTCGATATCAAAGCCGCCTCCAAGAGGGGCATAGTGGTCATGAACACTCCTGGCGGCAACACCGTGACCACTGCCGAGCATACTCTTTCGATGATGATGGCGCTGGTTAGAAACATTCCGCAGGCCTGCGCTTCGATGAAGGAAGGGAAATGGGAGAAGAAGAAATTCTCCGGAACTGAAATCCTGAACAAGACATTGGGCATAATCGGACTGGGAAAAATTGGGGCCGTAGTGGCCGACAGGGCCTTGGGACTGGGGATGAGCGTCATAGCTTATGACCCGTTTCTCTCTGAAGATCAGGCAAAACAGATGGGTGTGAGGCTTGGTTCCGTCGATGACATCTTCAGGGAAGCCGACATAATCACTTTGCATGTTCCGCTGACGGCCGACACACGTGGAATAATCAACGCAAAGAACATAGCGAAGATGAAAAAGGGTGTGCGCATAGTCAACTGTTCGAGAGGTCCGGTTGTCAACGAGGACGACCTTGCAGACGCCATAGAATCCGGTCATGTGGCCGGGGCCGCTCTGGACGTCTTCAACACCGAGCCTCCCGGATTGAATCGCCTGGTGACCTCTGAAAAGGTTATATGCACACCACACCTTGGAGCGTCCACCCAGGAGGCCCAGGACAACGTGGCAGTAGCGGTGGCGGCTCAAATTCGCGATTATCTCGTTTCCGGCACAATAAGAAACGCCGTAAACGCTCCTGCAGTCTCTGGAGAGGCCATGGAGACACTCAAACCCTATCTGGAACTGGCTCAAAGTATGGGTCTGTTCCTGGGGAACATGGTGCAGACGGGTATCAAGAGTGTAGAGGCTCAGTATTGCGGAGAAATTCTCTCCATGGATCTCAAGCCCATCACCACCACATTTTTGACGGGTCTGTTGACTCCTATAATGGGAGACGACGTCAATCTGGTAAACGCTCCCATGTGCGCTGAAGAACGCGGAATAACGGTTCTGGAGACTAAAGTAAGCCGCTCTGAGAACTTTACTTCGCTAATTCGATTCAAGGTTCAGACCGAAAATCGTGAGCACGATGTGGAAGGCACTCTGTTTGGCAAGTCAAAACCGCGCATGGTCAGGTACGGGGCTTTCCGAGGTGAATTTGACCTGTTCGGTGAATTGATCCTCATCCATTCCTATGACAGGCCGAAGGTCATCGGTTCCATAGGATTGACTCTTGGCGATCATGGCATAAACATATCGAGCTTTCAGTTCGCCCGTGAGCAGGTCGGAGGCCAGGCCCTGGTGTTCCTGAACACAGACACCAAGGCGGAAGAGGCGGCTCTGGAGGCCTTGAGGCAACTACCCAACATAATAAGCGTGAGAACTCTCACAATATAGCCAGCGTGTTTTTACGAAATTTGACCAATTGATCGACAGGCGTCTTTCATTATCGTGAAAGACGCCTGAATTCTCATTTATCTGGTTTCATGCAATGCTCAACATAAAAGATCTTTCAGGGCCGGCTCTACCCAAACAGGACAATTATGAGCGCGCTCTGAAACTGGGACTTGAAGTCTTTTCAAGAAAAGACCCCGGAAGGGTGGCAGAAAAGGCCGCCGCTGAATTCCAGGGCAGACAGATCATATTGCCCCATCTGAACAGGCGCATCGTGCTGGATGTGGATAGCCACGTTTTCACGATGATGGAAACCGGTGAAGAAGCGCAGATTTGGCTCAGCATTCTCGCAATTCACTATCTGAACAACTCCGATGGAAGACAGCCATTAGGAAGACTCAAGCATTTCAGGGAATTCAAGGAAGGCAGTTTCTACGAACCGGCATTTAACAGACGAACCAAGGACATTCTCACGGCCGTATTCGGAGCTAATCCCGAACCGATGAAAGACGCGGGCCGTAAACTTGGCGGTAAAATAATAAACTCAGCGGACGCTGCTGTAGAGTTGCGTTATTTCCCAATGTTGCCCATAACATGCCTGGTCTGGAGGGGAGATGATGAATTTCCCGCTGAGGCCAGTGTGCTGTTCGACGAGACCGCAGAGCTTTTCTTCAGCGCCGAGGACATGGCGGTGGCGGGACAGATGGCGGTTCTCGAATTGATGAAGGCGGCAAAACCTTAATCTTGTCTCTTTTTCTTGTTGACTGGAATTGATGCAAACTGTTCTAATTGTCCTGAACTGGAAGGCACACTCATGAAAATAGCGGTATCAGGTAAAGGTGGGGTTGGTAAGACTACATTGAGCAGTCTCCTGGCGCGCCATTGGGCCAGAAATGGTTACAGGGTTCTTGCTGTGGACGCTGACCCGGACGCGAACCTCGGATCTGCTCTCGGCATTGATACATCGGACATAGTTCCAATAGCGAAAATGGAAGACCTCATTTATGAAAGGACCGAAAGCAAGAAAGGCACGGTTGGCGGTTTTTTCAAAATGAACCCGAAAGTGGACGATCTTCCGGATGCCCTCGGAAAAGAGAAGGACGGCGTTCGTCTTTTGGTTATGGGAACTGTTAAAAAGGGCGGCGGTGGGTGTATATGCCCTGAAAGTGTCCTTTTGAAGGCCTTGGTGTCTCATTTGGTCCTGTATGAGAAAGATCTGGTCATAATGGACATGGAGGCCGGAATAGAGCATCTGGGTCGTGGGACGGCTCAGGGCGTCGATAGGCTGGTGATAGTGGTGGAACCCGGACAGAGAAGTATAGAGACTGCGACAAAGGTTCGACAACTTACCAGTGACATAGGGCTGCATAAAGTGGTGGCGGTAGGCAGCAAGATCAGGAACAGCCAGCAGGAAGAGTTTCTGGTCAACAGTCTTCACGGGATTCCCCTCATCGGGGTATTGCCTTTCTCCGAGGAGATAGCGGCGGCTGACCTTGAGAACCGGCCTCCATCGCTGGATGACCCGGTTATCAACAAGGCCATTTCCCAGATAGCTGAAAAACTGGAAAACTAGATTGTCTCAAAAAGACGTCATTTGAATTTTTCCGGCTTTGATTTACTGTTTTGATACCCATCCGGTTTGTTTTAGACCGTAGTCAGTATTTGAGTCGTGGGGGGCGCACAGGGCTGTGTTTTGTAGCTTGAGCGCCGATAGGCATTTTACAACTACTTGCAATAAAACAATTCTTCCAAGGAGGACCGTATGTCGGCCAAAATCATCAGTGGAAATGAAGTATCCCAGATTCTTAAAGACGAGATGAAGGAAGAGGTCGTAAAACTCAAAGCTCAGGGTCTTGAACCGTGTCTGGCGGTTATTCTGGTGGGTGAAGACCCTGCTTCCAAGGTTTATGTGTTGAACAAAAAGAAAGCTTGCGAGTACATCGGCATTAAATCCCTCGAAACTCGTCTTCCGGCTTCAACAACCACTGAAGAACTGTTAGCAGTCATCGACGGATACAACAAGGACAAGAGCGTTCACGGCATTCTGTGCCAGTTACCGTTGCCCAAACACATTCCTGAAGCCAAGATATTGCGTTCAATTCTTCCTGAGAAGGACGTGGACTGCTTCCACCCCTTCAACGTCGGCCTCATCAGCATCGGTGAAGTCCGTTTTCTCCCCTGCACACCCGCTGGAGTTATCGAACTCATTAAGCGCGGTGGTTTCGAAACGGCCGGCAAGGACGTCATCATCCTTGGAAGAAGCAACATCGTGGGTAGGCCTCTGTCAAACATGCTTGACCAGAGGGACATGAACGCGACAGTGACGATGTGCCATACAAAAACCAAGAATCTCAAGGAGAGATGCCTGGAAGCCGACATAATAATAGCGGCGATAGGTAAGCCTGAATATTTGAAGGGCGACATGGTCCGTGAAGGCGCAGTGGTCATCGATGTAGGAATCAACAGGGTTGATGCTCCCGGCACGGAGAAGGGCTTCAAGATCGTAGGCGATGTGGCCTATGATGAAGTAAAGGCAAAAGCGGCCGCAGTTACGCCGGTTCCCGGTGGCGTAGGCCCCATGACAATCGCCATGCTGATGAAGAACACCTTGACGGCAGCCAAAGAAACTATGAAGAGCTAACCCGTCTTTAAACAACAAGGGCCCCGGAGACTTAGCGTCCGGGGCCCTTGATATTTCCTTTAACCGTCCCGCCATCAGTATATCCCCGAAAATATCTCCCTGGAATATTTGATGTCCTTCCTGATCTGCTCCTTGAGTTCCTCGACATTGTTGAAGGTCATTTCCGCTCTTATCCTGTCGATGATCTGCATTTCTATTCGCTGGCCGTAAAGGTCCCTGTCCAGATCCATTATGTGAGCCTCGTAGGAAACCCTGCGATCCTTGAACGTAGGATTCCAGCCTATATTCATGACACCGGGCCGCAAATTTTTCCTGTCATCGTCGAGAATGCAGTAAACGGCGTAAACGCCGTCAGGTGGGCATAGTTTAGGTTCGGGCTTTATGTTTGCCGTAGGGAAACCCAACTTCTTTCCACGACTATGACCGTGAATAACTTTCCCCGCTATCTTGAAAGGCCGTCCCAACAACTCGTTGGCTCTTCTTATTTCTCCCGAGAGTAGAAGTTTCCTGATCTCGCTTGAAGATACAACAACTTCGTCAACCTTCACCGATGGGACTACATGGACAGTGAATCCAAGTTCGTGACCGGTCTTCTTCAACATGACGGCCGTGCCGCTGCGTCCCTTGCCGAAACGGTAGTTCTCGCCCACAAACAGGCTGCGGACCCCCAGTTCCTCGACGAGCGTGTTCTCGACAAACTGCTCAGGCGTTTGACTGGCGTATTCCGGAGTGAACTCCGCAAGGATCAGGATATCTATCCCTAGTTCTTCCAGAATCTGTTCCCGTTCCGCCTCTGTGTTGATTCTCGGAACATCCTGAACCTTGTTCAGGACAATTCTGGGATGGGGATCAAATGTGTAGACTACCGCCTCTTTACCTCTATCATGAGCCGATTTTACTGTCCTGGATAAAATCTCCCTATGACCAAGATGTACACCGTCAAAATTACCAATAGCCACTGAGGGGGAAGAAAACTTTTGGTATATTTTTTCACGAACTCTTAATATTTCCATTCAATCACAAGACGCTTCACGCCGTCCTTCCGTTTTAACAGGATTCAAATAGTAAAAAAAATGACACCACAGTCTTTGCGAATATGTGGAACTACTAGGTCAAGCTCTGATCTGACGGTGTCTCCGGACGATCCGGTTCAACTTTTTTAGCCTCCTCTATGGTCTTCCTGAGGCCGGCCAACTCCTCTGATTTTTCATCAAGTTCTCTTTTTATATCCACATTCTCTTTTTCAAGAGATTTGATCTTGTCTGACAGCTTGTTGACTTCACCGGCGTGCTCACGATCGGTCTTGACCATTCTGCGCCTCTCTCCCACCCATTTCAACTGAGTGATGAAGTCTCCCAACGCTGCTATTATAATACCTAACGAGACGCAAAAAGTTACCAGTTCCCAAAAAGCTACCTTGATGGGCTCTTTCAATCCGAAATAGTTTATGGTCAGCTCGATATCCTTATTTTTCATGAACAGGGATATCACCAAAATGACGAATGCCAGTTCTATTAGTCTCTTTATAAGTCTCATGGTTACTCCTTTCCTGTCACATCACCAAATAGTTGCAAGAATGCTTCATATATGTTCTGACGAGTTTCCCTGAGGTGTTGCGGAATGACCCGGACATCCGCGAGTACAGGCATGATGTTCGTATCGCCATTCCAGCGCGGCACCACATGGTAATGAACGTGCTCTGCTATGCCGGCCCCCGCTACAACTCCCAGATTGATTCCTATATTGAAACCATCGGGATTCATTACTTTTCTTAGCGCTTCTATGGCTCTGGTCACTTCCTGGACCAGAAGGCCGTTCTCTTCCGGGGTAAGAAGACAAATATCCGACACATGCCTGTAGGGGACCACGAGAACATGCCCGTTATTGTAAGGGAACTTGTTCATTATGGTGTATGCGCCCTGGGCACGGTGAGCTATGAGATTTTCTTCGTCCTCTGAACTTGCCGGTTTGGTACAGAAAATACAGCCGGGTTCACGCTCTTTGCCAAGAATATAGTCTATTCTCCACGGAGCCCATAAATGATCCATGAATTATACCATCTGATTGGGATTAGCCGGACTTCACATTCATGAAATGAATGGTGTCCGGTTCAATCCTGTATAATAATCTTTTGCGACACTAAACATCAAGTTCTATGAACCCGGCTTCGACCGAATCACCGTTTATTTCCAGCAG
Organism: uncultured Syntrophaceae bacterium; assembly: GCA_964628605.1. Classification (GTDB taxonomy): domain Bacteria; phylum Desulfobacterota; class Desulfomonilia; order Desulfomonilales; family Desulfomonilaceae; genus CAITZA01. The sequence goes on from CAZVOU010000389.1 coordinate 10,283, forward strand.
GCCCACTGTTCTGCCTCTGGGGAAGACGTTTCTGGAGACCGATCCGGGATTGAACATCATCACATCGTTGACCCTCCCCCAAAAAGGCATGTGAGTGTGACCATAAATTATGATGTCCGGGGAATCCGCTGAAAAGCGCTCGACAATGCGCTGCGCCAGACCTTCCTTTGAGCCCCAGCCGTGAATAAGCGCTATCTTCCTGGATTCCACCTTCATGATGCGTGTCTGCGGGGCTAAATCAAAAACATCGTAGTCATCCATGTTACCGCAAACCGCCAGAGCCCCCCTTTCCTCAAGGCGTTCCAGAACGCTGCGGGTAACAATGTCTCCGGCGTGAAGGATCAGGTCGGCGTCACCGAAGATTTTATCCAGGATGTAGTCAAGGTTTTGATCCGGAGTGCGCAAGTGGGTGTCGGATAATACCCCTATTTTCATCAAATTCTCTGCTTTCGATTGTTCGTTCTCAGGCCCCTGAGCCGTTGAGACATTTCACGTTGAGGCTCCCGCCGAAAACCACCTGCGAACCAGAAACAATTACCACACCGCCCACATCAGTGTAGGCCTCCGCACGGTTTAGCGCCGATTTAAGCGATTCACCGGAGTCCAGTCGGACACCGAGGTCCTTGGCAAAAGCTGAAGCCCAACTCGCCGTCCTGGACAACACTGTTACCGCCTGTATCCCTTTTCCGGGCACATAGGTGGAAATGCCGAAAATATTTTTGGCGCCCGGCGCCTGCAAAATGAGCTTATTGTGGAGAGCAGAGCCCTTCGCATAAATGTGGACTTCAAGAGCGACCGATGAACGGACAAAAGTGTCACCACCGCTTGAAACAACAAGGACTGGCGATTGTGACATCAGGTCACGACCGACAAAATCGGCCATTGCTCCGCTCATGCACGACATCGGCGCCACTCCGGTGTTACGGCAGGCCAAATCGCAATATTTGACTATCTCCGGAGCTGAAGAATAGATCTGTATGGGCGATTGTGTGTCCCTAAAGGCCGGATGCTGTCTTAGATATTCCTCGATCTGATACCTGTACCTGAAAACAGACTCTTTGGCTTTTGCCGTAAGGTCCGTCTGAGCCTGAACGTGTATGCTCGTGTCTCGAACACCCACTTCAAAGGTCACCGATTGACTTAGCGGTATCTTGTTGCGGTAATTCTTGGTCTCGTAAATGTCCTGGATAGCGGTCATGGGCCTTCCTGTTCCGGATTTCCGGTTAAAGAGCTTGGTTCACAGCGAAACGGATTATTATTAAGGGATTAACCTGTGTCAAGGATAATTTCCTAACATGACGATGATAAATGAATTTTCCTGCCTAAACTTGCGGACGCGAAGCCGTGCCGACGGATCAACTCCATGTCATTCACAGAAAAAATACAACTGATCAGGTCGTTTTTTTGTAAAAAAAGTACGGTTCAAGAGTCATCAACCCGCTGTTTTAAATGCGCTTAACACAAATCAGGTCCAAAGCCGAATAAATTGTAAATTTAAGTTCTTGACTTATGGAGTAAAAAGCATGTTAACTTTGAAGTTCATACTAACAGCCTGAACAGGATTTCCAAATGAAAGCGCTTCTGGTTCATCCCAGTTATCCCCAAACATTCTGGTCATTTGATAAAGTTTTAAAAATGACCGGAAAAAAAGCCCTGGTCCCGCCATTGGGATTAATTACCCTTGCCGCTCTCTTACCCTCTGATTGGGATATCACACTTGTCGATATGGTCTTTGAGGAGATTTCTGAAAAAGTATGGGATGAAACTGAAGTTGTCATGATTTCGGGAATGGGTATCCAGCACAAGAATATTCTGGCCACGATCAAGGAAGCCAAGAAACGTGGAAAATTCGTGGTGGTCGGTGGCGCCTCAGTATTTCACTACCCGGAGGATGCCCTGACTAACGGCGCCGATATAGTTGTAGTCGGAGAGGCGGAAGTTACCGTTGAGGCCCTGGTAAAAGCGGTAAGGGCGAGGCAAACGGGGACAATAATATCCTCACCTGAAAAGGCGTCCATGACGGAAAGCCCGGCGCCCCGATTCGACTTGCTGAAAATGGACAAATACGTTGACATGGCCGTCCAGTTTTCCAGAGGATGCCCCTTCCAATGCGAATTCTGTGATGTAACCCTCATGCTGGGAAGAAAGGTTCGCACCAAGAGTCCCGCCCAGATCATCGCTGAACTCAACACATTGTACGAACTCGGCTGGCGGCGTCTTGTATTCTTTGTTGATGACAACTTCATCGGTAATGTCGCGCAGACAAAGAAGCTGCTCAATGAGCTTGTTCCATGGATGGAATCGCGTGGCACGCCCTTCAACTTTTCCACCCAGGCGTCAGTAAACCTTGCTGCAGATAAAGAACTCCTCGACAAGATGTACAGGGCCGGCTTTTTCAGGGTCTTCCTGGGCATAGAAACTCCAGACAAAGAGAGCCTGAAAGAAGCAAAAAAATATCAGAACACCGGGGTAGACCTCGTGTCCGCATGCAGGAAAATATCCGAGGCCGGATTCCAGATTATAGCGGGCACAATAATCGGTTTCGACAATGAGAAGCCTGGCGCAAGCGGCAGGATTATCGAATTCGCCAATCAGACTAATATCCCCGAAATATTTGCCACCTTGCTTCAGGCCGGACTAGGGACAGACCTGTGGATGAGGCTTGATAACCAGAAACGGCTTTTATGCTCGGACTTCGACACCATGAGCAACCAGACCGCTCTCATCAATTTCATACCCACCAGGCCTCTGGATGAGATTGTCAGTGAATTCGTGGAACTCTACAATAATCTGTATGAACCGAAAAATTATCTGAAAAGAGTTTTTGAGCACTATTCCTGCATGAAGCCGCCAAAGGTAAAAAAATCTTTTAAGCCCCCTCACCTGGCAGAACTAAGGGCGGCTTTAATAACGATCTACAGAAATGGCTTCGTTTATGACAGCAGGCTGGATTTCTGGGGCTACATGTGGAAAGCGCTCTGGCGTTTCCCCGACAGGATCGACAGGTTCGTCACGGCCCTGGTCGTCGCTGAACATTATTATGACTTCAGACAGGCGCTAACATCCAACCTGACCTTGCAGATGGAAAAACTGTCTGAAACGGAAAAAACCGCGTTCTACTCAAAGGAAGCGTCTGTTACGCCTGCGCCGGTTTGACCGGGTTTCACAGAATCAGGGAACATCGGAGGTCTTCTAGTCATCCGATTCCCTGGATTTTCCTGAAAGTCCTTCTGCCATCACGGCCTGCAGATCGTAGACCCTGACCTGACTACGCGACCTCAAAAAGGCAAGCCAGTCGGTCTTTTTTCTTTCCAGCGTGATAAGTTTCATGCCATCGAGTCCGGGCAAGGTGTCAACAGCGAAGTCGGTTACCATTCCCTGAACTTTGGGTGTCGACCACTTCTCTTCGAGTGTGTCGCCTGTCCAGACTAACGCCTTGATTCTACCTTCCTCGAGCATCTTGGTGCGGCTGAGCATCCTCATCGTCTTGGAACTATGCGATATGGCCAGTATTTCGTAGCGGGAATCCTTGTCGGTGTCCAGTGACATTATTCTGGGTCGCACATAAGAAGTATCCGCCGACAGATCTTTTTCCGAGTCCTTGCTCGCTTCCGGGCCAACCCACCTCAAAATTATGTCTGAACCTCCGTAATAGGATTTCGATATGTAAAGCCTCTTGCCGGACGGTTCATAAAGCCTCAGATGGTCCTCTCTGTCGTACACCGCTATGAGAGGCCTCCTTTGCCCCTCGAAATCACCTATGGTAAATCCGAAAATAGGTATCTTGAGAGGAACGCCGAATCTTTCCCCTACCGTTAATTCATCCCCCTTGTCCTCAATGTTGTATATCGGGCCCTCATACATCCGGCTCATTCCCTTTAACTGACCAAGCAGTATGGGGCCTTTGGTGGGATAATTTATAATCCTCAGAAAATACGGAAAATCTTTAATAACGGGGACAAGCGCCCCTCCGCGATATTCCAGGACAAAAGAACTGACTGAACCCCTGTTCTGGGACGTAACATAAATTCTGGCCGGACCCTGTTTGCGTATCTTCGCAACGTCTATCGCTTTTACTTCGAGGTTTCCCGTGTTGTATTCCGTTATCAGATTCATCTGTCCGGCATTGAAACGGTACAGATATATGTTCGATGGGTCCGAAACCACAATGTCATTTTTGCCGTCGCCATCAACATCCCCGACCCCCAGGCCAATCGCCAGCATACTCAGCTCTTCGCTGCGCCAAACC
>CAZVOU010000390.1:0-2499 GCA_964628605.1 uncultured Syntrophaceae bacterium
GTAGAGGCACGTTGTTTCTCATCAGCTCAACGGCCCGGGCCCGACGTATAGCCTGCGGAGCCCCCAATTCCTGTGGAAAACCGCATGCTATCGCTCGCTCATAAAACTTTCGACGGATGTGCCCCTCATCGATTTTGAGCGAGCACGGCGCCGGCACAGTGGGTCCGATCAGTTTTGAAATCGTTTCAATGTCCTGCATGAGTCTTGATGAAACGGGAACCAAACGCTCTCCAGATTCCAGCCCACGTCCAAAACATACGGCCCCCCCTACTTTATCAACTTCGAGGGTCAAATCCAGACTCAGAGTTTCGTTCAGCCTCGCGCCGGTATATCGTATCAAGAGGAAGATCAACAGTATTCTCTATCTTGAAAGGCGAACATCGGCTCTTGAAGCTTCTTCAGACCAGTTTCTGAAGGAATCTTCCAGCTTCAACAGATCCGGAGGCTCCAGGCATTTGTTTTCTTCCAGGTCGGAAAAAATTCGGGATGGATTAAGCAATTCTTCAGTTCCTGTGTCATTTCAAGAATCTTCGGTCGTCGCACGTATCTTAACAGAGAAGTTAACAATCCGCCAAATGGTGAGCGACCATTTCACATCATAAAGCCAGATATTTCCCAAGATGTCAAAATGAAGAAAGCTCCTGAAAGTTGTTGACATGCCCCGAAATAGCCACTTATACTACTAGCACGTTTAAGAACAAAAACGTGTTAGTGCGGCTTTTCAGGCCTGAGCCTGGTTATTGGGCGAGAATCACGGACAGGAAGTTTTTGGCCCTGAACATAACTCAAGATTTAACCTAAACAAAAAGGAGTGGCAGATGTTATTCCCTGTTTCTAATGTGGAGATTGCAATCTGGATACCTCCTTTGGTGGGTATGGTCATTTCATTTTTTACGTCGATGGGTGGCATATCCGGCGCTTTCTTGATACTGCCGTTTCAGATGAGCGTATTGGGCTTTACTTCGCCTGCTGTCACCCCGACCAACCTGGTATTCAACATTGTGGGCATACCGAGCGCCGTATACAAGTATTTTAAGGAAGGTCGAATGAACTGGCCCTTGGCCTGGAACATTATAGTCGGCACTTTGCCGGGCTTGTTTCTGGGATTGTTCATACGTCTTTGGTATTTGCCCAACCCTCGTGAATTTAAACTTTTTGTGGGATGTGTGCTGATGTACATCGGTGGACGAATGCTTTACCAGACGGTATTATCCTCGGGTAAGTCCTCGTCCGACAAGGTTGCTGAAAGCAGGATGCGTCAACAGGCGACCTCAAATTCACTCCAAAAGGAATCTAACGGCCAACCGGCCATCAGGACTTTGAGCTGGTCTCTTACCAGGACGGAGTATGAATTCTTCGGAGAGAGGTTCAGTTTTCATACGACGGGTCTTTTTTCATTGTCTCTGGTTGTAGGGCTTATAGGTGGTGTTTACGGAATAGGCGGAGGGGCTATAATAGCGCCTTTTATAGTTTCTTTTTTTGGTCTGCCGATTCACACGATCGCCGGAGCCACACTCATGGGAACATGCGCAACATCTATAGGAGGGGTGATCTTTTACGAGTTTGTAGGTCCGTTGGTAGCTCAGGCGGATCAGCCGGTCCGTCCGGATTGGCTGCTTGGGTTTCTGTTCGGAATAGGTGGATTTGTAGGAATGTATTTTGGGGCAGCCGCCCAAAAACATGTGCCGAGCGCGTGGATAAAACCGATTTTGGCGCTGGTCATTTCCGGGTTGGGGTTAAAATATTTTTTGGGCTATTTTTAGAGGGAGAGTTGGTTTGTGTGAGGCTAACCGTTGAAATAACGATTCAAAAAGTATTCAGGCTGCTCAAGAATGCAATAGATCATTGAGCAGCCTTTACTGAAGGATAAGGTCTTACATTTTTAGACGCTCTCTGAGGACAGTGGCCCTGTAACGGACACTGGCCGCATCTTCCGGCTTCCCTAGAGCTTCATAAGTTTTTGCCAGATTTTCCAATACTTCCACTGTCAAAGGCTCTTCGGTTCTCCCTGTTTCCTCCATACGCTTGAGGGCCAGTTCAAACCAGCACGCAGCCCTTGTGTAATTTGCGCTGTCATATTCCTTCAAACCCCTCTGATTGAGGTAGCCGGGATCTGAAGCGGAGTGCTCCCGTTTGATCCATGAGCACGGATCAACAGGGCGAACGGGTGTTGGAGTTGTTGTTTCAGTCACCACTGTTACTGGCTCGGTTTCGGTGACTATCTCAATTGGCGTAGCAATTGGAACAGGGATGGGGATGAATCCTCCACCTATAAATCCTGGCCAGGGTCTGGGTGGAAAAATCCACGGCCACGGCCTTCTCCAGGGGTCTCTCCAGCCGATGGCTCCTGGCCATAGTCCAGGAGGTCATGGGCGCCGCCAAGGTCCACGCCACCCCGTAGGACCTCCCCAGGGACCTCGGCCTACAGGAGGGCCAACCCAAGGCCCGCGCAATGGTCCTCTGGCGCCTACCGGAATGATGCCTGGGCCTCTGCCACCC
>CAZVOU010000391.1:0-3684 GCA_964628605.1 uncultured Syntrophaceae bacterium
TCATTTTTCCCATGAATAGAACGCTTCCTGTCTGATTCTCAAGGATCATGAAAATGAAAGGGTGATCGGCGCGAAAGATAGGTGTTGGCCTTGGCGCTGCGCCTACCTTCTGGATGACGGCCGTAGCTGCCGCCGCTTCAGTCCCTTCCTCTGAAACCTTTATGAACGCTTTATGCAAAACACGGGAGATGTACAAAGGTTCTGATGGCTTGATAACAGCTATTCCCGAGAAATCAGCCTTTGTGTCGCTGAATGCGTCAACCATTCCCATGGATACAAGCCGATTTCCCAGATCAACCGAATGAGTAATCTGAAACCTCGGAAAATAAACCGTAACATTAGTTGGAATCAACTTGTGTCTCCATTGCTCAAGCTGTTCCACTCCCAGTTTGCTCTCCAGTGAACTTAGCCCTTCCATTTTACGCGGGAGTAAAGCAACCATGGAAAGATTATTTCCCAGATAGGGCATTTCAAGAATCTGGAGATCTTCCAGTTCCAGATATCTGAATCTGGATTTCTGTGTCATCATTTGAGCCTTAACAGGATTGTCAGGTTTTGAATAGAATGGGGCTTCCCTGGTTTTTGACGGGTCAAACGGATTCAGCCATTTGCCGTTGAAATAGATTGCATTTGCGAGCACCAGCCGGGTTAACGGACCGAGGTCCCTGGCCGATATGATGTTCCTGATTTTGTCGTGAGTCTTGTTTTCAACCCATCTGTTGATTGTGCGAGCGGCTTCACTGGATTTCCGGAATTCGAGCGGGGTTATTTCAACTCCATAATTCTTTTTGATTAGGCTCACATATTCAGACAGGAGTTCAAAGCTGGTCTCAGGCCACAAGGAATTGGCTATGTTCAACGTGATATCACCGGTCTGCTGGATTTTGTGAAGTCTGGTTCCAAGATCAGCGAATGCCTGGTGAATGTCTTTTTGATCTAACGAAAATGAAAGAACAGCGGCCATCTGACTTTCTGTAGTTCCACGAGCGCCGGCGTATGTCATGGCAAGAGCAGATGACACACTGTAGGGCGAGAAAATGAGGTTCGCATCCGGTGCGCAGATCTCCCGGTATAGACGCGTTGCAAACTCGGAGTTGTCTCGGGAGAGTTTAATGAGATTCTCCGGAGGTTCTTCGGCCATCGTAACCATTGGGAGATTAACCACCAGTGACATCAACAACACGACAAATATGAATCTCAGCCGCATATTCCGCTCCTTGTGGTTTTCCGGACTGGTTTTCAAGCTCGGACTGATGCACTCTGCCTACAACCTGATATTGAATCGCTTCTGGTTCCTGTTAACAGACCTGCCGTGATCAAACTTGGCAATTACTTGATTTATATTATGCTTTTTCGCTGATTTTTACCATATCATTCCCGGATTCATTCCACTATTCAGCTGAGACAGCGCTCCCATTCACTGTTCCATGGACAGCTGGTCAGAAAACTGTCTCCATGTTTGAGACAAAAAGATAGCTGCCAGAATCTGACCATAGACCAGATCAAAAATGTTTTCATTTAATAAAATCTGGAATTGTCGTCCGTGACCATTCCAGCCTGGTTAATTTGTCAATTTCATGCGGGTAAAAGGTGATCAGCAATAATGGACCGCCGCCCATAGATTATACATAATGGATTCAAGGCAATATCTGCCGGTTTCAATTACCGTGGTGATTTATCTTTGCAGTAGTAGCCGCCTGACACACCGCAAGAGGCTTGTTGTGGTGGAGAACATTCAGCCAGAATCACCGGAGCGTATCCGCAACTCAGGATATAAGGGGCTTCACCTGAAACCTTGACATGAGGGGCGCTCCCGCATGTCTTCAGGTATGGCGCCTCGCCTTTTTGGATTAGACAGGGAGCTTGACCACATGACTTCTGGTACGGAGCTTCACCTTTGGTGCGCAGATATGGAGCTGAAGTTGTTGTTTTCAGATAAGGGGCGCACACCGATTTTATGCGGTGAACTGCGAAGCACGAGTTTTCTTTCCCGGAGACGCATGGCCCAGAAGCGCAGACGCAGGAAACAGACAGGCAAAGGGCCAGGACCAGGAAGGAAGTCAAGCCGGTAAGAGTTTTCTTCATGGTAAAATCCGGATGTTTCATCATGTCTTTAATGTTACTATCAGTCTGACTTAGTCTATACCCATGGCCAGGGATGTTCAACTCCAAAATCCATGAAAAACTGATCCACATCAAGGTTTCTGTGCCTGGCCGATACTTTGGATGTATCTTTCCAGGTTACAACGAGCTATCCTCTTTAGCCATACTGCCAGGCAGAGTGCGCAAGATTGTATACGGCCTGACTTGTGCTGAGATAAAAAAGGGTTATTTATAATAAGGTGTTAGACCGTAAACAGAGTGCTAAAATGAATTAGTGGAGAGGCGATAGCTTACTGGGGAGTGAATTTTTAAAGCATGATTGATCTACACAACCACATTCTTCCCGGTATTGATGATGGGGCCCCGGATATGGCCCAGTCCATTGAAATGGCACGCATATTAGTCGCGGAGGGTTTCAGTGGTGTTGTGGCTACTCCGCATTACGGTCGATCAGGATTCATTACCGACGTGAAGCAGGCGCGTAATCTGACCCGGATCCTCAATGAGCGGCTTGTTTCTCAAAGAATAGCGCTGCATGTTCATCTCGGTATGGAATTACACATCACTCCCGAACTTATCGATCTGCTTGAGGCCGGCAAGGTCCTAACCATTAACAACGGGAGATACGTCCTCATGGAATTGCCGGTCATGCTAGTTCCCGCAGGATTGGATAATCTCATCAGGGCCATGGTTAACGCTGGCTATAAGATTATTATCGCTCATCCTGAAAAGAACATGTATATCCAGATCCGGCCGGACTATCTGTTTGAAATGATGAATCAATTCGAGGCAGGAGACCTCCTGGCGCAAATCACCGCTGACAGTCTGACCGGCGCTGCCGGGCTCAAAGCTTTAGAATGCGCAAAGTATCTTATCGATAACAGGCTTGCCCACATAATTGCAACTGACGCCCATTCAGCAACTCACAGGCCTCCACACATGGCCGAGGCTCTAAAAGCCGCCATTTCCCTCGTGGGTAAAGAAATGGCCTTGAGGATGGTTAAAGAGTGGCCTGCAATGATAGTTAGCGGTGGTGTGGTAGTTCCTGATAACCCATTGCCGAAACATCGGAATTACAGGTGGTGGAGGAGTCTGAAATCGTGGCTGTCCCTCAAAAAATGAAAATGTCGCATGCTGGCAGTCAGGCAAAATCACTGCTTTCCAAAAGCCATGCGCCGGCTAATCCGTCAGCTGGAATGTGGCGATAGTCTTTGGCCTGTTTAAGCAAAGAAATTTCACGCTGGAATAGTGTAAGATTGGGTTGCCAATGGGATGCGCCAAAACCATTTAGTGGGACTGAAATAGAGCGGATTCGCGGTCTCTTGCCCTACGCCATTTTTCTGGACGGTATATCTTTGGCGCTAGGTCAGGGGTGGAAATCTGAAAGGGATTCAAGGATTAATTTCTTGAGAAAAATTCAACTCACAGGATGTTATGAAAAAACCTGGGTGGAATCGCCTTGTGCCTTTGACTCTTAAATAGCGAGCCGGCTAACTGGAGCCTGGAGACGTCTACATGCTATTGTTCACCACATTGATGTGTGAGTTCAGCAGAGCTTCTACCCTTTACACTGTGTTAACT
>CAZVOU010000392.1:0-11340 GCA_964628605.1 uncultured Syntrophaceae bacterium
ACCCACTAGGTGAACCTGCGGATCTTCAAGTGTTTCCACAATAGCGTCAAGCCACTCAGGGCATACGATCACATCGTCATCGACAAATATGAGGATTTCACCTTCAGCCTCGAAGGCGCCTCTATGCCTGGCAGACAATGAGCCGGGAATTGGTTCATAACAATATCGTATGACCAAAGAGGGTTTAGATTTTATGAATGATTCTACCACCTGACGGGTTGCGTCTATCGAATGGTTGTCCACCACTATTATTTCGTGATCCAGAATGTTCGTGTCTAGGCTTGTCAAGGAGTCCAGGGTAATTTTGAGAAAATCACACCTGTTGAAAGTGGGAATAATTATGGAACACTTCATTCTATGGACTCCTTAAAGTCCTGTTGGCATGAATCTGCCTCAAGGTTACCAAAGATTCTCCATCGAATCTGAATGATCGATGTTGGTCAGAAAATCGGACACCGATTTGTTCACTTTCATTTTCAATCTAAGACCTTAGTGTTTTTCATGGGAAGAAGCACGATAGGTCGCCATCAATCTGAAACTGGCGCTCTTTTCAATAAGTTCGTCGTATGTTCCCTGGGCGATGACGGCGCCTCCTTCCAGTTCCACTATCTGGTCACAGTTCTGGATGGTTGTCAGACGATGCGCGATTATAAGTATTGTCATCTCTCGATGGAGATTATCCAGACATGCCATTACCGCTTTTTCAGTCTGGTTGTCCAAAGAACTGGTAGCCTCGTCCAGAACCAGAACGCCGGCATCCTTATAGAGCGCTCTGGCGATCCCTATCCTCTGTCGTTGCCCTCCGGATAGCATGACACCTCGTTCGCCGACCAGGGCATTGTACCCTTCGGGGCGGCTTTCTATGAAATCTGCTATCATCGCCTGCTCTGCGGCCCGCTTGACCTTTTTCATGTCAATTAGCTCTGCGGGAATACCAAGTGCAATATTTTCAGCCAGAGTTGAGTCGGCAAGAAATATGCTTTGTGGAACGTGAGCTATATTTTGCTGCCAAGTCCTCAGTGTGCCGGTCCTGATTTCCATGCCATCCACCATGATGTGTCCTTGGGTTGGCTCAAGCAGCCCCATGAGCAGATCAAGCGTGGTGCTCTTACCGCTGCCTGTGCCACCGACAAAACCCATTCGACAGCCTCGGGGTATTACCAGATTCAGGTCTTTCAGAACCCACGGTTCAGTATCAAGATATCTGAACCACACTCCGTTGAAAGTGATCCGGGAATGAAAATCGAGAGTTTTTGGAGGCGGTTTCAATGCCTCTTCCGGAATAGGCTGATTCAGAAGGTCAATTACCTCTTCAAGAGACGCCCGATTACCGGCTATGCTTGCCCAAGCCCAGTAAATTTGCTGAAGGGCCGGGATTATGCGCTGGGCTCCCAAGGCAAGGGCTCCGAGAAGTGGCAAAGAGGGACCAATTCCTCCATGCTGACTACTGAGAAAATAGGCCAAACCTGCAATCAACACCATACCTATGGTTTCCATGGCAAATCTTGGACTAACCGATATGAACAGATTGCTGCCATAAGCCATTCGATAAGGCATATCGGCCTTTCTGTAAGTTTCGCAATAGGCCGCCTGACTCCAGTTTAATAAAATGTCCCTTATGGCCCCCAATCCTTCCTGAAGGCTCTTGATAGCCAATGTTCCCTGCTCGGAAATGCGTTGGCTATTCTCCTTCAGTTTACGACGAGCCTTAAGCGCAACCACTCCGTAGATCAAACCAAAAACGACCAGAGCCGCTGACACTACGGCAGGGTCGATCACTATGAGACCTGCGACCATAGTCGTCATCAGTAATGACGAACTCACCAGGGTCATTGTTGACTTGAGCATGTCCATGGCCGCCCAGGACTTGTGGGTTATTCCGTCTATTACTTCACTGCTGTTCCGCAAGAAATGAACTTTGTAAGGCTGATAGAGCGTCCTGCGGTACATTTCCAGGCTCATGTCAGCTCCAATCGCATTAGAGAGTTTTGCCGTGGCCCAAAGTAAAGTCAACCTCAGGATTCCAGCTAAAATAGCCGTAACCATGAATATAATCACTACCGGTAGGACGAGTTCCTGGGGTGTTTGTATTCCAAGCTCTTCCACAAAACGTTCAAGAGACTGATATTTAGGAACTTTCTCTGGGGCCGTCAAGACCCCGATAAAAGGCAAAACGGCGCCAAGACTCACTACTTCTGCAAATGCGCTCGCCAACATCAGGCAGAATACCAACACTAACTGCCTTTGTCTGGATTTTGCCAACCGCTTCCACAGTCCAATCAGCAATTTTGTAGTACTGGTGGCCGGTTTTTGATCATTTTGTGAATGGAGGTCCGGCATAGATCCTTCTATGTTATTTGAGTTCAGAGTATTGCAGTGACAACAGGCACGTAAATTAGACAATTGTCCAAAATTTACACGATACAGGACCTGAAGCTTCAGGCATCATGATGAAATTAACACAGGCGTCCCGAAGTCAGATACTCAAAAATATAATCAATCCCCATAAATTGGTCTGACCTTGATTCGTGGCAATTTTTTTCCGACACAATTTGATTGAGATAATTAAAAACTTGCCTGTATAATAATAAGCGTTAATTTGTCTCTCCTGACCACCCCAGGCCGGCCAACCAGAGGCTTCCATGAAAAAAATACTGTTGGTTACCGAAGTAAATGACCGGTTCGATCAGGCTGAAGGACGATATGTTCCGGCTTACGCCAATGCGATAATACGGCGGTTTTCCATCAAGAACCACCTAGAGGTCTTGCTGGTAGATGACAGAAATGTTGCCGAGCATGTCCCGGATTTTTTTTCAGGTTTCGGACGCACCATCAGGACACACAGAATTGTAGGCCGCGAAATTGAGCCCTTGGCAAAAGAAAAGCTCTTTGACGATCGCCGGTTCATTTTTAACTCACAAAAAGTCTACAAATTTCTTCAGGACCATTATTACGATGTCGTAATCATGGATGCACGAAATGGATATGGTTTTGTTCCAACCCGTGCAAAAAAGATGGGGCTTGATCTTGGAGGCGCCATCCTGGTTAGTTGGTTAAGAACATGCCATGAATTTGAAAGAGAGCTGTCACTTCATAGCCCGGATATTCTGGACAATTACATATTGGATCGTCAGAGAGACTTTGCTGAGCAATACGGCTGCGAGAACTCAGACGTAGTTCTTGTCCAGGCTGAAGCGATCCTTGGATGGGCCAGGAAAAAGAATTGGGCCATTGATGATAAGAGGGTGGTTCAAATTCTTGAACTGGACGAAACAGATCCAATCCTGACAGTTACTGATAGGTTTTCCGCTACCCAGGCCTCAGTAATCGCTGATAACAAATCCAAATCGTTGCCCTCTGTCTCTGTGTGTGTTCCTCACTTCAATGACGGTCATAACCTGGTGGGACTACTCAAATCACTGGACAAAAACACGTATGAGAATTTTGAAGTCCTGGTAGTGGATGACGGCAGCTCTGATGTCGAATCATTAAATATTCTGAAACAGCTCGAATCCACTTATTCTTCCAGGAACTGGAGATTCATCTTCAAAGAAGAAAATGAAAGCATAGGACCCACCAGGAATTTCGCTGTAAGTCAAGCACAAGGCGAAATAATAATCTTTATGGATTCAGACAACCTTGCCACACCCGATATGGTGTTCGATTTTGTCCGTGGGATAGAAAGCTCTGGAGCTGACTGCCTAAGCAGCGCAATGATCATCTTCACTGGAGAATCCGATACTGTTTCCGAAACAGATGTTCTGTGCTGCAGAATGCCAATTGGACCTTGCCTGGAAGCCGGGATATACTTCAATGAGTTCGGGGACGCAAACTTTTGTGTCAGGAAATCGGTGTTTGTCGATCTCGGTGGTTTTACCGGATCCAGAGGTGAAGTCGCCGATGACTGGGAATTTCTGGCTCGGCTTTTCCTTGGCGGATACAAACTGGATGTTGTGCCCAAACCAGTTTTTTTTTACCGACTACGCCAGAATAGCTGGTTAACCAGCGCCTGGTCACATCACTCGGTGCAGGCGCTGCGAAAAAAGATCGTGTCTAGCGTCAACTCCAGTCACCAGGAAATAGTCCATAACATGTTACTGGAGTTAATCGCGGAAAATGAAAGATTGAGAGAGGCCGTCAAGGGCTCGGATAGAAAAATAGTCAGGATTGCCATTCGGCTGTCGGACATGATCTCTCCTCAAAAAAGGGCAGCGTTTCAGAAAATCACAGGAAAGATTTCATATAATTATTCAAACAGCTTCATCCCAGGCGCGCTGAGATGGGCAATTGAAATGTTGAAAAGCAGACGCAATTCCTTTGCAGGACCTGATTCATTCACAGAAACCTCCATGGGACACTCGGAAATGCCAGGTTCTCTGTCAAACGATGACAAACGCTCTAAAAAAAGTGCCATGCTTCAACACGATGACGAACCAGGACCGGATCTCATCCTGAAAAGCGTTCCTACAGGAAAGGCATTATTTGGATTTGTTGCAAAACTGACGGATGAAAACCGGCCCCTGGGTTTCCTGAGACTCGCCTACTGGATGCAGATGTTTGGAGATGACAGCCATTTCCTGATGGTTGGCGACGGACCGCTAGCTAAACAGGTTGAGACTGCCAAGGAGAAATACAAACTCCGAAATTTTTCCTTTTCATCCAAACTAAACGCCACAAGCTCATTCTACAAAATCCTGACAGGATTCGTCGTGACCACATCATCCGAAGTCATCCCCGATGAAATGATAGAGGCGTTGTCCTGTGGCATCCCTGTTTTCTGCTCATGTAACGCTAAGGCCAGTATGTTGCTTCGGGATTTTGGAAGCGGGTTCTCGGTAAATCATGATCCTGAGAAAAAGGATTTTGCCGACTGTTTCCTTTTGTGGAAAAAGAATATCGCCATTTACAGGTCTGCCGCTCTGGAAAGCGCGAAAATCATGACTGGGCGAAAATGATAGCAGTTGCAGACAAGACCTCATGACCAACCTGTCAGGGCTTGTGATCAAACGCTGCAAAATCGCTGTTGGCTAAGTGATGTAAAAATACCTCTGGCCAACCTGAAATATTCCGATTCCTCGCAAAAAGAATCCGGTAAATATGTCCCTATCTGACAAACAAAACGATTAAGGGCAAGTCTGATCCGAGGGTTTGCTTCAAGTCGCTCTTTCACTGCCAGTTTCCTGAATCCCATGGATTCCTTGAAATTCGCCAGGCTGGCTTTTTCTCCCGTTACAGGTCTCATTCCATGAGAAATGTATGAAATATCGTCCCTGCGCATGGTTTCTCTGGTGGACTCGAAGAGCAATGCGTTCATCGTATAGTACTTCAGCAAATCCGAGCGTGAAAATAAAGCCTCCGGATGCATCCCTCCACGGTATTTGAACTCTATCTTGATTGCGGCAAGTTCTTTACCGACAAAGGTTCCCCAGGCTGAGAAAAGCGGATTGGAACTGGCTGCCTTAATATAATCGATCCAGCCAGTTACCACTGAATCTCCGCAATTTCTGCACTGACGCCCATAAGTATCTGATATCAAACGTGGGGCCTCATTGAGTATCGACTGAAATGAAACCTGTTGGACAGTGCAGTGTTTGAATGCCCTTCTAATGTTGTGCCGTCTGTCGCTACTGGTTATGCTCTGAAAATCGTAATTCTTGTCATCTATAATGAATGCGTAACTCTGGAAGCCAGCTTCCTGTTCAGTAACTACACGCTGGACAAAATAAGCGCCTTCATTCCACATCGACTCAAGGTGATCTACGGAGAGCGAGACCGGAAAGCAGTTCGGGGTAGGAACAAACAATCTAAGCCCCATGGATTGCCATAAACAACCTGATCCAAAAAAATACCGCATTCCTATTTTTTCGCAGAATTCGGCAAGGTATGAGTCTTCTTCGTGATCTGGGCCATCATTGAGATTTTGTGAAATCATTTCATCACATCCTTCTTGAAAAGGATCAACAATCCCTTCTTGATATCAACGCTCATCCCTGAGCCGCACCCCAGTTTTCCGGCAGGTGTTTGAATCAGTGTAATGTTTGACGTCTCTTGGATCTTGTGGCTATAAGGTGTCTGACCAGTTCGGCATAATCATCCCCAATCTTCGGCCACGCGAAATTCTGCTCTGCCATTGCCCTGGCGTTGCGCCCCATTTGGACCAAGGTTTCCAGAGGAGTCTGGACGGCTCTGTCCATTGCGTCCGCCAGGTCCTGTGAAGTCGCTTTACAAACGAAACCGCAATCGTATCTTTTCACAAATTCGGCCGTTTCATCGACGTCCGTCACCAGAATAGGACGTCCCATTGAGGCATATTCCGCAAATTTTGTCGGAAAAGCGGCCCTCGATGCAATATGAGGTGGCCGTGGAGACATAAAAACTGAAACTGATCTCATTCTTTCTGAGAGTTGAGCCCGGTCTATTTTGCTGAGGACTTCCACTCGATTACCATAGGTATCTTTGAAAGCCTTCTTCCATTCGTCTTCATATTCATCAAAACCGATCAGCAGTATCCGGGCATCTTTGTTCTTCATCAAGCCTATGGCTTCGTACAGATATTCAGTCCCCTGCCAGGTTTGGAAAGCGCCGATGTAACCCAGCGAAAACTCCGGGAAGGGAGGAATCTCCACCAAAGGGAACGTGTCAAGATCTACACCGTTACGGACAACGCTGACGTTATCTTTTCCGACGCCCTCTTTGATCAGGTCTTCTTTCTGGTATTCGGATTGAGTGATAAAGTAATCACTTATTATCAATGACATTTTGTACAGAAGCCACACACGGATGGAGGGGCGGGATTTTTTTCCGTTGGACAGGATGATATTCGTCTGGGCCGACTGTGAGACAACATCTCCATGCATGTCCATGATGACCGGAGCCTGCAACAGAAACCTGCAGAAAAAGAGCGCCTGGGCTGCCTCCGCCGCTCCACAGTAAATCAGGTCGTATTGCCTGAGCTTGTTGAGCCATAAAGGAGTAAAAAAAGCGCGCGTGGTTTCAGTGTCCAATGGTGGATGATCTTCCATATAAAAATAATCGCATTTGAAACCTCTATCCTCCAGCAGACCGGCAAGGCTTTTGAGACGATAAGTGTAAGCCGATCCCGACTTTTCTTTCTGGGCCGAGATAATCAATATGCGTGACTGCAATAGCTCGCTCCTATCAAATAATTGACTTCTTATGTCAAATAGATTGCTGCAATTGTGAAGTCCGTGCCACACTTGGAGTTTATACGGTTTTCCGGGCTCAGGCATGGGTAAATCCCCATATTTTTACTGCGCCAACTTGTCTCACAGGGCTTATCATACTATAAACAATCTTATGTTGGATACTTTGTTGAGAAATGTGTCAAAAAATGTCACAAATCTGTTGAGAAAAAAATGACATCTTGCGTTCTACAATTCACTGGAGACATTGCGCTGGACAGACTGCTTTCACGTCCAGAATCTCAAGACAGGATAAGACAAACCGCTAAATGGCTTTCAGAGCAGTTTACGGAGCCTGATCTTCGAATAGTCAACTGGGAAGCTCCCCTGGAAGGCGACCAAGGCCAACATCAAATGGACAAACCCATAGTTGGCACAACATTGGGCGCTGCCCAAAGTCTACTCACTTTCAAGATAGATGTCGCCACTATCGCCAACAATCATATTTTCGATTTCATGGCTTCTGGGATTAGTAACACTATTGATTTCCTTGAGGCCAATTCAATCAGGACAGTGGGGGCCGGAAACACCCCTGAAAAAGCCTATCAGGCGATTCATCTTGATGTCAACGATGTTCCGATCACGATTCTTGCCTATGTGGGGGGGGACACAAACCCGCCTCAGCAGGAGTCAGAAATGTTCGTGAACATGCTTGAACCGGAAAAGGTGTTGAGGTCGGTCAGGAAATGGTCCAAGCTGGGCAGGAATGTCATTGTCTGTCTCCACTGGGGAGTTGAATATGAGGCTTACCCAAGCCCGTGGAGAAGGTCTTTCGCAAGAGAAATTATTGACACAGGGGCCGTAATCGTTGCTTGTCACCACGCTCACCGATTGCAGGGACATGAGCAGTGGAAGCACGGTCACATATTTTACGGGCTGGGAAATTTTATTTTCGGACTTGAACATGGGGAATGCTGGCCGTTTTTTACAGCCCCGACAGCTATAGCCTATTGTTCACTCAGTAATGGACAGGTGTATGGCGCCGGTCTATTTCATCTCATTCAATCCACGGCAGTCTTCAGCAGGCCTGACAGGACGAAGGCGGAAAAAAGTGAGCGAGCGCTTAACGCCCCTCTTAAATTATCTGATCAAACATATTCGATATTCTGGAGACTTGCAAATATTTATCATTTGATTTACGAGAAACCCAAGGAGGCCTTTCAGCGGCGAGGGCCTGAAGCGCTTTTGAAAATCAACATAGATCATGTCAAAGGCCTGCTCAAGGCTCTGTCCTTCGGAAAACTCAGGAGGCCCGGGAAGAAATACAGATGAAAAGATCTTTCATTTCTTTTCTAGTTTGCACAATCTGTCTGTTTGGCGCCGGAATTTCCACAGGTCAATTACCCAGTGTCAGTGGAGAAGACGAGAGAGACAACATCGATGGCACTAACTTTACCATCGTCCCTCGACTCAATTATTCAAGGTCTTACTGGATAGTGCGCATCAAGGACGGCGAAATCATAGGATACGCCCCTTGGGACATAGAAAGAAGACGCTGGACACTTTTCAATCTTCACGGTAATTACCGGGGATTCATCCAGGCCACACTCGGCGAGAGGAGCATTGAATACTATAAACAGTACACATGGTATGACCGCTACGATCGTTATATCGGAGTCTTCATCGCTTCCATAGGCGGTCATCCCAGAACCAAGGACTATAAATTCGGGGAACTCGGCGGGTCTCTCGACCTCTACGACATCGGGAATCCACCTCTCAGGATGCCCAAGCTGCTCTTCGATATTGACCCAAACAAGAGTTACCGTCCGATGGGACTGGACTCATCCATCGTGCCAAGACTGCCGAGAGGCAGATGACGGCTATCAGTAGTTCACTTGAAACTCAAGCCTCTACTGAAGACATACGAAATATTACATAAATATGTCATTGAGTTGTAGCATTTTTATCCAGCTTAGTGATAGTTTGACTAAACACAATCCGAGATTCTTATCTAGAATAAAGCTATAATTATCTGTATTTCAAATTAATTTCATTTGCCATTTATCCGCTGCCTGATGTATAATACTTCAAGCTATCCTTGAAAATTCAACCAGTCTCCTCTAATTGAACGCAGTCGCAAGCTCGTTTTAGAGTCTCGGAGGTCCAAGAGCCGGCCCTGCGGCAGCCTTGTAATAGAGGACTGGTTTTTGGAAACGGTCATATATGGGAACCAGAGCGCAGCTCTTAAAGAACACCATTGCCCTGTCCGCTCCGAATGCGATCAATCCATTTGTGTCTTTCGCCTTGATCCTGGTTATTTCACGCGGCTTGGGCGCTCAAGGCCTTGGTGAATACTCCCTGATACTGGCGTGGCAGGCCATATTTGTTACTATAGCGTCCATGGGTTTAGGGGCGCTCGTCATTCGCGAGACTTCCCGAAAGCCGGAAACCATTCAGTCATTTTTCATGAATTCCATGATCTTCGGATTTGTTTCTTCATTACTGGCCATGGCCGGGATGATTACCACCGTTGAGCTTATGGGCTATCCTCACAGAATAGTTGTCGGCGCCACAATATCATCACTCTCTTTGATTCCCTCCACGGCAATCCGCTACATTGAGGCTGTTTTTCGGTCAATCGAGAAATCAGAGTATCTGGCTTTGTGCTACATGCTGGAGAATGTGGCCAGGGTTGTCCTGAGTCTCGTGTTGCTACTTTTGGGTTTTGATTTGTTGTGGGTGTTTGCTGCCATTACACTTGTCAATTTCGTCACTTTCATCCTCATGATGTATTTTTACGTGAAAGTGGTAGGTAAACCAAAGTGGTCGTTTGACTGGGAGATATGGAAGCTAATGATCCGACAATCGCCTACATTTCTGAGTATAGCGATTTTGTCGACTCTTCACCTTAGCATGCCTGAAATAATGCTGTCCAAGTTGATGGACATAGAGGCGGTCGGTATTTTCAGCGCAGCCTCCAGGGTGGTCAGTTTTGCGACAGTAATCCCGGTGGGTTTCTGCATGGCGCTGTTGCCCGCCATGACAAAGGGATACGAGCATGGCCTGGACGCTCTGAGGAAAATGACCATGGATTCCCTAAGATACGCTTTCATATTTATATTCCCGATTGTAGCCGGAACCGCAATCCTGTCGAGCCAGATGATTCACATCATTTATGGAGCAAAGTTTGGAGCTTCACCACCGGTCCTGAGTGTGATGGCATTCGGAATGGTTCCATATTTTGTGCTCGTTTCCCTGGCGCAGGTCCTGGTATCCACCGACAATCAGGGCTTCGATCTTAAAGTCAATCTGATAGCAGTGGTTGTAAGTTTTACGTTGCATCTGGCGCTCGTTCCCCTATTAGGGGTTGTAGGCTCTACCGTGGCCACCATTCTATGTTTTATGATTTTAAATCAACTACAGTACAGATTCATCAGGGAGAAGCTATTTGCCCTGGATTTCAGGGATATTTCCTGGAAGCCATTCCTGGCGTGCGCCGTAATGATCCCGGTGACCTTTTACATGAGAGATCACAATCTGTTTTTAAACGTGGCGGTTTCTGCGCTCTTTTATGGGGTTTCAATCATTGCGATCGGGGCGTTGACCCGAGATGAGATTGGAACTCTTCTCAATATAATTAGAAAAAGAACAGTGTAAGATAGTCCATGAAAAGTATCATAAAAAACATCATGAAAGAAACTCCTGTTCCGGTCAGAGACTTTACAGAGAGTTTGTTTTACCTCTTACCCCCTTCCTTACGATATGGAAAGACCTATTCTGAAGCCCTCTCCTTTTTTCAACAGACGGAGAACTGGAATCTAGAACAGTTTAGAGCCTATCAAAACCAGAGACTGCGCCGTCTGATCAGTCACGCCTACGAAAAAGTCCCCTATTACAGAAGTGTCATGCAACAAAGTCACTTAACCCCCTCAGACATCAACACGGTTGATGACCTCAAACTGCTTCCATATCTGACGAAGGACATAGCGAGAGAAAGAATTGATGACCTGCTGGCAAGCGACATCAAGCGAAGCAAGACAGAATTCTGGCACACCTCCGGGACTTCAGAACCGCCTCTGAAGCTGGTCCTGGACAAATCGACGGTTGCCTGGGAGCGTGCGGAGGCAATGAGACGCCTACTTTGGCTCGGTTACACCGATGGTAATCGTTTGGCCATAGTTCGAGGAGCGCCACTCAC
>CAZVOU010000393.1:0-5181 GCA_964628605.1 uncultured Syntrophaceae bacterium
GTGGAGTTCATACCAGTTCCGGATGCGATGACTAACATTAATTCGGGGAGAGTGTTTTCCTTGTCAGGGGTTGATTACGCACGATTAGCGCCAGACTCATTTGTCCGCGTGACGCTTGATTACGAAAATAATTCCGCCACAGGAGTACGAGTGGAGGTAATGGACGCTGCACCCCATATTGCTGGAATAGACACGCCCGAAATTAACGGGAGTGCTAGTGGCAGCCTTGACGTGGTATTAACCAGCAATCCCCAGTCAGTTTTCACTAGCAACCCATACAGATTAGTAATTCAACCTTATGACAATCTATTAGATGTAAAGAATATTCGGGTATTCTTCACCTACAAGTAGCGCCTATAGGAGCGTAGCGTCTTGATACTAAAAATAAGATATCCGTCCCTCTAAACCAGGTTTCACATACCTGACAACTCATATCCATGTGGCCCTCAACATTGCTCCTAATCTGTTGAGGGCATTTTTTTTCAGTACTCTGTTATTTTAGTTTCTGGCAAAATTTTCGGCTACTTGTCCAAACGTCCCGTAATATCGGTTAGTAATCTGTTAACTGCCTTAAACTGAGGCAACAATGTGACAATCCTGACAATAATATCTATTTAAGTCATATAAAATGTTTCAAAGAAACCTGATAGGTTTGTGGGAGTTGCGCAGCGCATTCTTATAAACTGAGGGGTTCTCAAAGGGTCTTTCATTTCCTTGACACCCATACAACGGACGGCACGGACATCGAGGACGGCGGATGCATATCAATTGAGTGGAATGAAGAATAGGCTGCCGCAGTGACCATAAAATCCGCCCATAGACCAGGAAAGTGGCGAGAATAACAGCTGAATCCCTAGGCGATAGGGATTGTAAATGGTCACCACGGAGCATTATTTGCCGAGAGTCAAGTTGGGAAGGGAATTACCAAATGAATTACCCCCAACCAGTTTCGCCGCTTGACTGAGGACTGTGCATCTGGTTTCCCAGCCATTCGGACATTTTTTATCCAGAGGAGAAACCTTTTTTTCTCTGTGAATACATAAGGAATTGACAGGCCACCTAAAATCACTATAATTAAAGATGTATTCTGCCTTGTTGTGCGAAGACGTAGGCGCTTCAAAGTTTGCTGTCAGAGGGTATAACGTAAAGCCCAGGGATTGTCCCAGGGGTTGTTATCTCAACGGCCTGAAAAACGGCCACAGCATAAGGGCACACAAGGCTTTTCCTTTTTATACCCGAAAATAACTTCTAAGCACGTAGCCATCACCCTTTTTCCGCACAATCACTTTAAACTCTTTTCCGCAAGGTGTTTTTCCGACCAGAAAATAGTTGTGACCTTCTGAGTATTCCGGTTTATCATTTGAAAATCTTAGTAATTCAAAGACGCAGGGTGTGAGGCTATACCTCCCGGCCATGTTTCTTATTTCTTTTTTATCAAGGTGTCTCTCGAAGGCATCAATGTAGTATTTGAGTTTGGTTTTGTGGCCTTTAATAAAGGGTTTTTTGCGGCCCGTATTTTTTTCTTTTTCCTCTTCAATCATTCGTCTTGCGATGTTCAATACCTCGTCTATTTTTTCGCTTTCAATAGTTTCTGTAGTGCAGTCATACATAGTCACGGTTTTTATGTTTTAGTTCAGGTTGCTTCAACTATTAACTCGCTCTCCGCTCAAGGATATTGTTAATTCTCGCAATCGCAGCCAGGGCCTCCCCATAGTTTGGATGGTGTCAATGCTCAGCTCATTGCATATTGCATATTGCATATTGCATGATTTGAATACTCCGGCAGGGACGCCGGAGCTACTGTACACTCGTAGAGACATTATATCCAGCCTCCGCGCCGGACGTGGTGACAGTCCTTCATGCCGCTGCAACTTTTTGTCACCACTTACATATTGATTTATTTAGAGATGACAGGATGACAGAAAATCCCGGACTTTTTTAGAAACACAAAAACTCTGCCGTGTGTTTGATGGGATGTCTCCTGAAACCGGCACGACATTCCGGACTGGGCGCCCCGATGGACAGATAGCGTTGGCATGGGACAAAAGCCGCCAACCCCTAAAATTTTACGTCATTTCTGTCACCTTGTCATTTTCCCTATATATCAAGATGTTAAAGATGACAGCGTTCCACGGTGTTTATGTCACCTTGTCATCTAATTGCGATGAGCCTCGGTTATGCGGACATACCCAAAGAGCGGTGAGTCATTATTGTTGTGCGCCTGCGGAAGAAGTTTCATCCATGGGTTGGTACAGGAGAGTCTTGAAGCGATCAGACTTTGTTCTTACATCGGTGATTGTCACACCCTGAATCTTGAGTGAGCCGATAATATTGTTTATTTTACGTGTCAGGTTACCGGGGGTTGTCGGCCATATCTTCTTCCAGGGCTGGTTGAATGCGTCCGAGAAATCGGTCAGGGAGTCATAAAGTTGTTTTGTCGAGCCCATCCACTCACCCTGAGTCTTTGCAAACGCAATTATGGATTGGGCGACGACATCATTTTCTACCGTTTGGGAGGCCTGACTTTGGCCGTTCAATTCCCAGAGAAGGTTTATTTCCTCCGTAGTGAGTTGGAGCCCTGCAGCCATGGCAAGACAATATCGGTGAGCATGAGCCAGTCGTTGCAGGCCTGAGGAGAAGACGTTTTTGTAATTTGTGAGGGCATTGCTTGCGCAAGAGAAAAGCCTTGCCTGGAGACCCGGTTTGATCTCTTCAAGAATGCTCTCCAGGGTCCCGAAGTCACGCCTGTCGTCCTGGTCTATGGCGACAAGGTCGATTATGAAGGAGCGGGAGAGGAAATCGGCCATGTACCCCGGAATGTTTACCCCGGTGAGCATCCATTGCCTAAGGACTCTCCAGCGAATCGAGTCCGCATCGGTATGAAGTTTTCTTTTCTCGAAAGAAATTCCGGTGACCGCCTGGCATAAGCAGTCACTCTGGTCGATATTCAGGCTGTTCATATTATCGAACACGGGAATACGGTTCCTGAAAAGCGCCAGTTTGAGGTTCTCCAGGTCCTTGGGGAAGGACTGCAGGGGATTGTCGGCCGGGTCGATTATTTGCCGGATGGCCGTCGCTGAGAATGATTTTCCCGACCCCGGTGGACCGTTTATGATGAGACCTGGTTTGGCTATGTCCGGTATCATGGACAACGCCATCCACATCTTTATGAGACCTTTGGATTTAAAATCCTTCGCCGGTATGATTTCAAACAGGTCGTCCCATGAGCCGGGAACCGTATCGGGGCTCACATCATACGGCCTCATATTGGAATCCCGACGGAAAGGATTGCGCTCGGGATGACACAACTCGTACCCATCACCGGTTATCCTCACGGCAAGCCAGTCACTTTTCCCTGTATCGACTAAAATGGCGTCGGCGTTTTCATCCTTTGCAACACGGGTCTCAAGGCTGCGGACATCGACCAGTGGGTCAAGCGAACCCCTGCGGGCGCTCATTACCTGTTCTATCGTTTCCCTGGAAAGTCCGTCTCCGGTCAAATCCCTGTACTCGGCCCTGACAACATCGCTGAAACGACCACCACCAACCATGTGGTTCTCCCAGTGGCCATTTACCTGCATGGATACCCACATCTCGCTTGACTGGTCGAAGAAAAACTCCCAATCCTTCGTTGAGACCATTTCATTGAGTATCTGAAACCTGGTTTTCCTGACGGACTTTTCATCCTGTTCTACCTGGACGTTCCCCGCAGGAGCATTATCGTCCGGTTCAGGCCCGTCTTCGCATATCGGGGCGTTGAGCCCTGTCTGTTCCATGATGGCCCTGGCAGCCTGATCACCGTGTTTTTCGATGAGATCCGACGCATCCTTTATAGTCTCTCCGGGAAGCTCGAGTATCCTCACCTCGGGACAAATCTTCACCAGGGTCCTGGAAACCTGATCCGCCAGCTCCCGACCCGGTTCATCCTTGTCCGCTATTACCCAGACTCTATGATCCTTGAGCGCCATGTGAGCCCCATGGTTGCGCACTATGTGGCTCCAACCCTGGGCAGAGCCGCTTGTCGTGGCCAGAAAGCCCAACCCCGTCATGGCGTCAACGTCTTTTTCACCTTCCACAAAGAAGATCAGTTCATCCCGGCTGGATGACGCTATCGCCTCCAGGTTGTACAACACCCTTCTGACATTACCCAGACCGTACTCTATCGCCCCGGTGTCCGTGAACCTCCGCCAACTAAAGGATTTCGGCTCATAACGAACCTTCTCGTAAAGAGCGTTTCCATTCTCATCACAATAGACATAGGCCTTGACGAACTTTTTCATTCTCCCCTTTCCTTCAGGTTTGACAATCCCGAACATACTCTCTAGTGACTCTACCGCCTCCGCCACACTCAAACCGGTCTTGTTGCGGTGGAGGTCTATTACGCTGAAGCGTTTGGAATTCGAGGAAGGGATACATCCCGCATGGCAGTACCCGTGATCATTCTCGACCTGAAAGGACGGTTGCCGGTCATCATGAAAGGGGCATAGAGCCCGGCCGTTTCCTCTATACCTCTCTTTGAAATGATTGGTGAAATAATCCTTGAATGAAACTTCCCGGACGATTCTTTCTATTCTCTCCCTCATGCTATCCTTCCTGGAAACCATTTTCAGGACGCTCCACTCCCATGACAGGAACGGACCCCACTGCAGCTCCCCTGGCCGACATCTTGTTTGCTGTTGTGTTGTTATGTGAGTGATGTGATTTTATGTTGCTCTATAATTAATATTTTAGAAGAGAGTCCCTGTTGCGTCAACCATTCGATGAAAAACCCGATCCAGACGTCTATTTAAGCCATGCGCCGAACTCTCCCCAGTAGCTCCGGCCTCCGCGCCGGAGTATTCATTCTTCACCCCGGAGTATTGATTCTTCGCCCGGGAGGATTCATTCCACCTAGTGAAGTGATGCTGTTGAAACAACCAGCCGAGCCATAGAAAGTCTTGGCAACGTTAATTCATGCTTCATCATCGAGACCATAGCCAACGATATCTTCGCTTATCCCCTGCGGCCTGTCAGGGTAAATCGAGAAATCCTCGACCCGATTGAACAGTGGCCACAGTAGCTCGGGAAGCGCATTCGGGGCCCCGAAAAAGAAGGCGTGATGGCCAATCAGGTAGGAAGTGCCGGTATAGCCGTCATGTGAATACTTCTTCAGGAGCCTTTGGACTTTCTGCTTTTCTTCGT
>CAZVOU010000394.1:0-1657 GCA_964628605.1 uncultured Syntrophaceae bacterium
ATCAAATTTAAACTCACCATTTTCACTTATTTCTGTTCCACTATCTATAGGAGTTATTGTTAATTTTGCTTCATCTGTTACAGGAGTTACTGCAACATCAACTATCTTATCTACAAGTCCAAAACCACTAACTGTTAATTGCATTTCTCCTTTATTGTCATTAAAGTTTAGATCTGGAATAACTTTTATTTGAGATAAAATCGTTCCAATATCAGCTGCATTTCCTTTTAATTTTATAGTATATTCACCATCTGCATTTGGAGTATATCCTTCAATAGTTCCATTTGCTACTTTAATTGTAATATCTCCTGTTTGCTGACCACCAGATACATTAAAAATATCAACTAAACTAAATTTAGTATCTTCCGTTGCATTATATGTTTTTGTTTCTAATTCAATTCCTTGTCCAGTTCCACCAGTACCATAATCTTTTATGATATTTATAGTTTGAGAATCTTGTTTTATATCACCATTTCCACTATCTTCAGTATAAGTTGTAATAGTAATGTCTCTATCTATAAAATTTCCACCATTAATATCAAATTTAATATTCTCTAAAATACCATTTAATGATGTAATATTTTCATTTACCTCAATAACATAAACTCCATTATGCTCATATAAACTAACACCCTCTTTATCTTGCCCCAATTTATCAGAGATATTAGCTATTGTCACACCTTGAGGAACACCAGAGATTACTATTTTAACTACTTTTTCACTTCCATCTGTATCAATACTAGTAGTTTTAGTATTTACAGTGAAACTAGCTGTACTATTTTTAATTGAAACTTTAGTTCCATTAACTTCACTATTAGTTAAATCACTAATAGATTCAATTTTTAACTCTGGCTTATCAGTAACTGGGTTAATTTTCAATGTATGAGTGAAATCTTTTGTTTGTGTTGTTTCATAATTTGAATCTTTAGTTCCATAATGACTATCTTTAACTGTATATTTACCTTTAATATTTACTTCTCCATTCTCATTCTCTTTAGCTTGAACATAGATACTTCCTAAATCTTTTAAAGGAATATTAGCTTCACCATTTGTATATGTAAGTGGTTTTAAATCACCATTTTCATCTTTTATAAATAGTGTATATTCATCACTTTCATATATTACAACTTCTTCTAAAGTTTCATCATTATCACCATTTTTATTAATTCCTAAATTTAGATTATAATAACTCTTACCTCCAACAACAGTAGCATCAATATCTTCTGCTTTTGTAGTGCTAGATTTAAACTCGGCATCAATAGTTGGTTTTACAAAAATACTTACATTATCAGTAGATTTTTCACTACCAAAAGTTTTACTTGCGATAGTTTTACCATCTACCACTTCACCTCTTTCAGTAGTGATATATGTGATACCAAAATTTAACTCTCCACTATAATTCGATGGTGTTTTAATAGTAATTCCACCAATATCACTAGCTTTAAAAATATATTGACCATTTATATAGTTTACATTACCTTCAAGAGTTACATCTTTTGGTAAATCTTTGATAACAATAGTTAAATCTTCACTTGCACTATCATAAGATGAAAGTTTTGTAGAATCAAAACCACCTTTTCCATCATGATTAAATATCGAACTTAATTTTATCTCTGTATCTTCATTTACAATTGCATTGTATGGTTTATGTGTTCCT
>CAZVOU010000395.1:0-17013 GCA_964628605.1 uncultured Syntrophaceae bacterium
CTGTGTGTGTGGGATATGCGCGTTCTTGGCATGAGTCACACATTCTTGAAAACGCCCACATACCAACTTCTTTTGGTTCCATTTTCTTCTCCTTTAAAATTTGTCGATATAAGATAAAAAGATTTCAAAAACTTTGTTACCAAAACACATCGTGCCAGATTCTCTGCTTTCAATTGGTCCATAAGTTTGCACACGTGTGCAAAAATGCCAGAATAAAGCTCTTTATATACGGTAAGAAACATTGTAACAATCTTAATAATAATATTTATTTAAGCCATATAAAATGTTTCATGGACTTAGAAACGTTTGAGAAACAAGAAACATTGAGATTGTACTGGTTCAGCGGAAAATGGACAGGTGACTCTTTTTCTTAGACAGTCACTTATATGGTTTGAGATTCTGTTCCGCCCTTCGGGCGGGGATTTTTTAGGCATTGCAAGGTCTATCGTCCGATGAGGATGTTGATGGGAGGTGTTTAATCGCTCCCACCTGTTTGCGTATCGGCTCGATGAGCCTTGGTCGAGCTATCCCTCAACAGGTTGCTTCCCAGCAGGGCCTGTCTCCGTTTCACTCGGCAGTAATATTTTATCACATCTCCAAGATGTTGTCTCAAGGTTTGTTGGTTTCGTAGCCTGGCGATTCAATCTACGGCTTTCCCGGGCCATCTCCAGCTTCATATCCCGGTTAGCGAATATCTCCGTTTCTCTGCCATCGAGTTTGTCCTTAGGCGTTACATAGCCTATGGCGCTATGAAGTCGAACATTGTTATAATGCTCCACATATTCCGATACTATTCGTCGTGCTTCATCCAGAGACAGCGGAGTTCTGGGCCTGATACACTCTTGCTTGAGTGACTTATGCCATCTCTCAATTTTTCCGTTGCTTTGCGGATAGTGAGGGGAAATCCTAACGTGTGTCATGCCGCTGATCCTGATAAACTCCTTGAAATCCCTGGCTATAAATTGTGGCCCGTTGTCTGAGATGACCCTCGGGCTTGCTTCAGGAACCCTCTCTCTGGCTCTTTGCAGTATTATCTCGACGTCAGCTTCTCGCATCGACTCACGGATATCCCAGTGAACGATATATCGACTGCATCCGTCGAGCACGCTGCACAGGTAATAGAAAGTCCCGGAGATGTTTATGTACGACACGTCCATATGCCAATGCTCATGAGGAGTCAGTGGTTGATCGAATCCAGTTCCCTTCTTTGATGGCTTCACCTTCCAGGGACGCAGGAGTCCTTCCCTGTTGAGGACTCTCCAAACCGTAGCCGGACTTACGGCAACCACATCAGAATCCAACATCATAAAGGCCAATCGGCGATAGCCCTCGTTGGGATGCTCATGATAAAATCGAATGATAGCTTTTCTTTCCCAGTCCTCAAGCCAGAAATCTCGTGGAATCCGACCATTGTGTTCGTTGACCATCCCATAACGGTTGCGCCAATCATAAAACTTGCTCCGGGAGATCCCCAGCCAGGTGACGAACCGAACCACCGATGTCTCAGTGCGTTCTGACCAGCGCTGGACGAAATCCACTACCGTGTCCCTAACATCCGGAGAAACCCAGAGAACCCTCAAGTCTCCCCAAGACTTTTTTTTAAGGATACATGCTCCTCGAGCAGTTCGGCCATGACCTCGTCTTTACGTCTCAGCTTCGCTTCAAGGACTTCAATACGACGCCGAGACTCAGTTTGTTTTACCTTGGACTGCCGTCCAAAAGCCGCTGCGCCGTGTTCGAAAAAGTCTTTCTGCCACCGATAGAGTACGGTAGGCTGAAGCCCCAACTCGTCACACAAGTCCGACACCGGGACACGATCGATCAGATGCCTCTTTAGAATACGGACCTTCTCTTCGGGCGTGTAATTCCTCCGCCTTCTCATTACAATACCTCCGTGATCCAGTGACTATTCTAACGGAGGTCTTGTCCAATTCCAACTGAGGCATTACAAGATGAATTGTTTCACACCCCCGGCATTGTTACTTGATGTTTCACCAGGGGTGTAACAATTCTAAACCTTTATTTAAAAGCGTTTAAGCAGGTTTGTTTCTTGTTTCAGCATGTTACTAAGGACTGCTCTTTATAACAGTAGTACCCGCGCCCCGGCCGGTCTATTAGACCATCCTTTACCATCCTACACAAAAGAACCCTGACCCCTTTATCTCCAAGCTCTGCCGCAATATCACGTAGTGACATGGACTCAGGAAATATTTGGCTCAGTAACTCTATAACCTGTCTACGTCGTTCATTTAATAGAAAGCACTCAGGATCCTGCCACGTAAGCATTTGAGAATCCCGGTCCAATGAAAAGACATGCTCAAACGCTCCAGTCAACCGCCCGGTTCCTGTAAGTATTGTATAACCAGCCTTAATGTTAGTCTTAAGCGTGATGTTACAGTCTGTAGAACCAGCGAGTCCCGTACTCCCAGACATTTGATCTTGATGATCAATGGCGGGGGCCTTCCTATTATGATGCGTAATCAGAATCGTCAGTCCAGGCAGGTTGCCGGTCAACTTGCGAAAACCATAAAGGGACTCAGTGTCGTATTCATACAAACTCTCTGTATTATTACGGCCTCTACGAACATTTTGCAGTAGATCGACCACCACTAACCGAGGATTCTCTACCGACATAATCCAGTTCTCAATAGCGGAAACTGCCTCCTCACCGCGAGGACTGGTGAATGCCAGATCCAGTTGGTCAGGAT
This sequence comes from uncultured Syntrophaceae bacterium, assembly GCA_964628605.1. Classification (GTDB taxonomy): domain Bacteria; phylum Desulfobacterota; class Desulfomonilia; order Desulfomonilales; family Desulfomonilaceae; genus CAITZA01. The sequence goes on from CAZVOU010000395.1 coordinate 2,709, forward strand.
TTTTGCCCATTTTTTTGAGATAGCTTTGCATAGCTCTCTCATTTTCTTCTAGACTTAAATAAAGCACTCTGCCCTGATCAGTACTGAATTCTCCGGCAAAGTCTTCCCCCTCAGCCACACTGAGCGCCATGTTCCGAGCTAGAGTGCTCTTCCCATGTTTAGGCCCAGCAGACACTACAACAATACCCTCCGGCAACAAGCGATCTATAGTGAAACGTGGAGCAGGAAGATCCATAGCCAGGAGTTCCGCAGCCGTAATAATATCCAGTTGTGCCCTACCGCTTCTCAACTTCTCAAAGGCGCTTGTAACAAGAGCAATCGCTTTATCCTCTTCATAAGGAGGGTCACAATTGCGAGCGGCTTTGAGGACCAACTCCTGAATCTCAGGCATAGACAAGCTGGTATTACGGCATAGGTCCCATGCATAATCTCTTAGCCTAAGATGACGTTGGGATTGTGGAAAACCGTTAAGCTGATTACCATGCGCACAAGAGGAGCCACTGGATCTCTCAGAACCAGACTTGTTAAGTAGTGACAACAAGCCTTCTGGGACAGGAGCCAAAGGAATGTCCAGAAGCGCCCAAGACTTGTGCCACTGATATGAATTGCCACTATCTGAATGAATGCTTGGCGGAGCGACCACATACTTTTTATCTGCTACGATATCTATCCCGGGGTAATCTTTCAGTACCCTCGATTTAAAGGGATCCACATGTCTATAATAAATGTGATATCCGCCGCCACCAGTCAGCCCCACTGGGGTCCCAACTTTACCATCAGCTTTAGCAAGAAGAGACTTCAATTTTTGTAAACTTTCCTCACCGCCGTTGCGAGGGTCCACATCGACAACTAAGATCCCAGAAATAGAACCAGTGGCGATCCCAATGTTCGCATTAGGCCATCTATGAAACCACCCTGTGATGACCTGCTCATCAGTGGTAGCATCTTTATAGCCGTGAGCAACTAGAGGAGCCTTGCCAGACAGCGGCAGAACATGGAGTCCCTGCCTTGCATAAACAAGAGCCTGCTGTAAAACGACTGACTGAACAGTCCCGACTTCACCCTTGACTCCATCAGAGTCATATGTTATTATATCCATTAATGTACCTCTAAATGAGTTGACCCGCTGTAACGAGCCAACTCAGAAAACGTGTTATTGAATAAAAACCAATTTGAACAAGAGCCGCTATTGTGTTCCCGCACAGGCGGCTTTAGTTTTTTTGGTTTTCCTTCATCCATCTATTTATTCAGTTTCCCTCCTTCCCTCATTAATGCCCAACACAACCTAAGGGTAGACATTAAAACATAAGATTCTTATGCGGGCGGCCCTTTAGGTTCGCTCTAGCTAGAGCGCTTGTGGGCCTTGCTGGGACTAAAGAAGCTGCAAGAACTGCCTCAACAGAACTTCTTGGAATGCGCACAGATCTGCCAATCTTGTGGAAGTCGATCTGTTTTCTAAATACTTGCTGCCGCCACCAGCTTTTACTCATCCTAGAAATAGCCGCCGCCTCCGAAACAGTCAGCAGATCGCCAAACGTAACTGAACCAATAATTTCACTCATAAATGTTCCTTTCTTTTGTAAAAATTGCCGGGGCTAGGCATTTGAATAAGGCATTCCGTTAAGAAAATCCTAGCCCACACCGCTTCCGTTTAACAACTACCCCTATATCATATTTTTGCCAAAAAGTCAAGCAAAAGATAACTGTCCATGAGTAATAAAATTTCTTCAGAAGACTTGACATTTCATGTGATAATATATACTATGATGTGAAGATTAGTTGGAAAGGAGTGGATTAAGTGATCTCATCTAGCCGAATAGATACCTTTCTAGAGTTCATGAATCTCGACCTAAAAGGAGCTACACAAGAGGATTTGTTAAGATCTGCTATGTTTGTGTCAAGCGCGTCGGTATCTCCTGAATTAACTTTTCGTGTTGGACTGAACCAACTTGCTCCAAAGCTAGAAAAACTTCTGTCTGATGACGCTATCATGTTAAGAGAGATACAGGACCGTCTAAAATCTATCCTTGAAGGCATAGAGCAATGGTCGTCCAGTAAGCATTTAACTGACGAAGAAAAACAGCCGGACAACAATAATCACGTCTTTCACACAATTCTTAGCTGGACTGCTCCGTTCACGGTGAGCCTGTTAGCTCAGATGAACACCCCCAAGCAATGGGATTTTCAACAAAGTTTGTTCAACGAGACTCCGTTGCGCCTGGTTTTTTCATGTGACAACCTGTTGGATGCTGTTGTGTTCAATTTCTGCAGAACTCTCGAAGGGGTTGATTTCAATAGCCTGAAGACATGCGCTCTCTGCAAGAAATGGCTCTTACAACAGACTAGAAAGTATAAAGAGTATTGTTCGAACGCATGCGCATCTAAAGCAGGCAGCAAGAGACGATATGAGAAGAAGCGTGCGGACAAATCCAAAACTATGCCGGCAAAAAAAACAAAGAGAGAAATCAAGCTTCACCCTGAGTCACAATGAAAAGCAACTGCTATCGCAATTTGACGATACAGAAAGGATTTTAATATGGGTCTATTAGTAGAATGCCCTGCATGTCGTTACAGAAATTCTATAAAGACAGAATCATGTAAATGTGGTCAAAAGCTTTCAAAGCTATCTGGAAAGATTTACTGGATAGAATATTACGATAATGTCGGTAACAGAAAGCGTGAGAGGATAGGCCCATCAAAGCAGGCAGCAGAGCAAAGGCTAAGGAATGTAATGACAGCCCGCACAGAAGACAGGCATATCCAAAAAGACCCTGGCGCCAAGCTGTCCCTGGGCGAGTTATCCGAATGGTACCTTAACCTTGAAGAGGTCAAGGCTAAGTCCTCCATCCAACGTGATATCGACGCCCTAAAGAATCTAAAACGAATTCTCGGCGAAAAAACAAAGATTAAAGATATCACCTCTGGAAAAATTGAAGCCTATCAACAGATAAGGCTAAAAGAGCAATCACAACCAAAATCAACCAAAACTGTGCGCCCAGCAACCGTCAACAGAGAACTTACCGTCCTCAAAGCATTGCTGAACAGGGCTCTACGTTACAAGAAAATTACTGAGAATCCAATTTCCCAAGCTAAAAAGCTCCCTGAAAACAATGTCCGAGAAAAAGTCCTAGAACCTTGTGAGTTTCAAAAATTGCTTGATGCATGCGTCCCACATTTGAAGCCAGTTGTACTCATGGCTTATTACACGGCTATGCGTAAGTCTGAAATCCTGGAGCTTACATGGGATGAACTCGATCTGGAGAATGGGTTTATAAGACTTTCTAGCGAGCGCACCAAGACTCGCGTGGCTAGGTCAGTTCCTCTGCATCCAATCGTAATAGCTGAATTACAGAATTTATCTAAGTCCGAGACCACCAACCGAGTTTTTCTATATAAGGGCCAACCTATTTCCAGCATAAAAAAATCTTTTAAGTCTGCATGCGAAAAAGCCGGACTAAAGGATTTTACTTTTCACGACATTCGGCATTGCGCAATCAATGACCTCCGCCTAGCCAACAACGATTACTTCAAAATAATGGCAGTATCCGGACATAAAACGATGAGCGTGTTCAAGCGCTATAATTTAGTGACAGACGCAGAATTGAAAACTGTGACCTGGCGTGAGACATCCACCTAGCCAATCAGATAGACACCACTGTGGACACCAAAAACAAAAGGCCATGTTGTCACATGGCCTAAGTTATTGAAATCATTGGTAGGCGGGAAAGGGATTGAACCTTCGGCCCCTGCCGTGTGAAGGCAGTGCTCTACATGTTTCACCAGTTATCTTAAACACACATTAATGTCATTATAGCGCTTTATTTACACCTAATGCACTAACACCAATTGCTATTGATCACATTCATTGACACCGCTTTTAGACACTAATAAGGACACCATTAGACACCAATATGGACACTACAAAATGCCCCCTGAGTAGCATTTTTAAACTCTTCCGTGATCCGGCCGAGGTTACCCGTATAAAGTAAAGCCCAACAACCCATCGCAACTAAACACTTGTGCTCCTGCTCCTGTAAACATCCGGCCGCATTCTCATCAACAAAAGTATAGTCATATAAATCAAATACTCCCGCAAAAGAACCTTCTGCATGAGATCGAGTTTAAGGTACCCAGGAGCCCCGCTGTACGGTTTTCTCCTCTCGCCAACAGGAAAGAGGCACCGCCACAGAATCGATTCTAATGGGCCCATTTTGCTCGCTACGCGACGCTATAAAAACTCAATATTCTATTAATTTTTCATGCCTGAAATGCCTACATTCTCTCACCTCATTCACCTGAGAAATTATACGATTCACTCCTGCGATGGCTGTAGCCCCGGCCCCGCCTCCGGGTCTTTTTTCGATAGCAACTCTCCCTGAATCCAGGCCCAGTCTAAAATTGGTGTTAAGCGTTCCTATATAATTCTATGCCAGGACACTACCTCTACATATTTCATGGTACCTTCATAGAATCCGGGGCGATTCACCCGTATATTTCCAACTACCCTTGCTTCCGTAATGCCTAACCCAGATCCACATTTCTATTATCATATCTACTCCGAACTCGGGACGAGTCATCCGTTTCTTTTCTCACCATCACACTTTCTCTAATGATCCCGGAGGCCCCTCTGCCAAGTTCCATCAACTCATTTACCTCATCCATCCGCTTGAGAGGAAATCACGACCCTTGCATTCCTATTTATTAAGTTGCCGTTGGTTTACAAATGCTTTTGCCTCTTCAGGCTTGTTTGATGTCTCCATAGGCAAGGGTCGTGCCGCCATTTGATTCCTACTTGTTACCCCTCTATCTCGCGGCGTAGTTGGTTGGGTTGAAGAATCTAAATCACGCGTATTGCTAATGCAGCTGCGCTATCTACCTTGGGCAAGTCCGGCGCACATAGCGCAAACTGCGCAACACGCGTGCCCGCATAGGAATTATGCTTTTTCCTCGACGAGCTCGCGCGGTAGAAATATAGTCCAACAGCATTAGGGGAATAACTCTCGGTTTGATGGAGGCGTTGATGAGGTTGGGTTGTTCGCCTAGGGCTCTTACATAACGTTGCCGTATTATCAGCCGCAAGCGGTTCGTTCGCTATCGCTCACCTGATAATCCACGCTATGTAATCGCTGAGGTTGTTTTTGGTTTAGGTTGCTCGAAGAATTAAATCCACATCTGCTATAAACCGCTAAACATAATGTGTTACCACTTCATTCTTAGTTTTTTTTCTTGAGGCCGAGAGGCTCATGATGTTACTTTAACAATGAAACTGGTATCGTTTAATAAAAGAGTAAACAGTGGCTTATTATTTTTTACTACATGTTATTACCGGATGCATCTGTGCATTTGTTGCTTTTAAACTCAATAAAAGCGAATTACTGGGGTTTTTATGTGGCATAATTCTTGGTCCACTTGCCCTTTTTGGTCTTTTATTTTTATGGGCCTTCATGCCACCCACTGATCTGAAGAATAAAAATGGACTTGCAGATATCGAGTACTATGCCAAACAAGGCAAATCATCAAAATTCATAGCTCGTCTCTTGAGGTTAGATCAATTTGCAGTTGACCAAGCATGTTTAAAATTGCTTCAAGAAGGGAAGATCTCCGAAGATAATTATGAAACAGTCACGGGCAGGAAAGTGTAAGTAATAATTTTGCTTGATACGGCCAAACTATACCAGATCGGAGAGATTACTAAAACGCATTGTGAAGCGTCCCTTGGGCGTCAACTCACCGATGATGAAATCTCTATGAGAGGAAACGAACAATGAAAGCTCTAATGGCGTTTCTAGTCATGCTAGGGTTGATCTTGCCGCTCACATCATACGCTCAAGATCGCATATACCTTGATAAGCACGGTCGCTATCAGGGCTTCTCCCGAGATGACGGCGATTCCGTAAGATTCTTTGATAGGCAGAACATGCCTGATGGTTGGTACGACCGTAACACCAACACTATTTTTGATCGCCGGAACAATCCTGTTGGAAACGTATACGACTTTGGCGATGATGACTAACTCCAATAAGCCCGAATCGCTTGACCGAATCGCTTTTCTTCTGGGTTTCGAGATCCGCCTGCGCTTTTTTTAGTAAATCGTTCTGCTCCCGTAACAGTTTATTGGTGGTTTCAATAAGACTTGGTATTGTAAACATCTTTATTATGAAATAGATCAGGAATGCGCCGGTCACTACAACAAACGGTATGATCAACTTCTCAATACCATCAAGCATTATATTCATGATTATTCCCCCAGACGCTCATACTCGTCCACAGCAGGCCCAAAAAAAATTAGCCCCGATGACGAACGACATTACAACTTTTTACTATAACCGCTTCCGCCATATGTTATCCATCGCCGCCCAGTAACCAAGCCAAGCAACAAACAACAGGTTCAACATTTGCGGTGCCTAGAAAATGATGAAGTTTTTCAGAAAATTTACGAATCCCCTACAGGCAAAAATTGTTGGGATCATCAAAAAAAGCTTCACAGCACCGTTTTGTCAAGCGCATGCGGGGGTTACCAAGGATGTCGCGCTTTAATACCTCAATTAGCGATTTGCCTCCATACTTATCGTAGGTCTTAATGTCCCTGGGAAATCTGAGACTGAATACGTCTAGTCGCCTCATTTGACTTGCCCCCTCGTGGCGAGGGGAAGACGCGGGCACTAGCCTTGCACTGTCAAATTTCAGAGATGCAGGATTAATGACGTATTCGACAACTATTTTTTCTCCACCGCGCTGGGGAACTTTAATGTGTGTAGACTTTCTGAAAATGTCCTCAACTTCCCTCAAATAAATTGGCTTATCCTGAAATATCTTTTCTTCCCAAGCCCAGAAAAACCAGTCTGGATCCATCAAAACAACTTGAGGGAGAGTCTTGTCTTTATATTTTCCAAAGTTTAAAGGGGTCCAAGGCATTACTTTTCATCCTCCTGAGATATTATTGATATTTTTCTCGTTCGATAACGACCTCGTTTTTGCAGTCATGGCCATCCACGAACCCTTAAACATGTTGCTAAAATTCCATGACCTTACGGCCCTCCACTAACAGAGTGTTTCTTACTTTAACAATTAGCCTCTGACCCATGAGCGATCTTTTCCACGGTGCATGCTCTACTCATCACCTCCTACTATATAGTGGTCATCGAACCCCACCTATGCCTCATCCTTCTGGTGGCATCACCAAAACTCTAGATACGCACATGCCAACAGCGACAATATCATGAAGAGCCCGGCCACTTTAGATATGCTGTCCGCCCCTACAGCCATTGCTACAAGCGCTACAACGCCCGTAATTCCTATTACCCAACCCAGGACCTCAACTTTCTTTTTTGCTTTAAGGTGCCGCTGCCTCTCCTTGGCTTCTTGGATCTCTTTCTTTTCTTCCTCCTGTTTCGCCAACAGATTTCGCCGTTTCACGGCTCTGGGATGATTCCAGAGAGCCCCATACAATTTTTCCGCCCTGCTCAGCACATCTTCAAAAACTTTCTTGTTTTCCAGTCCCGATATTGCGCTGGTATTTATATTCTTTTCCGCAATCATCTTAAAATAGGCTGCAATTTCTTGAAAATCCTCTACTGGATCCCGTGGAGTGGTTTCAATGCGGTCAATGGTTTTTCCGAACTGGTATATGAATTCCTCAATCCATTTCTGGAATTCTCTCTCCTCCCTGTCATTCCAAGCACTGAGATTCATTGCGTCGATTTGATTTTGAAGCCTCTCAATCTCCTCAAATGCCTCAGATGCCCTCTGTGAAGCGCTGAATGCCGCCCCCATAGCCGCATAATCCATGTATTTCATGAACCACCTCGATCACTAACCTAGAACTGGGCAACAGCTCACCATTCTCGATGACTAATTCAAATTATCAGACATTTTCATGGTTCTCTCTTTTTTTCTATTTTGGGAGCTTCCAAATGAGAATTACCGCCAAAGCTATTAACAACACTATTTTAACAAGTATCCGTTTCCATTCAAATAACCCGCAGCAGGCACGCATCAGACAAAATGGTATCCTGATCAAAACTCCAAGCCATTGCTGTGGAACCAAAGGGTCTTGCCTAGCTCTGAACTTCGTCCTTTTAGTTTGACTTCAGGTCTCGCCCCCATGGTAGGGTGATTCATTATGCCAGTTCCAGATGTCATCGTACCTTTTAGCGGCTTAGTCTCCAATATTTCAATTCGTGTGCCTTGGGGCACCATCATGGCTTTTCCCGAGGCAACCATTCTGTTACCTACACTGTAAACCGCCAAAAGAACTTGTTCCAAGCTAGTGGCCGTTTGCAGATGCTGCACTATTTGTTCATGATATTCATCAACGAATTCCTCGCGTTCAAAACCAGGAACTGTGTCCATTGTCTTGCATATCTGAAAACAACAAACAGTTACTGAACTGGTCATTAATAGGAGATAGGCCGCCGCAATACGTATTCCAAGCATGACTGCGCCCCCAAAATATAACTTGACAGTTTTGCCTTTGCTGCTATTTTTTTACATAATCTCTGTCATTATTACAATATTAATTGGTTTTTCTGTCCAAATGTTTCGCGGTTTGAAGCATCATTCCAGGCAGACCAAGATAGTCACAGTCTAGGCAACACTTACGCTGCTCCAAGGGCGTCTTACTTGTCTCTCTAAAACTTGAGGGGGTAATATGGGAATTACCGGCAAGAGGGAGCGACTAACGTTTACAGATGAAAAGGGACGCTGCGGAATCAGCCTGCTGGGAGTAATTTTCCTCATCGCTGCCTTTTTTGTCTATGGGGCTTCGCGATCACCAGTGGCTGAGGAAATAACAAATGTTCTTAACTCAAAATTCGGAAAGGTATGTCATGCTGAACTGAAAGGTTTTTTCGAGAAAACCCTCACAATTGATTGGACCAAAGATACCACCTACTTCGACGCCGATTCTATCATGAATCAGATCGACACAGTGAAGCAGAAGCTCGTGAACGATCATGTGCGGTATTTCAAATATCCGAATGACGGCGGCACTTATAACATAAAAGACTGGAAGACTGGCGATATTGGTTCATCAATTGAAAGATCCCTCTATTACTTTACCGGCAGACCTTCCCCATACGCAAAGCGGGTTGTTGAAATCTTAAATACTGAATATGGGAAAATTTGTCAGGCTAGGCTCGATGGCAAATACGAAAAAAAGTTAATTGTTGACTGGACTGCCAAGACCAAAAAGATGCATATGGCTACCATTTTCAATGAAGTTGGAAGCGTCAAAGATTCTCTTTATGAAGATGGAGTGCGTTATTTTCAATTCCCTAATGACGCTGGCACCTACAATGTTATTGACTGGAACACCGGCGAAAGGTGGTCGGTCTCAGACCATGCTCCGTATTATTTTAAATGATTTGAATGGCCTAATAGCTCATGGTCAGAGCTGTTTTTAAATCCCGAAGGGGATCGACTGGGGAGGTAACAATTCAAGATGAAGAAGTTCTTTATTTCAATAAATTGCCTGCTGATCTGCTTGCTTTCCATGGTGTCCTATGCAGATCAAAATACTGATGACCAAGACAATTTGATCAAGGCGGCTGCAAAAGGAGACTTGCCTGCTGTTGAGAAGTTTTTGTCTGATGGCGCAAAAATAGAGGAAGAAGACGACTCAGGGGCAACCGCTCTTTGGCATGCTTCAAAAGAAGGTAAAGCTGAGGTCGTTGATTTTTTGCTCAAGAAAGGCGCAAAGACAGACAACCCTGACAAGGAGGATCGCACGCCGTTAATGATTTCAGCAGGCCGGGGTAATACCGACGTTGTATCGTTGTTGCTGGCGAAAGGGGCAAAGGTTAACGCCAAAGATGACTTTGGAGCTACACCTCTTATTTATGCTGTTAAGAACAACCGCACTCCGGTTGCTACCTTACTATTGGATAAGAAAGCTGATGTGAACCTTCGCGACGCCAAAGGTATCACTCCATTGATCCACGCCATGACGTTGAAAGATGATGCCATGGTGTCTTTATTAATTGACAGAAAAGCGAATGTGAATCTTGCGAACTCCGATGACGGCAAAACGCCTTTAATGTTGGCTGCAATTGAAGATCGCAAGCACATCGTGTCACTCTTGATTGATAAAGGTGCAGAGGTAAACGCTAGGAACCAGAAAGATGATTCTTACACTCCGCTTTGCTACGCAGTAATGAAAGGCAAAGTTGATATTGTCGATATGCTTATCTCAAAAGGTGCCTCGACCAATTTTACAAATAAAGCTGGAGAAAGTCTCGCAATGATGGCTTACGATGCCAACTACGTCAGGATGGCTGAAAAACTTTTAGCCGGAGGTGCCCCAGTCAATGCCAAGGACAAGTCCGGGATGACAATTTTGATGAAAGCAGCTGCTGGAGGACAGTATGCCCTAGCTGCTGAGGCGATACGTCAAAAAGCCCAGATAGATGCAAAAGATAAATCAGGCAAGACAGCCCTGATGTTAGCAGCCGAAAACTCGCAAGCCTCGCTAATTCCCTTGCTGACGCGCTCGGGCGCTGATCCAGACATGAGATACAAGGAGGGTCATACTATCCTCATGTTTAGTTCAGGCAGGGGTAAAACTGCGGTCGTAGAAGCTTTGATAACTGCTGGAGCGGAAGTCAATGCCAGAGATCGAGGACATAATACTGCTCTCCATTACGCTGCAAACCAGGGTCGTGCTGAAATAGCGAAGAAATTAATTAGAGGTAAAGCATACATCAACGCATTTAACCGAGGCAAACAGACACCCATTGATTTGGCGGCTAAGAAAAACGAACCAGATGTGGCTCAAGTAATTCTTGAAGCTTACGGTGTGAGTGTAGAACCGAACCCTACATCGAATTTCGGCACTAAGATTAGTAAAGGCTCCAGCGAATTATTTTTTACTTCAAATGTTCCACGGGCCAGGGCGTTCAGTCTCACAGAATACCTCATCCTAAAAGATCATATGGATGGTAGGCCCAAAACCTATCAGATCGATAGACGTGATGGCGATTATCAACTGCGTATAGTCACACGTAAGGGTATTGAGTATGACCCAGATATTGTCATGGCGTTCAAGGTCCTTGCTGGCTACCTTTCTCAAAATGTTTTTGGCGGGTCAAGAGTCGAAGTTCATTTTTGTGATTCTGATTTCAACACAAAGGCAGTGTTGATGCAGCGCAATGTGAGGTAATGAACAGTGTTGGTGTTCACGTCTGGATTGTTGCCAGCTCTTTGGCACATCTCACTGAAAGGTGTTTTTTAGACCCACATTAGGTTTTCCAGCAGCTATTCAACTGCCAGATAAAGAGGAACTGCTAATGACCAGAATACGTCGCCATTGCTCATATCCCAAAAGCAACACGTTTGCGAAGAGGAATCCCACAAATAGGGACGCTGGCTTAAGAGCCGCAGGATCGGTTGGTCGTGTGAACATTTTCACTTGTCTTGTAATCGCATGGTTCACTTTTTTGGGTGCCACGATGTATGCGAACAGCTCTTCTATCAAACAGAATGATCCGTCATTGTCAGATGACGCCAAAGCCTATTATCTAGGACTAGCGCATGGTCTAACAGCTCTTGCCGACGAGGGCTACTTGGAAGCATGTCTTGAGTTGGCAGATATGTATAGCAAGGGTGAAAAGATCCCTAAAGACGTTGATAAGGCCATATCCTCTCTCAAGAAACCGGCTGCCCTAAAGTCTGTAGCGGGCAGATACAAACTCGCTGAACTATACCGAAACGAAAAAAACTATCTGGAAGCAATTGAGATTTACAAGAGTCTCCTATCTGAAAAAGGACCATCCGGTTTTTTGGAAGAGAATTTTCCGCTCCTTTCAGCAGTGGCTTTGGCAGCGATGTACAAGAATGGTGAAGGCGTTAAACAGGATTTTAAACAGGCTTTAAAATTCAGCCGTCATGAGGCAACACTTCCGAGGGACTTTTCCAGTACATCATCCTCACCTAACAGTTCACTTAATGATGTGGAATTTAAACCCGGTTCCAAGGAGGCTTCTGAAAAAAATTATCACGGTAAGTATTACGAGATAATAAAAGCTTTGGCAGACAACGGGTCGGTGACTGCAAGTTACAAGTACGCTCATGACAGGTGGCCTATAGATCCATTTCCGCCAGATGCGGGTCAGCCAGTGGGTCCACCGCCGCTTGATCCGAAAGAAATAGAACGTGAACGACGGCGTTTACTAAAATATTACGAATATGCGGCATCTAGAGGCCTCCTTGATGCCCAGGAAGGACTTGCCTTCTCATGCAGGCATTTGAAAGACTGGAACTGCTCAATCAAATGGTATGATAAAGCAGCTAAGGCTGGCTCCGTGGACGCCTTGCTGGGACTAGCAGATCTTTATAGTGGACGCCGGATATGGCGTGACGCTCCTGTAGATAAAAGGAAAAGCTTGAGCTTATTGAAAGAGGCTGCAGCTACGGGTAATGCCCTTGCATTGTATGACCTTGGATCAGCCTATTTGCTAGGCGAAATTACCGCTGTTGATTTCCAGAAGGCTGAGCAGTTTTATCGAATGGCAGCGGCAAAGGGCAACGCGGGGGCTTGCCGGGAATTGATCCTCCTCTACACCGATGGGTTTCAAATGCCACTTGATCCAGGGAAAGCACTCATAAACAAAATACGCCGCTTTGACCTGACTAGAGAAGGTGGGGAAGACCTAAGCGAAGATGGGCTGTTTTATAGATCGTTCGATGCAAACGAGTGGTCCATAGGAATGCCAAAGAAGACTAACATGCAGGGTTTCAAGAATCTTATCTTCTACGGCGACGGTTCCAAGCTATTGTTTGTTAACGACCTTCTGAAAAAAGGACAAGCGGGCGTTTCCACAATTCCTGAAGAAGACATGCTAGTCATGAGAGAGCGGAAACCATTTTTTGTAATAGGGGAGATACGCTCAAACGCTTTGTCTCTTCAACTGGCCGAGATAAGTATTGACGGAGACGAAAAAACGTGGTGGGTGCCCTTTGAAGCTATTGAGATACTTGAAAGGTGATTTGTCATAGATTGTGGAACAAAATTTTTTACATCTAATTTTTAAACGAGGTAATAGAGATCCATCTCGGTCATATTGATTTTCTCTTGCCTCATGTCGGTAGAGGTGGAGCAGATTTGATTCTCACTGACGCCCCTGTGCAAATCTGTTTTAGCCCGCTTGAAGAGCGAATGTGTGACGAATAGCATGGCAGAAGCCTAGATCACATTTCACCTATTGTTGTGGTAGTCTGGAATTCTGAATAGAAGGGAATGAAAACGGTAATGAATGCTGATGAAAAGACATGTCCCATGTGTGCTGAGACCGTCAAGCGAGATGCTTTGATTTGCAGATACTGTCATCATGTTTTCGCCATGCTAGAGGCTGGCGACCCTGGAATAGAATGGCTGGAAACATCTTTTCCGACTCCTAGACAAAGTGTTGACTTGGGATCAGCGCATGAGGATCCAGGTGATCAATGGCTCCGAGATAACTTAAGATCCGATCAAAAATTCGTTCCCGTCACTAAAACGAAAACGCCCGAAAGAAAAGAGCATGGTGGTTTATTTTGGGTTGTCGTCATAGCTAGTGGAATTATAGTGGGAGGGATTGTCCTATATATTTTATTTGGAATGCCAGTTGAGGGTGCAAGACACAGATATAGGCTATAGTAAGCATTTTTTGCGGGCCCAAAACATCCATTATGTTTTTCACAGGGCATATACCAATTTTCAACATAATGAGCTTTCATAATTTTAAACTACGGGTGGCGTCCGGGCGATCCTACTCCCCTGTAGAATACCTGTCGGCTCATTAAAACCTACGCAACTGAGAAGGCCCTCCAGGGTCAGTCACCCGTGTTTTTTATTGAACGCTATAACTCAATCAGAAAGGAGGGTCCCCAGCCCTAGCCAGATACCCACTGGAAGTGCTGTAAATCAGAAGGTTAGAGGAATTCGTTGGCTACCGAGATAACCTTCTGGGCAAATTTCTCACGATTGTTTTTTACCAGATGAAGTGGGGCCGGTTTTTCTGAGATCTTTTTTCTCCGCTTCTCAGCGTGAGCACTTGTCGATATGAGATAAAAAGATCCCAACACCTTTGTTACCAAGAAACATCGTGCCAGATTGTTTGATTCCTCTTGCCGCAAAAATTTGCACACGTGTGCAAAAAGTGGGGGCTCATTATAGAGGCGGCTAAACACTATCAACTGAAATCACAAATATTGTTTTTAAATAATTAAAATAATATGTTATAAATATTATATTATAAATCACATTGATAACAATACCAATTGTTACCCGGTATACTTGCCTCTAGAAACTCTAATAATACTCTCATTG
>CAZVOU010000396.1:0-3112 GCA_964628605.1 uncultured Syntrophaceae bacterium
CCACGGCCCTGTAACGCTTCGAACAACCGCTCTTCCCATGGTGATTCAAACCTTTGACCGACAGAATGGGTATGTGAAGCTTTCTCTGCGGACTCAACCAAAGCGGTAAGATGGTGAATACCACTGTTTCTGGCAAATTCCAGGTCCCCGAACACATGGCAAACTGCTCTGGCGCGACTGATAGCAACGTTCATGAGATTAGCAGTTTGGGCTACGAAGGACAGGCTACCAGGCGGCATGTCTGGTCCGAGGCAGAGGCTCAAAACGATCACATCCCGGGCGTCACCCTGAAATTGGTGCGCCGTAAAAGCCCCCAGGTTTGCTCTAACTATCGTCTCTGCCGGAATTTCAGCGCTTATTCGATCCATGAGCCTGTTGGCCTGCTCCCTGAACACTGTGACGACTCCGACAGTCCCTTGAAAATCCTTCTCAACAAGAAGGTCCTTCAAATAGGTAATCGAAGCCTCTATTTCCTGGTTCGCATAACACCCAGACCTGGCGCCGGTTATTGGCCCGGTGACATTAGTCCAATGCAGCCCGGCTCTCTCTCCAGTTGGAGTCAGCAGGCGCTCTGTGTCGGTCATCACCCTTAGCCGACTGCCGTAGAAGGTTGCATTGAAGTAATCAGCAATGGCTGAGTGACATCTGTAATGCTCTCGCAACATGCGCCGTGATGCTTTTGAAGGGCTGGACGCAAGGCTGAAAACCGAGTTTTCTCTATGGGTAAAACGCCCTATCCCATGTTTGAGGATCTCGTTTTTGTTGAGTAGCTCTCTCTCCCGTGTGATGGATAATTTTGTAACGTGCTGAAGCTGGGCTGGGTCCCCTACAATCACCACCTGTTTACACCTTGCGAAAAGAGGAATGGCTGATGGTATATCGCAAGCGCTTGCTTCATCAATTATCAGGTAATCGAACAGGGCCGGGAATAAGGGTATCTTTGAAGCTGACAGATTTGTGACCGCCCACAGAGGCATGTGTTTCATCACGATTGCGACAGAATTTTCCCACAGCTTTCTGGCCTGTTCATTTTGAGAATCCGACTGATCAAGCGAAGACAGGACCGACATCGATCCTCTTAATTCCAGTAAAATCCTCCGCTCTTGATCCGTAAGTTCATCCAACACTTCCGGCAGTTCGCCAAATAGTGACTGAGCTGATTTGGTAATTTCATCGTGAAGTTTTATGGTCTGCGCCAGAGTGTCATCAAAATCGGGAAGCCTATCCAGACGATTCTGTAACTCTTTGCTTTCAAGGTTAATTCTTCGGGAACGTTCAAGGTCCGTAATGTGTTTCAAGCAGAGTTGAAGATTTTTTCTGCCCGGAATCTGAAGGCCGATTGATTCCCATGGGATGTCCAACTCATTGATTTTCCCCATGATCCGTCGTTGATTCAAGCGATTGACCCAATCACTGATTAAGGGAATTTTTAAAAATCGTTCTAAAATCCTTCCCGGATTCTCGAATTCTATGGGGCGCCTGACTTCTTTGACCCAGTCGATCGCCTGTTTGCTCAATCTAGTGCCCAACTCGCCCTGTAATTCATGGTTGGCTGACAGTTGACCACTAAGTTTGTCAAATTCACGTAATTTTTCATACAAGTCCCATCTTCTGCGGTCTACTGTCTTTAATGAATCAGTTCTATTTTGATGAAACTCTTTCTTGTTCTGAGGAGCATTCCGATTAAGCATGGCATTGATAGCCGCTTTAAGATCAAAGGCCCGTCCCGTTCCCCATGGGCGACTCACTCTCACCAGGATGGATCTCGAACCGGTCAGTTCATTTAAACGTTCCTCAATTGCGTCCAGGGCTTTGTGATTTTTAGATGCCAACAGGACGCTGCGTCCGTCCAATGCGGCCGATGCCATGATAGCTGCTACTGCCTGGGATTTTCCTGTTCCTGGTGGTCCGGTTATTACCGTGATTTCCGACTCCAATGCAGCTTTTACTGAATTTAGCTGCTCCTCATTAAGTCGAATTGGGGAGAGCACACTGCACCCGTTCAGGGGGCCATGACTCTTTTCGTCCTCAAGGACAGCCGACAAACCGGTGCGGAGCAAATCATCATCAGGCCAGTCAGGTATCACAGTGAGTTCACTGATCGATCCCTTGTTGAAACGAGTCAGGGATGCCAGGAACAGGATGGCTGTGTTTTCAATTGCCGGCTTGGTTGAGGATATTTTCAATTCTTTTGAGAGTCGTTCAGGAATGATTTCAGCGGACTTGCCTTTACCAACAAATGCGGCAAAGCGTGTCGCTGCGTCGGATATTTCCAGATATTCTTCGGCCACCCCCAATTCAGTGTCTTCCTCGGCGGAGGTATCAGGAATCCCTAGCCATCGCAAGAATTTGACTCCCTCATTCCTGTCCTTGAAAAACCTTTCAAACCATCCAGCGTTTATATCGGGCATTTGAGGCGGCGCCGTAATCTTAATTTCCCCTGCGATTGCGTCTATGCGGCAAGCCAGTGTAAACACCGGCTGAATAAGCGCACCGCCGTCCTTGGATGGGATCAGCGAGACTGGATAGCCGATGAAAGTCTCATCGTCACCTCTTTTGGATAGCGCTTTGAGAAAACCGTCAGGTAAATCAGACATTTTCAGTGATATGAGGACAGCTTCATCAAGAGTGGGCCACCACATGCCTGTCGAAGTAAGCGCAAGGAATCTATCACCCGACTTTTCAACCCCTACAAGCATGTTAGGCCGCTCCTCTGCACGGAGGCAATCTTTATAATAAGGGGCCAACTTCCTTAACAATTCACATCCAGACGGCATTTCTCCCGACGGGCCGTTTCCATAATCTACCTGGCGTTCAAGTTTTTCCTTTTTGAAAGTGAAATGTGTGGGGCGAATGAGAGAGTCCTCGGGCTGAACGGATACTATTTTTTGGGAAACTATGGGTCGTATGGATTCGGACTTGATATTTTTTGGCGGAAATTCAATTTCTACGTTTTTTGAACGTGGTGAAAAGCTGGAAGTCAATGAACGCCATTTTTGATTCTCAAATCTGATTTCACCAGTTTCGCTTAATTCACGTAAAGTCCGAGCGATATCGGCCAGAGACCCATGAGTCCCTTCTCTGGCCAAGGCGCTTCTCACCTGGTCTGTTC
>CAZVOU010000397.1:0-2442 GCA_964628605.1 uncultured Syntrophaceae bacterium
AGCTTGTTTACTTCACTTTCAAGCATTCTCGAGACAGGAATGCCGGTCCATTTAGCCACAACCTCAGCGACATCCTCGGGACCGACTTCTTCCTTGAGAAGGCCTCCATCCTGCTGTATGACAGATAACTCCTGGTTTTTGGACTTGATGTCATTTTCAAGTGAGATAAGAAGACCATACTTCAATTCTGCCGCCTTGTTCAGGTCACGCTCTCTCTCCGCCTTGGCAGCATCGATTTTGGCACGCTCAAGCCGTTCTTTGAGTTGCCTGATCCCGCTGATGACATCTTTTTCCTTGAGCCACTTTTTCTTCAGTTCTCCAGACTCGTTACTTAGCTTGCCTATCTCTTCAGTAACCTTGTCCAGCCTGTCCTTGCTGGCAGCGTCCGACTCTTTCTTCAAGGCCTGTTGTTCAATCTGAAGCTGAATTATCTTGCGGTCTATTTCATCTATTTCCGTGGGCATTGAGTCAATTTCTATCCGCAACCGTGATGATGCTTCATCTATCAAGTCTATTGCCTTGTCCGGCAGAAACCTGTCCGTGATGTAGCGGTGCGAGAGTGTAACCGCTGAAATGATGGCGGCATCCTGAATCCTGACTCCATGATGTAGCTCATAACGCTCTTTAAGGCCTCGCAGAATGGAAATCGAATCCTCCACGCTAGGCTCTGCGACATAAATAGGTTGGAAACGCCTTTCAAGAGCGGCGTCCTTTTCTATGTACTTTCGGTATTCATTCACGGTTGTTGCGCCAACCGCTCTTAATTCACCCCTGGCCAGCGCAGGCTTCAGCATGTTGGAAGCGTCCACTGCCCCCTCTGCTGCCCCGGCTCCTACAAGTGTGTGCATCTCATCTATGAATAGAACTATCTCCCCGGCTGAGGAGGTAACTTCCTTTAAAACCGCCTTTAGCCTGTCCTCGAACTCTCCCCGGTATTTAGCTCCCGCAATGAGTTGACCGATATCCAGCGCAAGGACGCGCTTGTTTCTCAGCGACTCTGGTATATCCCCGCTGACAATCCGACCGGCAAGACCCTCCACAATCGCCGTCTTGCCTACTCCGGGATCGCCTATCAACACGGGGTTGTTCTTGGTCCTCCGGGAAAGGACCTGTATTATCCGCCTGATCTCATCATCTCGCCCTATCACCGGGTCAAGTTTCCCTTTTCTCGCCAGTTCAGTCAAATCCTTCGTGAATCGCTTCAGAGCCTGGTATTTTTCTTCCGGAGCCTGGTCTGTTACCCTTTGAGTTCCACGAATATCAGTGAGAACAGTGTATATGCGGTCTTTGGTGATACCGTGAGATTTAAAGATGCGGGCTACGGCTGACCCTGAAGCCTCAGACATTGCAAGGAAAAGGTGTTCAACGGAAACGTATTCGTCCTTAAGTTGCTCCATTTCACGGAACGCCGCTTCCAATACTGCCCTCAACTGGTTTGAATAATACCTTTCGGCGCTAGACCCGCTTTGTTTGGGCAAACGCTCCACCAAGCCCAGGCCTTCATTTCGAAGACGATCTACGTCTTCCCCCAGTTTCTTGGTGATTTCTACACAAATGCCCTGATCATCGGACAATAGGGACACAAACAGGTGTTCCGGCTCCACCTGGGGGTTCCCTCTCTGAGACGCCATATTTTGAGCGGTTTCCAAGGCTTCCTGTGACTTGAGAGTGAACTTGTCAACACGCATATTTTTCTCCTTAGTGTTTTTAGCCCTCAAACAAATTGGCAATTATTTTTCATGTAGTCTAAAATGAAAATCCGATAATTTTTTCTGTCTAAAAAGCAGATAATAACTGTTTGACTCAACGTCAATATTAATGTTTACAAAAAGTACGATAATCCAGTTGGACAATCCTAACCAATATGCCTTAGGTAACTACATAATTCCTGGCAGGACTGAATCCTGTCTTGTAGCGACCCAGTCACAGGAAGAGATGTGTCATAGGCCCACAGTTTTTATCAAGTCCCACTTTATTGATTGCCGGAAAGCTCAGTGGAGCTTTAATTTAGGGGCTTTAAGGATCCTGATGTTTAGCAAAAAAGCGACAGATCATCTGGAGAGTGATATTGACGGAACATTCCACGGGTTTTGGCCATTTCTTTCGGTTATACTGTTGGGGTTAGGTCGGGCCGGTGTTGGTCAAATAGAAAAAATGGTCGTATTGGAGTGTTGAAGTGAGTGCGGATGTCTTGAACAATGGAGAAAGTGTATTCGCCGGGTCATCGATTGAATCACACAAACACAATCCTTGCGTGCTGACTGTAGACGATGACGTGGATGCAGTTGGATTTCTTTCGGAACTTCTTTTTATGAGTGGTTTTGACCCCATTGTGGCTACATCCGGAGATCAGGCGCTGGAATATTTTTCCAAGATCAAGCCGGACATAGTGCTCACAGACATTCAGATGCCTGGAATGGATGGGATGAAACTCCTCAAGGC
>CAZVOU010000398.1:0-6609 GCA_964628605.1 uncultured Syntrophaceae bacterium
ATGGAAGCCGGCACATTCTTTTTCATCATGTCTCCTGTTTGGCCAGAATTTGTTGGTTCTGACACCTTGCGCTAAAAATTGATTTCATTGTCATTCCAATCCGTTCGGGTGTCAGATTCGTGGACTACTATGCTGGGATAAAAAACAAACTTGAGAATTCCTTAATTCAAGAGTATAGCTAATGAATTGAATTGCATATAAAAATTGTCTATAACTCTTCCGTTTGGTTCCAGACGTTCCAATGGCCGTAAATGTCAGACGTAATGGCGGAGTCATAGAACAGGCGAATCGTTCCAACATATAACTGACCAATCATGAATCGGGTCTCCACTGGAGAAAGAGCATAATGGCACTGAAGAAAAATGAATTCGATGGACAGTTCGTTCTCTCGAAATCTGAAAAGTGTTTCCCCATTAAATGGAAAACCAGGCAAATAGATGACTGGTTCCTCTCTAGCCATAGATCATTACCTGTTATCGAAATATGCCGGCCGAATGGTCAGGCAATCGGATGGTTGCTGGGACATGCTATAACACAAAAAGCGCAATTACTAAACTCAAAGCTGACTCTGGAAAACGAATTGTGTGAAGCGGACAACTTTGAATCCTGGGTTTGTTCTTTGTCCGGTCGATTTGCATGCGCATATTTGACTTCCCAAACCAGTAGAGTTTATCTGGATTCGTGCGGGTCACTGGCGGTGGTTTATTCCACCGAACACCAATCTGTTGCATCCACCACCACTCTGGTTGCGGATTTCGAAAGGGACGGAGACCATGAGATGATCAGGGCGCTAGGTATGCCTGAAAGCGACGCATGGTATCCCTCCGGTCTGACTCCCATGAAAAATGTGAGGCGCCTGTTGCCTAATCACTATCTTGATTTGGAAGACTGGGCGCCCATACGTCATTGGCCTAAACCAGGTGACCTAAATTCCAGAAACAATGATTTTGGGGCGACCGTAAAGACTGTTGTGGAAAGTCTCAAGAAAAATATTCTGGCAGTCTCAAAACAATATCCTCTCCAGATGTCGCTGACGGCAGGAAGGGACAGCCGAATGCTCCTGGCCTGCAGCAGGGATGTATTACAGCGCATAAAGTTTCACACCGGGGTATGGGTTCCTTCCGGGGTCGATAGCGAGGTGGGTAGCCAACTTGCCAAAAAGCTGAAACTCAACCACGTTACCCTTAGTGTGAAATTGGCGAGCACATCCGAACTGCATGATTGGCAGTCACGCACAGGGCACTGTGTTGCTGGTGAGATCTGGAGAATCCATCCAACATCCAGAAAGATAGACCATCATAGGGCTTTCCTGCCCGGTTGCGCTGGAGAGGTTGGAAGGGCCTATTACTGGCGAGATGGGGATGAAAACCTTGCAAGCCTGACAGCGCAGGAGATACTGAAGCGCGCAAAACTTCCGGCATTAGGCAAGATTGTGTCAAACACCGAAGCCTGGCTGAATGAAATATCTCATCTCACCTGGAATACAATACTGGACCTGATGTATATCGAACAACGTCTTGGATGTTGGGCCGGTCCACTTCAGTATGGTCAAGACGGGATGCATCAGGCCAGAATATTTCCGTTCAACGACCGATCAATCTTTAAGGCCATCCTGAATTCACCAGTTGAGCCCAGACGAAGACAAAGGCTCGCTGATGACATCCTGGCTTCCGAGTGGCCCGAACTACTTGACTTGCCTTTTAACAAGTTAACAGGCGCCGCTGGGATTCTTCAGGCGGGAAGAAACATTATTTATTCTGTCGCGTCTGACCGTTTGAGGATTTTCTACGACCAAATTTATGCCGGGAAGTTTCAGGCCTGCTGATGTGGAAATTTAACGCATAAACTTTTTGCTCTGAACCGGATGCGGCTAAATATCAAAAAATTCCTTGAATTTGATTGCGCAGAATCTGCAGAGGTTGACGGCAATCTGTGGATAGACCCGAATGATTCCCTGAAACTGGACCTGAGGAAGCACAAAAGTTTCCGTTGGCTCTGACGCCACGCAAGTCACTTCCACCGGCGTGTTTGTGAACATTCCTACAAATCCGAGAAAAGATCCGGTCCCGATGCTGAATTTGAGGGTCTGCATAGGCCCATTGTAGTTCTTGTATACTCGCACGAGTCCTGAAGTGATCAAGTAAATCGAAAAATTTTCTGACCCTTCCTGAATTATTGTCTCACCCACTTCAAAATTCCGGATCTCGGTCACTGTTGCCAACGCATGAAGCTCTCTGGTCGACATACCTTCAAATATCGGGAAAAGGCTGAATTTTTCTATAAGCTCTACTGTATCAATCATTGTTGATTCCTGATCATCCTGTTTTTTTAGAACCATATTCGCCGCCTCCCTGACATCCTTATGTTCATCGTAAAGTCTTGACTCTACTACAGGAATCAGTGATTCATCAGGCCATACATCTGAAATGGATGCGATTGCGAGCAGCCTGGTTAGTCGATCATCTGACTGGGCCAGGAGAGTCAGAGTGCGGTTGATGGTGTCATCCCTGATTAGGAGCAACATGGATCGGCCCAGTTCTATCTTGCGTTCGACCGGAATGTCTTCAAGCAAAGGTATCAAATACGACGAAACATCCCTACGAACAGTAGTTTCCAATAACTCAACTGCTATTGCAGCTTTATCCGATTTTATTGCGTCATACATCAGCCTCATGTCTGAATGATAAACCCACAATCCATAAAAAATAAGCCTCAATATCTCTTCATTGGTTTCATGTAGGTGTTTAATAAGCATTTTACTGTTTTTATTGACACTTAAAGGCTCCAGTCGATGTATATAGATCAGATTCGTATATACTTCAGTTACGGCAATGTTGAGATGCACGTTATTTTCAAATTCATTGATCGAATAAGACAGGCGTATAACTTCCAGAATCCCCTGTTTAGCCCTTAGGTCACTGGTTAGCAGAGACGCCTCCAGAAATGGCAGGACGGTTTTGGGGTAACGTCTTAGAGCGTCCACACAAGCGCTTCTTACCCTGTCATCATTGCTGGAAAGCATCAGGACAAGTTTTCTTACAGCCCTGAAGTCGTGGTTCTTTGAGAAGAATGCGATGGCTTCCATCAGGAAAGGTCCGGATTCTTGTTCCATGAGCGACAATGCTTCTTGCGCGCTCCCGATCGATGATGTTTCCGGGCAGAATTCTCTCGTGGGTAAGGGGAGTTCGATGGTTTGATGAACAAGTCCGTCTCTGGTAGAGAAATGGTCGAATTGAACGTTTTTTTCTGATCCAGGAATGTCCGCCGGGTTTTCCTGATGTGTCAAAACCTGTTTTAGCACGTGTTTATATAGTGACCTGAACTGAAGCGTTTCTGTCAACAGGACGATCGACAGGATAAGCCCGACGTAAGACAGATCACGCGCATCGAGAAATGGTTTTGAAACCAGCATGAAAATTGAACCGGTGAACATTCCAATCTTGAGGACACTCCCTCGTATGAAAGTCCTGCTCCACGTTTGCAAATCCGTGGGAACGATGCTGTAGAGTATTTTGTTGACCGGACCGGCCACGGCGCGCTGAATTAAAATTGTGGAAAATTGGCCGTAGGCCGCCACGAATATGTTGAAAGCGTATGGCAAGACAGCGAACAGAGCTGTGAAGTTGAACGTAAACAACAGCGACGAATTGGGAAGTCCAAGGAATGAGAGCAAATTTGGGGAGAAAAAAAGCACGAAAAAAGTGACAAGAGTAGTCAGGCCCCTGAAAATACTGAAAAAAGTTATTAGCGATTGTTCATCGGCAAAAGAGCCGTTAGCTATAGTATTGAACTGAAAGAAAAATATGGGCAGTAGGATATTTGGAATCAGGCCGGTGATGACAAGAAATTTAATGATGGGATACTTTTTCATGAGTCCGGGCACTTGGCGCAAGCGGACTTTCGCACAGTTGATCTGCCCTTCTATGACAAGTCTCTCCGAGGAGCCCAATACCTTTTGCCCGGTCTTGAGCATGTAAATACCTACGGCCATATAAACTGCGGCGAAGATAAGGAGTATATGTTTTTCTCCGGCGACTGAAACCAGCAACCCGGTGGAAAAACTTCCCACAATGGTTCCAAGAAGCTGGCTGGCGGTAATCAGTGGGAAAATGCGCTTCCCCTGACGGGCGTTGAACATGTCTCCCGCAATGTTCCAGATGTGAACAAAAAGCACTGAATCAATCAGCAGCATCAACTGGTAAATGACAGGGTAAACAACCATTGATCCTGAGGCAATCATCAAGTCGAAAACCGGAGCGGACAATGCGCTTATGATCAGAAAACAAGAGAGAATAACTCTGTCTGGAAATATTTTTAGAAGTTTGTCTGTTACCGCAAAAAGCGCCACAGTGAGGATGGCGTTTGTTAGCAGCATCATGGGAATGGCTTGAGGGCCATATCTTTTGAGGAAAGTGGTGTCAACAAAGTTTCTGAACAGGGCTGTCACAAAAAATAGAAAAAAGCAGACCGACGCTATCCATAGGAGTTTGGGATACTCGTTGTGAAAAACGCTGAAATATTTTTCTGCAAAATCTCTCATTACGGAAGCAATCAAGTTTCGAGTTTGAACTCAGGCGCACCAATAATTCACAAATTAATTGTCACAATTAACATTGCTAAAGAGTAAGGAAACAATCGATGGTCCTTCACAGTTAAACTAAAAAATCAGAAAAAGTCCATTTGCGATATAGATGAATCCTGCCAAACCCAAAAAGATTCCCAAAACCCACACGGGTTTTTTCTTCATGACACTGGCTATCGATGAAAGCAGAATTGCTAGTTGAAGTAGAATTACTGCAATGCCGAACTGCTGGGAGTGGACGGAAGCCTGGTCACGCTCTGCTTCAAGCGCCATCGCCAGTTTCTGAATGTCCTGCTTTTCGGACTCGTATCTTTTTATATTTGAAGCGTAGGATTCAATTCTCCTTTTGAGATCGTCAATGGCCTCCTGTGGAGTTGTTGATGGTAACAATCTCAAATCGGCTTCCAATTTCTCCTTTTGGAGTTCATAAAGGTAACCTTTGATGCTTTTTGCCTGGTAGTAAGCCCATTGATTTGATGCCTGAGTCTGTTTCAATATGCCGCGATTAGAGTACTTACCCACGCTGAGAGTAGAAACTGTAGCTCCAAGAGCTAGGATAACAGTTGTTAACGCTAGTATATTAAGCCATTTATCTTTGTCATTCCCCATCTTTGTCCTCTCCTGCCATGAACGAAAGTGAATCCCTACTGTTTCTAGGCAAAGCGGATGATATAGTCAAGCTGATTGTAGTTTGCGTCAGTAGGTAAGTTTTTTAAAAAAAACTTTTTTTTAGTATATTAGAGGCGTATCATAGGACTGAAAATTCTTTTATCGGCAAGGCTTTTGGTGTAAGGCGGTGTGGGTTTAGACTGACTGCAAGCCGTAAGATAAGTCTTGGCCTCCTTTGGGTCAGGATCAGGAATCAGGAATAAACTGTTGACTCCCGAGCTATCAATCCTTGTAGCTACCATATTTGGCCTGGTGGTCACGTTGGCCCTCGTCCCTGTGGTTAAAAGAATAGCCATGAGAAATGACATCATGGCATATCCGGGAGGGAGACGTAATCACGAAGAGCCGGTTCCCCTGCTGGGGGGCTTGGCGATATTTCTGCCTTTAATCATTGTGTTTATTAGCTTGTTTCTGGCCAATGCCATTGGATCAACTCACTATGGCAAAGATATTTATCTTAAGTTAGTTTCACTTTTAATGGCGACATTCTGGATTCTTCTTCTGGGAACTCTGGATGATGTGATTAAGCTCAACTGGAGAGAGAAACTTGGTGGCCAACTGATAGGTGTGCTCATACTGATATGGGGTGGGCATACAATTGGAAATACCACCCTTCCATTTTTTGGTATGGTTGAATTCGGCTTTTTGGGCTACCTGATTCTTGGAGTGGTGGTCATCACCATCACGAACGCTATCAACCTGATAGACGGAATAGATGGCCTGGCCGGAGGAGTGTGTCTTTTTGCGGCAATAACCAGCGGAATAATCTCTTACTTCAAGGAAGATGTCATTGCCGCTGTTCTGGTGTTTACTCTGGCGGGCAGTTTATTGGGCTATCTGAGATACAATTTCCATCCGGCATCCATTTACATGGGAGATGGAGGCAGTCTTACGCTCGGTTTTTTTCTGAGCGTGTTGGCGACCAGCAACATGGCAATATCTCCAGGGCAACGCTCCGGTACCATGAGCATGTTAATTGCGGCCCTGATGCCTTTTGGAGTGGCTCTCATAGACGTGGCCCTGGCTGTAATCAGAAGGTGGCTGAGTGGGAGAAAAATATTCCTGCCTGACGCTGACCATCTCCATCACAGATTTATGGAAGTATTCGGTCGGCCCAGGCTGGTCGTAGACATGTTCTATGTGATCAGCGCCATCTTCTGTGTCATTACCATTAGCATGGTATTAAACCAGAATTCCAGACTTCTACTTGGGTCCATCTGTGTAGCGTTCTTTTTGCTCATAGGAACTGTGACGTATGTTTTGAGATTATATCGTGTGGATCAGCTTCCCAGGATAATTAAAGATCGTCCTGATTTTAAATTTCTATCGTCTTTTCACACCTTCATGAAGATGAGGGT
>CAZVOU010000399.1:0-3852 GCA_964628605.1 uncultured Syntrophaceae bacterium
TCAAATTCCGGCTCAACATACTTCTTCTGCCAGGGATCTTTCGCCCTGAGCGCATGGAGGTACAATGCCTCCTTATAGGAAAATATCTTCAACGGTTTTATGTAGAAAGTCTTGGGTTTTGGATTCCATGGCGACTTGTAGACAACCTTGCACAGGCTTTTGTCGCTCATGGCCTTTATAAGAGTGGTTATTGTCTCCTGATGCCTCGTGTAATCAATGCTGCCTGAGAACAAACAGGCGAAATTGGAATCATAAATGTAGCCGGGATCTTTCAGGAGGGTCCGGCTTTTGTCCAGCGCATCCTTGGCCTCATCAAACAGTTTCTTGCCAAGCAACCTCTCCGTAAACGCGTGGCACATCCACAGCAGGTCCATTTCATTCGGTGTCAGATAAGCTGCTGGAGGTGGTTTCTGAGCCTTGATCCGGAAAATCGCTTCACGTCCTCGAGTAGTCCTGTCTACCTGAACTTGGTAGGAAGATTCTATGTCAGCGAGTATGCGCAGTATGGTCTGTTTGGAACAGTTCATGGCGTTGGCCAGTTCGGTCAGACTCCGCGGCCGTCCCGAAAATAACAGGCCGGCAAAAAGACTGATGACTTTCTCGCCATAACTCTTGTCCATGTCGCGCTTTTTCGGCATCCGAGCAGCCCCTCATTAGACCGGAGTAAGTCCGGGTATGGTTTGTTAATGATGATAAGACGATGAGAGCTGAGTCCTGCTAACTGAAGTTATCTTACTGCAGGCGTTCCCATGTTTCCACAAAAAAGGACAAAAAAAGACATACATATACCGCCTAATGGAACGATACCGCCTTATAACCCTTTTAAAAGGCCAAAAAACGTACATGAAAAGACTGGAAAGAGGGTGAAAGCATGAAAAGATCGCGGGGCAGACGAAGCAGGGCGGATGTTGGCAGTTTGATTGACGCCAACGATGAATCTGCCGCATTCATTCACGTAAAACTGTTGCGTTATATGGAACGCTTGATCATGGGGGGGATGAAGTTGACCAGAGAAGCTTTTGACTTACTCGTACTTCTTTTGAGTCCCGAACTATCAGCTAGCCTTCTTGATTCAATGATGGATCTGAGGCCGGAGGACAAACAGGAGCATTCAGATGACGAAAAAGCTATTGTAGATTCGTGGGATTTTTCCAATTTATGCTTCGAGACTTTCAAAATGATGAACGCAAATCAACGTCACCGGTTTGGAAGCGAATTGATTGATATCTTGGAAGTTCGTCGCAGTGAATTAACCCGGCAATCTTCCACTCCTCTTGAAAACAATCTTGAATCATTCCAGAAAATGTTCGGTCTCAACGAGATAGAAGTGGAACTCTGTCTATTTCTCTTCATCACCTCTACATGGGGAGATGCAACTTTCTTCTTTGAAACTCATCTGGAATGCACTGACTATATTGGACGAAAAAGGCTGGCGACTGCAATTGGTTGCAGCGAGTCAAACCTGGTCGACGCTATTGGAGGAAGGCTTCATCAGATAGGAATTCTTGATACCGAGACCTTCAGGACACGTGTTGAGCTGAAGCAGGAATTTGCAAGGAAACTTCAATACCTTTCACCCGAAGAATTCAGGAACCAGTTCATAAGAAAGATGAGTTGCGATCTGATTCCGCTTGAAGCCCACATGATAGATCCAGAGGTAACCGATAGCATTCTTCGTCTTCTTTCCTGTAGACCTGGCACTTCTACACACATTCTTCTTTATGGTCCCCCTGGAACCGGAAAAACAACATACGCCTACGGTCTTGCAAAAAAACTGGGCATGGACTGCTACCAGATGGATCTCGCCGGCAAGGATGACTCAAGTTCACGAAGAGCTGCCGTCGCCGCCTGTGTAAACATGGCAAGTGAGACCGAAAACGCCCTGTTTGTAGCGGACGACATGGATTTGATCCTGAACACACGTGGTTCCTGGTCATTCTTTGGAGAGACTCCGGACAAGCCGTGGCTCCACGACGTTCTCCAAAGGCCTGGTGTCAGAATGATCTGGACAGTGAACTCCACTGAAAATATCGAGGAGTCAGTAACTAGGCGTATGGCAATGAGTGTCCGTTTCAAGTCTTTCAGCCCTCAACAGAGGATCAATCTCTGGAATTCGATAATCAGGAAACACAAGGTGAAACGATTTTTTGGCGACTGCGAGATATCGAATCTAGCCGGGCGTTTCCCTGTGAGCGCCGGTGTTATTGATCAGGCTATTCGAAAGGCTACCGAATCGGGGATCTGCAGGAGTGGCGCATTCAGGCGACTTGTCACCCTGGCCCTGGAGTCTCATTTGGCCCTGTCGAATGGAGGTAGATTAAACGATAAGTTTCAAACCGATAACAACAACTTTAGCGTAAATGGGCTCAGTCTATCCGGCACAGACGCCGAATCGTTGTTGAGCGAATTGAAAGCCTTTGCCGAATATTCGAGGAAAAACAGATCACGCGGCTCAATATCGATGTCTCTGCTTTTTCACGGCGCTCCGGGCACCGGGAAAAGCGCTCTGGCCAGGCATATCGCCACACATCTGGGGAAGGAGGTCTTGTTCAAGAGGGCAAGTGACCTGTTTTCAAAGTGGGTTGGCCAAACGGAACAAAACATAAGAATGGCGTATGAAGAAGCTCAATCCCAGGATGCCGTCCTGATCTTCGATGAGGCTGACTCTCTTATTTTCGGAAGGGATAGGGCTGAACACTCGTGGGAATTGAGTTTCACAAACGAGTTTCTGACCTGGATGGAGTCATTCAACGGCATTCAGATATTTACAACAAACAGGATTAGAGATCTCGATAGCGCAAGCCTTAGAAGATTCAGCCATAAGATAGAGTTCGGATATCTCAAACCGGATTGCAATGCAATTTTCTACAGGTCCTACTTGGCTCCGCTGGTCACCCCGAAACCTGATGAGTCCGTAATACAAAGACTCTCAAAGATGGACAATCTGGCTCCAGGTGACTTCAAATCGGTTCGAGACAGGTTCAGGTTCAAACCCTCAAAAACTCATGCGGCTCTTCTTTCAGCATTGGAAGAAGAATCCAGGCTGAAATTAATACATTCGGGCTTATCAAGGATAGGTTTTTAAAAAAAGTAACTGCCTGGAAACCCTGGCAGGCGCTTCCTAAAAAGGAGAATTTGAGATGAAAATGATCGTATTGATGATCACGATTCTTGGTTTTTCGACGCTAGTTTTCGGTGAGACAAGATCGGTCCGGAAAGAAATTCGCTCTCCTTCCGGCAAACTGCAGTACACGACTACTACAAGGGGTGACAGGACTGAAGTCCGGGATCCAGCAGGGAAACTGGTGGAAACATCCCGTAGAATCGGAAATAGAATCGAGGTTCGTTCGTCTTCCGGCAAGCTACTACGAACCATTAAAATCACGGAGTAATGCCCGAGTGAAATTGTGGCTTCCTGAACTAATTCCAAGCAAATTCAAGGAGAGTGACCATGCTGAAAAAACCTGACTGGACAAAGGAGTTTTCCAGAAGCCTGGTAAAGAACGCCCCCGTGATTGATATCCCGCGCGATGGTGGCCGGACAGTGGCAATACAGAACGGTGTTTATTACTCTAGGGATGCCACACGCGATGTCAGATGGTACCGTAATTTACATCTGTTCATGGAAATGGGTATGGGCGCCTACAGGATTCCGATAATCCATTTGCTCGAGACTGTGGGTTTTCATGTGCGGGACTTGGAGCGAGGCCCATACTACTTAAATTGCTATTGGTTCGGCTCATTCGCTGATTCATCCAAAAGCGGATTGTTGAGGGTTTTTCCGAAAAAGAAGCCCACAAGGGAAATTGGTCCATACCACAAAATGCCTGCTCTGACAGACTCTATATGTGC